>JAEWBW010000423.1 GCA_023390955.1 Pseudomonadota bacterium
TGCGAGGCCGCGAACTCGCGGACCTTCATCTTGCCGTCGCTCTTGGCCAAAAGGATTTCGGCGAATTTCTTCACCCCCAGGCTCACGGGGTGATCGGTGTTGTTCAGGTGCCCCCACCTGATCGTGCGCTCCTGAATGTCATCAGCAGCCGATGCGCCGACAGTCAGCGCCACGCAGATCGCCGTCGCAGACAGCGCTCGTACCAACAAGCTCATAGTTTCCTCCCTGTTCGTTCGGGCGCGAACGGCGGCTTCAGCCTTGTTTGCTGCACCCTCAGGTTAATTACAGAACATAACTATATTTCGTGGTCAAATGATAATTCACGTTTCATATGAGATTTATCGAGACGTCTGGTGAGTGTTGCTGCTATATTGCTGGCAACGTTGATGGTTCGGCCGCCCGGCACCTGGGCGCCACGCACGCGAGGCGGGATCGAAGAGCATGAATTCACTCGAAGGGCGGCCCTTGTCGGCGGGCGACAGCGGCTATCAGCGGATTCGATCCGACATCATTTTCGGCGTGCTGACGCCGTCGGTTCGCCTCAAGCTCGATGCGATGAAGGAGGATTACGGCGTCAGCATCTCGACGCTGCGCGAGATCCTCAACCGGTTGGCCTCCGAAGGCTTTGTCGTCGCCGAGGGGCAACGCGGCTTCGAGGTGGCGCCGATCTCGATCCAGAACCTGCGTGAGCTCGCCGGGCTCCGCATCCTGCTCGAGCATCATGCGATGGCCGAGTCGTTCCGCGCCGGTGACGTCGAATGGGAAGCCCGCGTCGTGTCGGCGCATCACAAGCTGGCGGCGACCGAACGCACCGTGCTCAAGGAAGGCGACGATCCCGAGCTGCGCAAGCGCTACGACGGCGAATTCCACCAGGCGCTGATCTCCGCCTGCGGCTCGCGCGAGCTGATGCACACCCACGCTGTCGTGTTCGACAAATATTTCCGCTACGCGCTGCGCTACCGCGGCACAGAGACGATCAACCAGCACAAGGCGTTGCTGGAATGCGCGCTGAAGCGAGATATCGACGGCGCGCGCGCCGTGCTCAGCGATCACATCAATGGCTGCGTCGCCCACGCCCTCTCCTCCTGGGTCGAAGGCTGACGGCCCGCCTCAAGCGGTCCGACGTCGGAGACCTGGCGCCACTGTCGCGCAGCGAGACCCAAGACAATGCATCCTGCCGTCCCCTTCTCCACGACCAGGCTCGACAGCCTGCTCGACGATTTCGGCATCGACGTCCTGATCGTCACCTCCCGGCACAACATCCAGTACCTGCTCGGCGGCTATTATCATTTCCAGTTCGATTTCATGGAGGCAGTGGGCATCAGCCGGTTCCTGCCCGTCTTCGTCTACGTGAAGGGCGATCTGGGTAAGGCGGTCTATATCGCCAACCGCAACGAGCGCGACAGCGTCGCGAACCGCACCAGCGCCGGCCACTGGATGCCGCAGGTCGTGTTCGGATCCTCGACCTCGGTCGAGGCGATGACGCTCGCCCTCAAGCATGTGAAGGCCGAGGCGACATCGGCGCTTCGCGTTGGGATCGAAGGCTCATTCCTGCCGGTCGACGCCGCGGATGTGCTGCGCAAGGAGCTGCGCAATTGCCAGCTCGTCGAAGCCATGCGTCCGCTCGAAAAGCTGCGCGCGATCAAGACCGCGGCCGAGCTCGACATCCTCCGCGAAGCGTCCGAGCGCGTCGTCGCCTCCATGATGGATACCGTCGGCCAGATCCGCCCGGGCCAGAGCAAGCGGGACATCATCGGCCATCTGAAGCAGGCTGAGCTGTCCCGCGGCATGATCTTCGAATACGCGCTGGTGACGTTGGGCACGAGCCTCAACCGCGCGCCATCCGACCAGCGCCTCGAACCCGGCGACGTCATATCGCTGGATTCGGGCGGCAACTACGGCGGATACATCGGCGACCTCTGCCGCATGGCCATTCACGGCGCTCCCGACGGCGAACTTGTCGACCTGCTGGACGAGATCGACGTGATCCAGCAGGCCGCCCGCAAGCCGATCCGATCCGGCCTCATCGGCCGCGACATCTATGCCGCCGCCGAGGAAGCGCTGGCGCAATCCACTCACGGCAAGCAGATGCATTTCGTCGCTCACGGCATGGGCATCGTCAGCCACGAAGCACCGCGCCTGACGTCGACTGGCCCAATCCCCTATCCCGCCGACGACGCCAACGAGCCGCTCGAAGCCGGCATGATCATCTCGATCGAAACCACGCTGCCGCACGCGCGCGGCTTCATCAAGCTGGAGGACACGATCGCCGTGACCGCTGATGGCTACGAGGCGTTTGGCGATGGCGCCCGCGGCTGGAACAGGGTTTTGGGATGACAGCGAACCAGATCCCCGCGCACCGGATCGAGACTGCGGTTGCGACCGCCGACATTCTTGGCGAGACACCGCTGTGGTGCGACCGCACAAGAAAGCTGTGGTGGCTCGATATCGATGGACGGCTGCACCAGAGCTTTGATCCGGCGACCGGCGCGCATCAGGTCTTTCCCTACGCGTGCAACTTCCTTGGGAGCCAGGCCCTGACGGCCGACGGCTCCCATCTGCTCGCGCTGGACCTGAGCCTCCATCGCCGCGCGTCCGACGACGGCGCGCCCAGTCAGCTCTGCGAGGTCGAGCGCGGTCCCGACAACCGTCTCAATGACGGACGCGTCGACGCGCGCGGGCGCTTGTGGATCGGGACCATGGACAACCAGTTGCATCGGCCGAACGGCGCACTTTATCGCGTGACGGCCGACGGGTCCGTCACGCACCAGTTCAGCGACGTCATCGTCACCAACGGCATCGCGTTCTCACCCGACAGTCGCACGCTCTATTTCACGGATACGCGGCGCTATTGCACCTGGCAGTTCGACTTCGATCTCGATGACGGCATGATCCGCAACCGACGGATATTTGCGGACTACAGCGCCACCCAGGAGCGGCCCGACGGCGCCTGCGTCGACGTCGACGGCGGTCTCTGGACCGCGTTCTTCTCGCACGGCCGCGTCGTCCGCTACCGGCCGGACGGCCGGATCGACACCGTCATTGCGGTGCCCGCGACCAATCCGACCTGCCTGTGCTTCGGCGGCGACGACCTCAGGACGATGTACGTGACCACTGCCAGGAAATTCCTGGACCCGCAGCGGCTCAGCAACGAGCCCCAGGCAGGTCACGTCCTCGCCATTCACGGCGTCGCGCAGGGGCTCCCCGAACATCGCTTCGCCGCGCCGTCCTGATCTCCGGCTCTACTTGCCGGAATGACAGCAGGAGCCGCCCGCCTCCTTCTCGTTGCCGGCAAGCACGCTGCGGCTGTTACGGTCAGGCGGAATGTCGCCGGCGGCGTTGGCCGCGAAGAATCCGGTCGGCTTCAGCATGAAGCCGGCATATTCGACCGGCATGATCGGAAAATCTTCCGGCTTGCAGATGTGGGTGTGGCCGAAGGAGTGCCACAGCACGATGTCCGTGTTCTCGATGTTGCGGTTCTGCGCGGCGTAGCGCGGTAGCCCGTCGCCGCCGGCATGGTTGTTGGGATAGTCGCCGCTGGCGTATTTCTCGTCCTTGTCGAAGGCCGTGACCCAGACATGCTTGGTGGCAAAGCCGCCGCGCCTGCGCACATAGCTGCCCTCCTGTGCCAGCATCAGCGGGCTCGGATTGACCATGAGCTTGTAGGCCGGCGCGTTGCCGACGGAGTTCGTCTCGTTCGGATTGCTGATCTTCCAGAACCGGCCGGTCTCGCCGTTCGCGATCGCGGCTGCGTCACGCTCGCGCGACAGCACGCGCGTGGTGCTGTCGAACGCATTGCCATGCGGATTGTCAGCGCCCCAGGGCCGCGGCACGAACTCATGCTC
>JAEWBW010000438.1 GCA_023390955.1 Pseudomonadota bacterium
ACGGCGAACAGCGCCCGATCAAGCGCCACGGTCTCATCAAGAACGTCGCTGTCGGTTTCCAGGGCCGCATCGGTCGGAATGAGGTAGTTGGTCCCGTCGAGTTCGATGCCGTGACCAGCGTAGTAGATGACGGCGATTTCTGCGTCTCGCGCTCGCCCGCCGAAGTCACGCAGAGCTTTGCGCATCTCACTGGCGTTGAGATCGGTCTTGACGTCGATCCAATCGAATCCCGCATTCTTGAACATGCCGCCGACTAGGGCAGCATCGTTCGCGGGGTTGGCGAGTTTCGGTACAGACTTGTAGGCCGAATTGCCGATCACCAGGGCCATGCGGCGTTCCGCATGGGCCGAGCCGCACAACAGCCAGATGGAAACGAATAAAGAAAACCAGCGAAGAGCGCCCATTACAGTCCCCAGCGAATATGTGCGCAGCGTATGCACAGCTTGCCGAATGGCAAGTGTTCGTTCTGTGAGGTCGATCACCGTGAGCCGTAGGCTGACTTGCCAAGCGATCGAAGCGGCGAATGTCCGGGTCATCGGCTATGGGATCAAGAAAACATGCTGGCGGACCTCGCTAGACGCACGAAGGCCGCAGCGGAGGTCTGTCCGCTACGGCCCAGAATCGCGCCAAAACAAAAATCAATTCGTGAAGTATGTAGCCAGCCCCGTGAATAAAACCTACATCGCGAGAGATCGCCGCGCGAATCATTTCACATCCTGGAACCGGGAAAAGATGGCTTCGTTAACTTTAGTTCCCGAAAGGAAACTGCCGGTCGGTCGTAGGGACGTCCGGATTGGGCTGTTGCCTCGAAGCCGTTAACTTCCAGAAGAGCCCGAAATTTTCGCAAATTGCGGCAGACGCCTCTTTCGACGCGGCATCCCCAAAGCGGGAGCCGTTCCGACCGCGGCACGTTCGGTTGACCATCGCACATTGTGTCCTTTGGCAATGCGATCGACACGAACGCATGAGATTTTGGATCGGTCGTGTTGAAGAGCGAGTACGCACTATGCGGGGAATCGATCGCGGCCGCTCCCCTCCCGACAGCGCTCAGACACGGCCCGAGGTTGGCATTTCTAGCATGCAGCACGGGTTGCGGCTTGTCGGCCGGACTGAGCTCTGCGGGCTGTGGGGCGTTTGTCGGGATCGGAGTTGTCGGCAGCGCCGGTGGAGACGTTCGCTGGCCTGACGACCCCGCCTGGCCCGTTTGTGCCGGCTTTTGCTGCGTCGGTTTCGGTGCCGAATTTGCCTTTGGTGCAGTAGGCGCCAGAGGCGGAGGAAAGGGGTTCGGCGATAGAATCTCCTTCGACGCGCCCGGCTGCGCCGCCACCGGCTGAGACCTTGCCACCGGGCTGACGACGAGCAGAACCAGCGCCACTGTTCCAGCAAGCCAGAATCTATCGCGCGGAGCAATCAACGTCCTGCTCCGTCAGATCAGTTCAAGGTAAACGAACTCGATACGGCGCCACCGTAGGCCTTATTGTCAGATCCCGCGAAAGTCGCGTTGAGACGCCACCTGTCGGTAGCCGCATATCCAATTCCAAGCGCCATTCCGGACGCGCCCTTGAAATTTCCGTAGCCGCCGGAAACGGACAGTTTTCCCGGCCGCGGATCGAATTGAAGCGAACCGACCGCCATCGCAAGCGCAATTCCGGAGCGCGCTTCCCGCAAATTGTCGGTCACTTGGTTCTGCAGACCATTCATCTGATTTGCCAAGTTGTTGATCACCGTCTGAT
Organism: Pseudomonadota bacterium; assembly: GCA_023390955.1. GTDB lineage: Bacteria > Pseudomonadota > Alphaproteobacteria > Rhizobiales > Xanthobacteraceae > Bradyrhizobium. The sequence goes on from JAEWBW010000438.1 coordinate 1,734, forward strand.
TGCCGCCCGCGAAAGCGGCCAGTTGGGCGACATTCACGGCGTCAGTCGGGTTGATGCCGGCTGCCACGTTGGTAATCCGCCGTTCATTGCCGGCTGCCCCGACGGATACCGTGTTGGCGGCCGTCGCCGATGAACCATTCCCGATTGCGACCGAGTTTGCCGCCGTCGCCGTCGCCCCGGTGCCGACCGCAATCGAATTTATGGCTCCGGCAATTGCCGCGTTGCCGAAGGCCGAGCTGCCCGCGCCCGCCGTTGCCTGTGCTCCGTCACCCACGGCGGTATTGCCAAGACCCGCGCCGCTCGCCGCGCCGATAGCAATCGAACCAGTCGCAGTTGCGCCGGTCCCGGTTGCGATCGCGTTGGCCCCTGTTCCTGCTGTTGCCCCATGGCCGATTGCGACAGCGCTTGCGCCGGTTGCGGACGAGCCTGAGCCAGCGGCGAACGAATCCGTCCCGCTCGCGATCGTGCTTTCTCCAATAGACGTCGCTGCGACGGCGGTTGCCACCGTATTGTGACCGACTGCGGTCGCATTGACCGCTGTCGCCTGCACAGCGCCGCCGCTACCCCCGCCAATCGCAAGAGCGGATTGAGCAGTTGCCTGGGCCGAAAAACCTAGTGCCGTTGAGCCAAGACCGCTGGCTTGGGTGAGTGCTCCGATTGCAACGCTGAAGGTCGTGGTCGCTGCCGACGAGGTCCCCATCGCAATCGAAGAAAATCCATTCGCTTGGGCGCCGGTGATACCACCACTCCCATTGGATCCTCCAATCGCGATGGACTGGTCGCCAGTCGATTGCGCCGCGGCGGCAGCGGTACTTCCGCCGCCAATTGCGGTACTGTAAGCGCCGCTGGCGTTGAACGCGTTCACCCGTTGACCGATACTGATAGCGCCCGCAGCGGTTCCATTGCCAGCAAGATAGCCGACGGAGACAGAACCGGTCCCATTGGCCAGCGAGTCCGCGCCAAGCGCCGTGGCATCCTGGCCGCCAGATGCAGCAGCCCTGCCTATTGCCGTGGCGCGAAGTCCTGATGCCTGGGAAAGAGGTCCGCACGCGGTTGAAGCGGTGCCCGTCGGGTTGCCCTGCGCAGTTGACCCAACAATGTTCGGTGCCGTGAAGGTCCCGCAAACAGCTTCCTGTGCGATAGAAGGACCTGATCCGGCCGACGCGATGATCGCAATTCCAACGACCCAATTCTCAGCAGACCGATCTTTTGAAATGTGTTTCCCGGCTTGAGCGGGGACTGCCAACCCGCTTGTCCTCGCCGCATGTGCGCCCATAGAAAGCGGTCACGACGTGGACTCGTTAGGAGGTGCGCATGCACCCGTGGACCTTCCTCGAAGCCATTTTGCGCCTTCCACGATGTTAGTTCTGGGACAAATTCGCGAAGGCCGCGGCGTCAGTGAATGCAGTTTCCGTTGAGGGAACACGATTTCCAGATATTTGCCACAAAGCTCGGCGATCACCGGCCCCATTCCTGTCGAGGGTGTTGTGACTCGGTACTCACTCGAAAAATTACGTCAACGTTACGTCATCGAGGGCAGGCCTCTTGAGTCGGGGCTCGAGGAACTGCTGCGCGCTGACGGCCGCGCGGGAGCGCGTTCCATCCTTGCCTCGATTGAAAAGCGTCGCTTTGAAAATCGCTCCGAAGGGCAGCGGCTTCGTAAGATGCTCCGCTTCGAAACACATCTCTGGCAAGAAGGACATGAAGCCATCGCGGGGGTCGATGAAGCCGGAATGAGCCCGCTCGCGGGACCGGTAGCGGCTGCCGCAGTCATACTCAAGCCTGGCACGCGCATTTCAGGAATCAACGATTCAAAAAAGCTGGACGCAAATTCGCGCGAGCGTCTCGCCGAAGAGATCAAGGAGAAGGCGGCCTCCTGGTCTGTCGCGTTTGTCGAGGTTGAAGAGATCGACACCATCAACATCTACTGGGCGGGACTTCTCGCCATGCAACGGGCTGTAAAAGGGCTGGCGGTAACTCCGCAGCGTCTTTTGATCGATGCGAAGCGCTTGAAGGAAGTCGCAATCCCGCAGCAGGCGATAATCAAGGGCGATACCAAGTCCGCAAGCATCGCTGCCGCCTCGATTTTGGCTAAGGTTTCACGCGATGCCCTAATGCGAACGCTTGACATGCGTCGTCCCGGCTACGGCTTCGCCGATCACAAGGGCTATCCTGTGCGCGCTCATTATGCCGCTCTGTCTAGACTGGGCGCATGCGCGGCCCACCGACGTTCGTTTGGCCCTGTGCGTGAGGTCCTCGGTTTGCCGCCGTTGCCACCTTGGCCTTTGCCATCGGAACGCGCAGAGGCTCCGTCAGGGTCCAAGGCTTCAGTGCTGCGCGACGGCTGCACTTGATCTTGCGATCCCAGATAGGCCCTATTTCGCAGGCGCACCCGTGTTGGTCTCGCTTGAGGGTGCGGTGACTGTGACATCATGACCCTCGCGGAGCGCCAATGAAGCCGCCGCTATTGCGGCCTCGAACGCAGCTTCTTTCGTGGCATACTCATTCTCCGCCTTGCCGTCGTGGCGTATACGCCACGTGCCCTCTTTTCCAAATATTTCGTATTTTGCTACACCCATAGTGACCTCCTAGCTCGCTGGGCCTCGGCACACGCTTGCTATCCAGCCCGCCATTCGTTGTGTCTTGACGACATGCTTCCAACGGGTCGGCGGTGGGGACCGTTCCCCAAGGGTACAGCGACGTGGCTTGGACCGCCTTCCAGTGGATGCCGACGTTGGCCGGGCCGATTGGTCAGCTTTGAGCGTGCTGCCAGTGTGAGGTGACGTCGGCGCCGGTCTTATTGAGATGCACGTGCTGATCGACGTGATCGACCCATGGTCGTGGTCGCGCGTACCAACTCCAGCGCCACTCAACAACGCTTGCTCCTCATCCGCGTATATTGCCGCGCCGACGCCTACTGGCAAAGCCTCGACCGGTCGAAGTACGACAACACATTGGGGACCACGGGAAACATCGAGGCCCAGTCGGTGCCGTCGATGGCGCGCTCCACCTTACCTGCGGACGTCGGCCCGAGCACTGCAGGAGGTAATCAACGCGACGGCTTTCATTCAGATTCTGCTGACATTCATCGCATGTGAAAGGCGTCGAAGGCGCGACCAAGGACAACCGTAACACCAGCGAAGACCGCTAGAGCCACGAAAGCTTCGATCATCGTTGCACCCAGCGGATAGTAGTGCCTCGAATGACAGCATGGAGAAACTGCCGGTAGATCGCGTTCAGAATGATCGCCAACATGGTCACCCTCCATCGCTCTAGAGGAAGCATACGATGATCGCGTTTCGGGATCGCTTCGCGAGTCCAAGAAAATGATGTCGTTCGTCGTCCGTAGCCACCCGGGTGGGTGAAGTTAAGGGCGGAGGGATGCATGCGAATGATTAGGGTACTTGAGTTGATTGGGGGAGTGCTGTTGACCCTTTACGCGGGTGAGGCGGTTACCTCTATGAACAAGTTTTGTTGCTTACTCGTTCGTGGAGCGTGCCATGTTGCTTTCAGAGAAATTCAGTGAGCGAACCATTTCCAACATGGACGTTGCGTTGGAACGGGCCTGTCGATTGATGCCAGAGGCATTTGAAAGATATCCGGCGCGGAGGTTCGTGGCGGAGAATCGTGGAGTGTGCCAGCACACACACGCAGACGTTGGGCGGGATGACTGAGGCGGGCAGGCGAGCAGTGGCCGAACTGGCCGCAGAAATTGTCGAAGTCAATTGACCTACTGAAGCACCTTCGGCATCACCAC
>JAEWBW010000482.1 GCA_023390955.1 Pseudomonadota bacterium
GGTGTTAAGTGACTTGGCCCCCCCAAGTCACGGCTCGAGCCTCTCTCCTCCCTGGGCCAACGAGCATCTCGGGGCCGTCCTTCCCCAAGGGACGGCCCCTTCTTTTTTGCAGCGCCGGCACGAGCGCGGGCAGTCTCGCAACAGAGAAAACGCGATTTCGCGGGATAAATGACGCTGCAGGCAGATCGGACGATGCGCCTTGATTGAGGTCGTCAGGACGGCGGGAGTGCTGTCTCTCCCGCCGTCCTTCTTTTCTACCGGCGTGCGTCAAGACCGGCAGAATGATGCGACGCTAGTTTGAAGGGGCCTGCTGCGTATTCCCGCGGATAACTATCCTTCCCACTTCGCACGCCGAAAATTGATCGAGCGGCGCGCCGAATTGAACAAACCTCTCGCTGACGTGAACGGCCTGCGTTCGGATGGGAAATACGTTCAATCCGTACTTTGTCATTCAGAACGGCATCCGAAACGCCGCTCGCTTGCAAAGGATCGAACAATGACATCCACCTCACAAATCCCGATCGCCGCCCTCGTCATGCTGTGCGCAGCATCGCCGGCTCTGGCCGACAACTGCACCAGCGCCATCGCGCGAACGCAGGCCCAGCTGGATGTGGCCATCGAAGGCGCCGCCGATTCCCACGGCTGGCAGCGGGAGAGCCTCAACGCGCTACGCAACCATCAGCCTACGCCTCGCTCGCTCGCCGAGGCCGAAGGCAGTACCGACTTCACGGACGCGCTCGATGCGCTCGATCGCGCGCGCGTCGCCGATCGCTCCGGTGACATCGGCGCATGCGACCGGGAGATCGCGCACGCGCGCGCCGTCCTGAAATAGCCGGGACCGATCCTCGTCTCCGTGCAGCCGGGGAGCAGGACGTGCATTCCGGGAATACCCGCGGCTCGACGCCTTTAATGTTCAATGACGATCCGCCGGGAGCACTCCGTCATGCGAGGACAATACAGTGAACCGCTCTGAAACCTTGAGATCGCCGAGGCTCTCCTCGATGCGTGCGTGCGCCGTGCTAGCAATTCTGTGGCTGGCCCCGGCCGCAGCCTTCGCGCAAATGACGGCGCCGGGAATGCAGCCTCCCAACGGCATGCTTGCAACGTCGCCGCTGAACCCGCAATCGACACGCCCCGTCGGCATTCCGCTGGGATCGACCGAGATCACGACGCCCGGCGTCTCGCCGCTCAATCCCGCGCAAACCATGCCCGGCTGTGCCGGATCCACCACGACGGCATCGTCCGGAGCACTGTTCGACGGCGGCGGCATGTCGAGCGGTTCCTCCACCACTTGCTCCACCATGACGACAGCAACACCAACTCCGTCGTCCTCGACACCAACGGTCGGGCGCGTCGGGATTCCCTTGGGAGCCACCGAACTCGGCGGCGCCGGAATCAGCCCCACCGTGCCGGTGCCCGGCCCTATCCCCTCGGGCAGCACGACCTCGATGAGCGGCATGACCAACCCCTGACATTATCGAGGATCATCACCGTGAAACGAACCCCTACCATTCTGCTCGGCGCGCTCGCGGCGATCCTTGCCGGCGCGGGCTTCTGGTTCTTCAGCTCCGAGCGGGCGCCGGTTGTCGCAGCCGCGCCGGTGCCCGTTTCGGTGCCGGTGGTCGCAGCCGCCGTCACTGGCAAGGACGTTCCGATCTATCTGCGCGGCATCGGCACGGTGATCGCCTACAACACGGACGTCGTGCGAAGCCAGATCCAGGGGCAGATCGTCAAGATCGCCTTCACCGAGGGACAGACCGTCAAGGCAGGTGACCTGCTCGCCCAGATCGACCCGAGACCGTACGAGGCCCAGATTGAGCAGTTGACGGCCAATCGCGACAGGGACCAGGCGCAGCTCGTGAACGCCCAGGCCAATCTAACCCGCTACAATCAGCTCGGCGACAAGGGATATGCGACGCCGCAGCTGATCGAGACGCAGACGGCGCAGGTCGCGCAGCTCAAGGCCGCCGTCAAGGCCGACCAGGCCCAGATCGACGAGGCCAATGTCCAGCTCAGCTACACGCGGCTGACCTCGGCCATTCCCGGCATCACCGGCGTGCGTCAGATCGACGTCGGCAACGTGATCCATCCGACCGACCCCAACGGCCTCGTCGTGGTCACCCAGATCGAGCCGATCTCGATGCTGTTCACCCTGCCCCAGACGGATCTGCCGATGATCCAGGAGCGGGCCGCGAAGGGAGAGCTGAAGGTCATCGCCTACAGCCAGGACAACACGATGAAGCTTGACGAGGGCAAGCTGCTGCTGGTCAACAACGAGATCGCGGGGACCACAGGCACGATCCAGCTCAAGGCCGAGTTCCCGAACCACGAGCACAAGCTGTGGCCGGGCCAGCTGGTGAATGCGCGCCTGCTGCTGGAGATCCGCAAGGACGCGTTGACGGTCGCGGGCTCGGCCGTGCAACAGGGGCCGAACGGCAGCTATGTCTATGTCGTCTCAGCCGGCGGAGTGGCAACCTTGCAGCCCGTTCACGTCGCACAGATCGCCGACGGCCAGGCCTTGATCGACAAGGGATTGAAATCGGGCGATGTCGTCGTCATCGACGGCCAGTATCGGCTCACGGAAGGAAGCCGCGTTCGCGAGCTGCACGGCAAGGCCGCGCGTGAAGCCGACCTGCAGAGCGCCGTGCAGGACGCGATCCCATGAATCTTTCGGCGCCGTTCATCCTGCGGCCGATCGCAACTGCCCTGCTGATGGCGGGCCTGCTGCTGTGCGGGCTCGCTGCTTATCCGCTGCTGCCGGTCGGTGCGTTGCCGAACGTCAATTACCCGACAATCCAGATCTCGGCGCAGCTGCCCGGCGCGGATCCGGAGACCATCGCCTCCTCGCTCGCCACGCCGCTCGAGCAGCAGCTCAGCCAGATCCCGGGGATTACGCAGCTTACCTCGTCGAGCGCGCTCGGCGTCGCCCAGCTCACCGTGCAGTTCGAGCTGTCGCGCACGGTGGACAGCGCAGCGGTCGACGTGCTGGCCGCGATCAATGCCGCGAGCCCGTTCCTGCCGCCAAACATCCCCTACCCGCCCACAATCCGGAAGGTGAATCCCGCCGAAACGCCGATCATGCTGATCGCGCTGACGTCGGACTCGCTGCCGCTGACCACCGTGGACGCCTACGCGGAGAACATCCTGCTTCCGAAGATCTCGCAGGTTTCGGGCGTGGGTCTCGTCGGCATCGGCGGCCAGCAGAAACCCGCGATCCGCGTACGCGTCAATCCTCAGGCGCTCGCCGCCCGCGGCATCGGCCTTGAAGACGTCCGCACCGTGATCGCCGGCGCCAATGTCGACCTGCCCAAGGGCACACTCAACAGTCCGCGCGTCACCTACACGCTCAATGCCAATGATCAACTGCTGAAGCCGTCGGCCTATGACGATCTCATCATCGCCTACCGCAACGGCTCGCCGGTACGGATACGCGATATCGGAACGGCGATCGAGGCCCCCGAGAATGACTTGCTGGCCGGCTGGTACGGCAAGGAGCGCGCCATCATCCTGGCGGTCCAGCGCGTCCCCGGGGCCAATGTCATCGAAACCGTCGATCGCATCAAGAAGCTGCTGCCGCAGCTCCAGGTCTCCGTCCCGCCGGCGATCAAGGTGACGATCGCGGCCGATCGCACCGCCACCATTCGCGCCGCGGTCTCCGACGTTCAATTCACGCTGATGCTGACGGTCGCATTGGTGGTGATGGTGATCTTCCTGTTCCTGCGGAACTTCTGGGCCACCATCATCCCGGCGATCACGGTACCACTCTCGCTGATCGGCACTTTCGCGGTTCTCTACGTTCTCGGCTATAGCCTCGACAATCTCTCGCTGATGGCATTGTCGATCGCGGTCGGCTTCGTGGTCGACGATGCCGTCGTAGTGATCGAGAACATCGTGCGGCACCTCGAGGAGGGCCTGACGCCGATGCAGGCCGCGCTCAAGGGCTCTGCCGAGATCGGCTTCACCATCGTCTCCATCACCCTGTCGCTGATCGCGGTGTTCATCCCGTTGTTCCTGATGGGCGGCTATGTCGGAAAGCTGTTCCAGGAATTCGCCGTCACGATCACGGCCTCGCTGCTGCTGTCGCTGGTCATCTCGCTGACGCTGACGCCGATGATGTGCGCGCGCCTCCTGAAGGACGATTCGCACAAGAAGCACGGCCGGCTCTATCTGCTGTTCGAGCGGGGATTCGACGGCCTGCTCGCGCTCTATGCGCGGGGCCTGCGTGTCGTGCTGCGGCATCGGTTCGTGACGCTGCTGGGGATGCTCTCGACCGTCGCCCTGACCGGCTATCTCTACGTGATCATCCCGAAGGGCTTTTTCCCGCAGCAGGACACCGGACAGATCGTCGGTATCACCGAGGCCGCACAGGATATTTCGTTCCCCGCGATGTCCGAACGTCAGCAGGCGATCGTCAACATCCTCTCGAAGGATCCGGCCGTCGACTCGGTCGCGAGCTATATTGGTCCGGGCGGCGCAACGGCGACCCTCAACCAGGGCCGCATCTTCATCGTCCTGAAGCCGAAGGCGGAACGCAAGGCGAGCGCCGACCAGATCATCGCGCGACTGGAGCCGCGCCTCGCCCACATCCAGGGCATCAGGCTCTACATGCAGGCCGCGCAGGACATCACGATCGGCGCGAGGCTGTCGAAGACGCAATATCAGTACACGCTGACCGACGCGGACTCCACCGAGCTCACCCACTGGTCGGATATCTTCCTGGAGAAGCTCCGCGGGCTCAACCTCATCACCGACGTCGCGAGCGACCAGGCCAATGCCGGTCCGCGGCTGGAGGTCACCGTCAACCGCGAGGTCGCCTCGAGCTTCGGTATCCTGCCGACGACGATCGACAACGTGCTCGACGACGCCTTCGGCCAGCGCATCGTTTCCACCATGTTCACGTCTCTGAACCAGTACCACGTGGTGATGGAGGTCGACCCGAAGTTCCAGTACGGACCGGACGCGCTCAAGGACATCTACCTGAATTCGGCCACGGGCCAGCAGGTGCCCCTGAGCACGCTGGTTCACGCCGTCATCAAGCCGGCGCCGATCCTGATCAACCATCAGGGCCTGTTCCCGGCCGTCACGATCTCGTTCAACCTGAAGCCGGGCGTTGCGCTTGGCGATGCGGTGGCGGCGATCCAGAAGATCGAGAGCGACACCGGCAAGCCCGCCTCGCTGACGGCCTCGTTCCAGGGCAACGCACAAGCCTTCCAGTCGTCCCTGTCAGGCACACCGCTGCTGATCGGCGCTGCGCTGATCGTCATCTACATCATTCTCGGCGTGCTCTATGAGAGCCTGATCCATCCGATCACGATCCTGTCGACGCTGCCATCCGCCGGCATCGGCGCGCTGCTGCTGCTGCTCGCCGTCCATGTCGATCTCAGCGTCATTGCCATCATCGGCATCATCCTCCTGATCGGCATCGTCAAGAAGAACGGGATCATGCTGGTCGATTTTGCGCTCGAAGTGGAGCGCCGGCTTGGGCTTACGCCCGAGGAGGCGATCTACCAGGCCTGCACGCTCCGCTTCCGCCCGATCCTGATGACGACGATGGCGGCGCTGCTCGGCGGCGTGCCGCTGATGATCGGCACCGGTACCGGATCGGAACTGCGTCAGCCACTCGGCTACACCATCGTCGGCGGCCTGATGCTCTCGCAGGTCCTGACGCTCTACACCACGCCTGTGGTCTATCTCTATCTCGACCGGCTCGGTAACTGGCTCACGAAGCGCAAGCCGCCGGCGGCCGAAGCATCGGCCCCGACCACCACTGAAGCGGACACAGGGTTGAGCCATGAATCTGCCTGATCGCGCTGCGCAACAATCTCGGGGAGAAAGCTGCGTCAATTCGCGCGAGGGCTCAGGCCATCGAACCGTGCGTTTTGAAAAGAGGCCTGCAGAAACGCAAAAGACCGATTTTCCGCCGAGCGGTACACACCAACCTCTGGTGTAACGCGCCGGGCGCTTTGGCCCGGGAATTGGTCCTATGCTCGGCGAATTTATTCTGGATTTCTTCGACCTGCCGACCTGGCGTGCAGCGGTGGTCCGTCGAGCCTGGGGACGTGATCACTCGCGGTTCGCGTCATGAAACGCCGCAGGGATCGTCCCCTCGCACAGGCCGCTCTTCTGGTCCTGGGATGCATCGGGTTGGGCCTCCTCTCGCTCGCCTGCTCCAGGCTCGGGCTCAACTTCTCCACGAGCGCTTTCGCCCTCCTCATCGTCATCGTCCTGCTGTCGCAGCAGGGTAGTTTCCTGACGTCTGCGATATTTTCTGCGGTTGCGGTCAGCTCGCTGGTCTACCTGTTCGTCGACCCCGTCTTCTCATTTGCAGCAAGCGACCTCCAGGACACCGTCGCCCTCATCGCTTTTCTCGTGACCTCACTCGTGATCGCGAATCTGGTCACCAAGCTGCGCCGGGAAGACGCATTGCGGCGGGATCAGGCGGCCTATCTCGCCGAGGCACAGCAGCTCAGCCACACCGGCAGCTTCGGCTGGAACGTCGCAAGCGGAGAACTGTCCTGGTCGGATGAAACGTTCAGGATCTTCGAGCTCTACCCGACGGCACAGCCGTCGCTGGAATTCGTCCTGAAGCGTACGCATCCCGATGATCTCGACACCGTCCGGAAAATCGTCGATCGGGCTGCAAACGGGAGAGACGACTTCTCCCATGAATGCCGCCTGATCATGCCCGACGGCTCGCTCAGGCACATTCGCGTGGTCGCACGTGGAGCGACCGACGATCAGGGAGATTTTCAGTTCATCGGCGCGGTGATGGACATCACCGCCCAGAAGAAGGCCAACGCCGAAATGGAGCGGAGCGAGCAGCGCTATCGCCAGCTGTTCAGTCGCATGCCGATTGCGCTTAGGCAGTTGGATGCTTCCGGGCTGGTCGTGCTGTTTCGGAAGCTGCGCTCCGAGGGCGTCGAGGATCTCGGCACCTATTTCGATAGCCATCCCGATTTTCTTCGGACCTGCATGGAGGCGCTGTCGTTTCAGGAAGCCAACGAACGGGCCATCCAGATTTTCGGAGGGGGCGCCAACGGCTATCTCGGGCGTTCCATGGTCGATACCTGGAAGGAACGTCCGGATACGTTCCGGCGCGCAATGGAATCGCGCTATCGCGGGGAAGAAAGTTTCGAGGAAGAGACCAAGATGGTCACATGGGACGGCCGCATCGTCGACGTTCTCTTTACGACGGCGCGCGTCGGTCCGATCAACGATCTCGAAACGAGCCTGGTCGGAACCATCGATATCTCGCAGCGTGTGCGGGCCCAGGAGAAGCTTCGGCAGGTTCAGGCGGAATTTGCCCATGCCGCGCGCGTCTCGATGCTCGGCGAACTCACCGCCTCCATCGCGCATGAGGTGAACCAGCCGCTGGCGGCCATCGCCACCAATGGTGCTGCGGGGCTGCGCTGGCTGAACAGGCCCGTGCCCGACCTTGCCGAGGTCCGTAAAGCGATGGAGAGCATGGCTTCGGACACGAAGCGCGCCGCAAGCATCGTGGCTCGCGTTCACGGCATGGCCGCACGCAAGGCGCCGGAGCGCACGCTGCTGTCACTCGACGATGTCGTTCACGAAGCGGTTCTCTTCCTCAGGCACGAGATGGAATCCCGCGGCGTGACCATCCTGCATCGCGCCAGCGCGGGAAAGGCGCTGGTGCTGGGTGACCGCACCCAGCTCCAGCAGGTGATCGTCAACCTGGCCATCAACGCCATGCAGGCGATGATGCAGGCGGAGCGCGATAGCAAGAGGATCGTCATCAGCACGACCATGAAGGACGGCACCACCCTGTGCTGCGCAGTAGAGGACAATGGACCGGGCTTTGCCGCCGAACATGTCGGGCGGCTGTTCGAGAGCTTCTTCACGACCAAGGACAGCGGCATGGGCATGGGGCTGCCGATCTGCCGGACCATCGTCGAAGCGCATGGCGGCCGGATCGACGCCGAGGGCCTTGCCGATGTCGGCGCGCGCTTCTGGTTTACGCTGCCGATCGTCACACCGGAGCCCGCGCGGCAATCCGATCTCCGCGCGGATGCGTGACTACTGGGGGCCTTGCTGCTCCGCGGCCGAGCGCACGAGGCGGATAGGGATGCCCTTGTATGACGGAGTGAAGCTGAGGGGATCGCGGGCGTAGAGCGGCACGAGCGGATTGGTCTCCGGATAGTACGCCGCACAACAGCCGGTCGGGAACGAATAGGCGACGACGCGGAAATTGCGCACGATCCGCTCGACGCCGTCGGTCGATTCCGTGATCAGGTCGACACGGTCACCGTCCACAAGCCCGCGCCTCTTCAATTCGTACTCGTTGAGGAACACCACGTCGCGCTGGCCGAAGACACCGCGATAGCGGTCCGACATCGAGTACAGCGTGGTGTTGTACTGGTCATGGCTACGCACGGTGCTAAGCCACAGGAAGTCCGGGTCGCTCTGCGGCGGATCCTCACCACAGCCCTCGAAGACCAGGAAGTTGGCCTTGCCGGACGGCGTTTCCCAGATGCGCTCCCGTGCCGCTGAGGTCAGGTGGAAGCCGCCCGGAACGCGGATGCGGGCGTTGTAACCCTGGAAGATCGGAATGACAGCCTCGATCGCGTCGCGGATGCGATCGTAGTCGCTCACGAAGCCGTCCCAATCGACGACGGTGCGCTCACCGAGCGTTGCCTTGGCGACGCCCGCGACGATCGCGACCTCGCTGAGGAGATGCTCCGAGGCCGGCTTGTTGCGCCCGCCCGAGGCGTGGACCATCGACATGGAATCCTCGACCGTGACCGACTGTGGACCCGACGACTGGATATCGATCTCGGTGCGTCCGAGGCAAGGCAGGATCAGGGCGCTGCGGCCGTGGATCAGATGGCTGCGGTTGAGCTTGGTGGCGACATGGACGGTCAGGTCGAGCTTGCGCAACGCCGCCTGCGTCGCCTGCCAGTCGGGAATGGCCACGGCAAAATTGCCGCCCATGGCGAAGAAGACCTTCACCTCGCCGCGGACCATCGCTTCCAGGGACGTCACGACGTTGTGCCCGGGCGCAGACGGCGGCTTAAAGCCGAAGTGCTGCTCCATGCGCGCGAGGAAATCCGGCTTGGGGACTTCCGTGATGCCCACGGTCCGGTCGCCCTGTACATTGGAATGCCCGCGCACCGGACAGACGCCGGCGCCTTCGCGCCCGACATTGCCGCGCAGCAGCGCAAGGTTGGCGATCTGCTGCACGTTGTGCGCGCCGCGCTCGTGCTGGGTGATGCCCATCCCGTAGACGAGGATGGCGCGTTCGGCCTTCATGTAGGCATTGGCGACATATTCCAGGTCTTCGCGCGTCAGGCCGGACCGGCGTTCGATGTCGGGCCATTGCGTGCGCTTGAGGTCATCGATCAGCGCGTTGATGCCGGCGGTGTGGCCGTGGATGAAATCCCAATCCAGGATTTCAGCCTGATCAGCGGCACGGGCGGCCTCGTCCGCCTCGACCAGAACCTTCATGATTCCCTTGAGGACGGCGACGTCGCCGCCAACGCGCACCTGGAACAGCTTTGAGCTGATTGTCGTCGCCGACAGCGTCATCATCTCGACAGGGCTCTGCGGCGCCTGGAAGCGCTCCAGCGCCCGTTCGCGGAACGGATTGAACGAGATGATGGTGGCGTTGCGGCGGGCCGCGTTGCGCAGGCTCGTCATCATCCGCGGACTGTTGGTGCCGGGATTCTGTCCGAAGATAAAGATGCAATCGGCCTTGTCGAAATCGTCGAGCAGCACGGTCGCCTTGCCGACGCCCAGCGAATGCGGCAGGCCGACACTGGTCGCCTCGTGGCACATGTTCGAGCAGTCGGGGAAATTGTTGGTGCCGTATTCGCGCACGAACAGCTGGTAGAGGAAGGCGGCTTCGTTTGAGGTCCGGCCGGACGTATAGAAATCAGCCATGTTCGGATCGGGCAGTGCCTTCAGCTCGCGGCCGATCATGTCGAATGCCTCCTCCCACGCCACCGGGAGATAGCGGTCGGATGCGGCGTCATAGGCCATCGGGTGCGTGAGACGCCCGACCATCTCTAGCTCGTAATCGCCCCAGCCGGCGAGCTCGGTGACGGTGTGCTCGGCGAAGAATTCGGGGGTGCAGCGCTTGGATGTCGCCTCCCAGGCGATGGCCTTGCCACCGTTCTCGCAGAATTCGAATGAGGATGTGTGCTTCGGGTCCGGCCAGGCGCAGCCGGGGCAATCAAAGCCCTCCGGCTGATTCATCCGGCTCAGCGTTGCCGCTCCCTTGACCGGAACCCGCTGCACCAAAAGGGCCTCGCTGAGCGCCTTGAGGGCACCCCATCCGCCGGCGGGCTCATGATAGGGACGAACGGATTTCCTGGTCATCTCGGACATCTCTCGGCTGACGATCCGCGCAAATAGAGGAGCTTCCGCCGCAGGCGTCTTCTCAAATCGGATTTCGAATTTCTCAATTGCACCGCTGTGGCCGCCAGTTGCGATCGCCGCGTCCTCGCGCAAGCCGATAGTGCGTTCCGGCAAAAGCACCGCCATTCGCGGAAGCAGGGCCAGCGGCGTGAACCTAGATTTTCAGTTCGGAGCCTCGACGCGATGACGGCTCGAGAATCATTTCAGGAGCAACCAAGATGTTTTCACGACGAGATGTGCTGGCTGTGTCGGCGGCAGGCGCCGCCATGGTCGGCTCCGGCGCACACGCCGCGACCTACGGCAACCCGGACGCGCCGCCACAGGGCGCAATCAATGCAAAAAGTCCCAGCAGCCTCAGCGATCCCGGTCCGCAAGATCCGGCCTTGGCGAAACAGTTTCCGTCGGCCTTCAATCCGCCGCCGACCGATGTCGGCGGGTTGCCGCAGAACTGGGCCTCCTTCAACAATGCGCCGCGGCGCATCCAGGACGGCGGCTGGGCGCGTCAGGTCACAGTCGCGGATTTCGCGATCTCGAAGGAGATCTCCGGCGTCAACATGCGGCTGTCGGCCGGCGGCATCCGCGAGCTGCATTGGCACCAGGCCGCGGAATGGGCGATCGTGACCTACGGCACCTGCCGCATCACGGTGCTCGACGTTCAGGGCCGCCCCTATGTGGCGGACGTCAAACCCGGCGACCTCTGGTACTTCCCGCCCGGCGCACCGCATTCGCTGCAGGGCGTGAGCGACGATGGCTGCGAGTTCGTGCTGTGCTTCGACGATGGCAGCGCCAACGAGTTCAATACGCTGCTGGTAACGGATTGGTTCGCCCACACGCCTCCGAATATCCTTGCCAGGAATTTCGGCGTACCGGCGGAGGCCTTCGCCAAAATTCCGCTCACCAATCGCTGGATCTTCCAGGGCAAGGTGCCGGGCGATCTCGCGGGGGATCGCGCCGCCGTCGCCAAGAATGCCGAGGCGACGCCCTACCCGTTCGTCTACCCGCTGGGCAGCTCGACACCGTTCAAGGAGAGCTCCGCAGGGAGCATCCGCATCGCCGACAGCAGCAACTTCAAGGTGGCGACCACCGTTGCGGCTGCTCTGGTGACCATGCCTCCCGGCGCGGTCCGCGAGATGCACTGGCATCCGAACGCCGACGAATGGCAGTACTACATCAAGGGCAAGGCGCGGATGACGGTGTTCGATACCGGCCCGAACGCGCGGACGACGGATTTCTCCCCGGGCGACATCGGCTACGTGCCGCGCAATCTCGGACATTATGTCGAGAATGTCGGCGACACCGAGGTGCAATTCGTCGGCGTATTCCGCGCACCGCGTTACGAGGAGGTCTCGCTCTCCAACTGGCTGGTGCACACTCCGCCCGCACTGGTCGCCCAGACCCTCAATGTCGATGAGAAGATGATCGCCCAGTGGCCGGTCACCGGCCCCGGTGTGATGCCCAAATCCTGAATGTAAGAAACAGGCCCCAAAACGAGAAAGGCGCCGACAAGGCGCCTTTCTTTTTGGCCGGAACCGGTGGTCAGTAATGCGCCGATCTCGTCTCGATCTTGCCCCTGAACACGCGAAAGCCGGTAGCGGCGTAAATCAGCATCAGGGGGAAGATGAAAAGCCCGCCCCAGAACATGAAGGCCAGGCTGGCATGAGGCGCGGCGGCCTCCTCGATGGTGATGGCGAACGGAACCATGTAGGGCCAGAACGACAGCGCCAGCGTGCCGAACGCCATAATGAAGATCAGCGAGACCATGTGGAACGGCCAATAGTCGTCATGCCGCAGGATGCTCGAGGCGAGCACGCATGCCGCACCCACACCGATTGCCGGAAAGACAAACAGATAGGGACGCTCGATCCAGCGCTGCAGGATCGGCAGATGCTGCTCCAACGCGTGGCTGAAGACGAGGATCAGGAACAGGAGAACGCCGGTCGCCAGTACGGGGATCTGGCTCCGCGCCAGGTCACGAACCGCACCGACGCGTTTCCTCACCAGCCAGCAAGCGCCAAGGAGCGCGTAGCCGAGACAAAGGCCGACACCACACAGGACCGAGAACACGCTCAACCATCCGAACACGCCGCCGGCATATTGGCCATCCACGATGGGTATCCCCTGGACCAGCGCGCCAACCATCACACCCTGCATGAAGCTCGCAACCAGTGAGCCGACGCCAAAGCTGACGTCCCAGATCCAGCGGAAGCCCTGCGATTTGGCGCGGAATTCAAAGGCGACTCCGCGCAGAATCAACCCCAGCAGCATGAAGATGACGGGAATGTAGAAGGCCGAGAGCACCGTCGCATACACGACCGGGAAAGCCCCCCACAGGATCACGCCGGTCACCACCAGCCAGGTTTCGTTGCCATCCCAGAACGGCGCGATGGCGCTCAGCATCGCCTGTCGCCGCGGCTCGCTGTTCGGCAGCATGAACAGGATCCCGACGCCGAGATCGAATCCGTCGAGCAGGAGATAGATCAGGATGCTGATCGCCAGCAGAGCCACCCAGAATGTCACCATGGTCATTCTCCAGCTTGAGCGTAACCGCCCGCGCCCTGTTGCCGGTCGGCGATCGACATCGGCCGGTTGGGCATCGCAGGCGCGTGCAGCGGCGCGCCGGCAAGACCCACGGGACCCGCGCGCAGCAGCCGGTAGATGTAGTAGGTGCCGAACGAGAAGATGAAGGCGTAGACGGCGACGAACAGGATCAGCGACACCGTCGCGGCGGCTGCCGTCAGGAACGGCGTCACCGCATCGGCGGTCCGCAGCACGCCATAAATCGTCCATGGCTGGCGTCCCACCTCCGCCGTGTACCAGCCGGTGAGGATCGCGATCCATGGCAGCGGAAAGCTGAGGAAGATCCCCCAGAGCAGCAAGCGGCTGTGTTGGAGGCGATGCTTGAGACTGAGCCAGGTCCCGAGCCAGGCCAGTCCCAGCATCACGAGGCCACAGCCGACCATGATGCGGAAGGCGAAGAACGGGATCACGACCGGCGGCCGGTCCTGAGGCGCGAAGCGGGTCAAGCCGACCTCCTTCGAACTCAGGCTCATGCTGCCGATGATACTGCCCAGATATGGAATCGAGATCGCATATTGGTTCGATTCGGTAGTGGAATCGGGAATCGCGATCAGCACCTCCGAGGCCGGCTGCTCGTCATGCCAGCGCGCCTCGATCGCCGCGAACTTGGCCGGCTGAAAATCGTGCACGTAGTCGCCGACGAGATGCCCGATGAAGAGCTGGACGGGAAGCAGCACGGCCGCGAGCGCAAGGCCCATCCGGAGCATCACGAGTGCTTCGGCGCGATAGGTCCGTCGCAGCAGGTACCATGCGCCGGTCGCCGCCACGCAGAACGCGCCGGTCAGGTACGAGGCGAGCAGCATGTGCGGAAAGCGAACCCAGACCACCCGATTGAAGATGATCGCCGCCCAGTCGTTCGGCACGAATTGGCCGTTCTGCACGACGTAGCCGGTCGGCACCTGCATCCAGCTGTTGTTGACCATGATCCAGAACGCCGACAGCGTCGTTCCGAGTGCGACCATGGCCGTCGAGAACAGATAGAACCAGGGAGGCACCCGAGTCCTGCCGAAGATCAGGATGCCGAAGAAGCTCGCCTCCAGCATGAAGGCGGTGAATGTCTCGTAGGACAGCAGCGGCCCCTGGATCGGACCCGACATCTTCGACAGCACGCTCCAGTTCGTACCGAACTGGAACGCCATCACCACGCCTGATACGACGCCCATGCCGAACGCGACGCCGAAGATCTTGAGCCAGAACTCGAACAGGATCCGGTAGACCGGCCTGCTGGTCCGCAAATGCATCGCTTCGATCACAGTCAGCCAGGCGGCAAGCCCGATCGTGAATGCCGGGAAGATGATGTGAAACGAGATGGTGAAGGCAAACTGCAGCCGCGACAGGAGGAGCGCCGTCGGGTCCATCGGGAAGCTCCCCTTCGCTCAGGCGCGTTTCGCGACTGGCGACGCGCGTTCGTCCGGCCGCTGAATGTCGATGACCTTGAGCACCGCTGCCGTCGCGGAACGGATCTGGCGACAGAGATCTGCGTCCTCGATCAGCGACACGCCATAGGACGGGACTATCTGCTTCAGCTTCGGCAGCCAGGCGTTTGCCGTCATTTCTCCGGCAAAGCACTTCTCCAGCACGCTGATCGCAATGAAGGCCGCGGTGGAGGCGCCCGGCGAGGCGCCGAGCAGGGCGACCAGCGAATGATCGTCCGCACCGACAAGCTCGGTGCCGAATTCGAGCAATCCGCCCCGTTTCACGTCGGGCTTGATGATCTGGACACGCTGGCCCGCAACCTGCAATCGCCAGTCCTTCGGATCAGCCTTGGGGAAATATTCGTCGAGCGCCGCAAGACGATGGCCTTCGGATTGCAGCACCTGTCCGACCAGATACTCGGTGAGATCGAAATTGTCGCGCGCCACCGAAAGCAAGGGCTTGACGTTGGCCGGACGGATCGACTCGAAGAGATCGAGCAGCGAGCCATGCTTGAGGAACTTGCTCGAGAAGCCCGCATAGGGACCGAACAGCAGCGAGTGCTGACCACCGATCACGCGCGTATCGAGGTGCGGCACGGACATCGGCGGCGAGCCGACCGCGGCCTTGCCGTAGACCTTGGCATGGTGACGCTTGTTGATCTCCGGGTCGTCGCAGCGCAGCCAGATCCCGCTCACCGGGAAGCCGCCATAGCCGCGCCCCTCCGGGATGCCGGATTTTTCCAGCAGCGGCAGCGCACCGCCGCCGGCGCCGATAAAGACGAATTTTGCACGGACCGACCCCGCATCGCCGCTCTCGGTGTCGCGCACCTCGACCCGCCAGCGGCCACCGGGCTCACGGACGAGATCGGTAACGCAGCTCTTGTAATGGACGGCGCAGCCGGGCTGATTGACGAGATGGCCAACCAGGAGACGGGTCAGCGCGCCGTAGTCGACGTCGGTGCCGGTCACGATCCGCGTCGCGGCGACGGGTTCGTCGCCACTCCGGCCGTCCATGACCAGCGGCGCCCAATCGGCGATCTGCCCGGGATCCTCGGTATGCTCCATGCCCTCATAGCAATGATGGGCCGACATCGCATCGAACCGCTTCTTGAGGAAGGCGACATTCTCCGCACCGTGCACAAAGCTCATATGCGGAACCGGATGGATGAAGGCGCGCGGATCCGCGATCGCTCCCTTGCTGATCAAATAGGACCAGAACTGCCGGGAGAGGTCGAACTCGACATTGACCTGAAGCGCCTTGGAGATGTCGACGCTGCCGTCGGGCCGCTCGGGGGTGTAGTTCATCTCGCAATTCGCGGCGTGTCCGGTGCCGGCGTTGTTCCAAGCATCGGAGCTTTCGAGCGCGCAATCCTCCAGGACTTCGAACGCCTGGATCGAAAGCGACGGCTCCAGCTCCTTGAGAAAGACGCCCAACGTGGCGCTCATGATGCCTGCGCCGATGAGGACGACGTCGGTGTCGAGTTCGGAGGTCGCTTGCATGGCAGTTCTCCTCGTTGAGCGTTGCTGTTGTGAGTTGCGCGATCAGGCCCGGACCGGTTGCTTCGCCCGGGCGTGGAATGGGACCTCGGCTCCCGGCCGCAAGACCACATAGGCACGGCGCCAGGACGAATCGTCGGTCAGCTGCCAGCTATGGCCGGAGCCCGCGGTGTCCTCGGCGAGCAGGACATTGCCGGGATGAATCAGGAAGTGCTGGCCGTCACGCGTCTGGAAATCAAGCGTCCCGCTCAGCGTGATCACGAGCTGGCGGATCGGCGCGGTGTGCCAGGCGAAGGCGCCGCCCGTTTCAGTTTCCTGGAAGGAGATGCTGACGGCATCGATCTTGCCGGTGAGGGAGTCACCGCGCAGGCCTGGCTCGAGCTCGATGAAGCCCTCCTCGAAATGCGAATTGTTGTCCTCACCGGTCCATAGACGCACACAACGGATCATCGTTCTTCTCCTTGCGTTGTTGCCGTATTGCCGGCATCGGTCGGTCCGGGCTGGAACGGCACCTCGGCATCCAGCTTGAGAACGGTGTAAATGCGCCGCCACGGCTCCTCGTCCACCATCGTCCAGTCGTGACCCGTTCCGCTCGTATCCTCGGTGAACAGCACGTCGCCCGGGCGAAGCACAAAGCTCCCGTCGACCGTCTCGAACCGCAAAGTTCCGCTCAGGGACATCACCAGTTGCCGGGCCGCATCCGGATGCCAACCGAGCTTCGGATCGACATCCGTTTCGTGGAACGATGCGGCATCGATCCGGATCTTGGTGCTGAGCACGTCGCCCCTCGCTCCGTGCTCGAGATCGATGGAGCCTTCCTGGAAGTGCGACTTTCCGTCCGCACCGGTCCACAGCTTGACGCATCGGATCATCGTCTCCGCTCCGTTCAGCCGACAGCCGCACCAGCCGCAAGCGGCGGCTCGATCTCGGCCACGTATGGCTTGACCATCTTGGCGGGGTCCACGATGCGGTCGAACTCCGCCTCGGTCACGAAGCCGAGCCTCAAGGCTGCCGCCTTCAGCGTGAGATCGTTATCCATCGCGAAATGCGCGATGCGCGAGGCCTTGTCGTAGCCGATCACCGGCGCGAGCGCGGTGACGAGCATCAATGACCTTTCGACATATTCCTTGATCTTCTTGTGGTTCGGCTCGGCGCCCTCGACAAGGAACATGCGGAAATTCGTGCAGCCATCGGTGAGGATCGTGACGGATTGCGCGATGTTATGGATGAGCAGCGGCTTGTAGACGTTCATTTCGAGATAGCCGCCGGCGCCGCCGAACCCGACGGCAACGTCGTTCGCCATCACCTGAACGGCGATCATCGTCAGTGCTTCTGCCTGAGTCGGGTTGACCTTGCCCGGCATGATCGACGAGCCGGGCTCGTTCTCGGGGATCAGCAGCTCGGCGAAACCGGCGCGTGGTCCGCAGGACATCAGGCGGATATCGTTGGCGATCTTGTAGAGGGAGCCTGCGAGCGTGCGGAGCGTGCCGGACAGCTGCACCAGGGCATCATGCGCGCCCTGCACGGCGAACTTGTTCGGTGCGCTGACGAAAGGCAGCCCGGTCAGCCGCGCGATCTCCGCGGCGACGGCTTCGGCAAAGCCAGGCGCGGCGTTGATGCCGGTGCCGACCGCCGTACCGCCCAGCGCGAGGCGGAACACACCCTTGAGCGCGTCATCGATACGCGCCAGGTCGTCGAACAGCATACCGGCATAGCCGGACCATTCCTGCCCGAGCGTCAGCGGGGTCGCATCCTGCATATGGGTGCGGCCGATCTTGACGACGTCGTTCCACTCGCTCGATTTCGCCGCGATCGCGTCATGCAGCGCCTCGACCGCCGGCACCAGCCGCTGCGTCACGTTCACGGCGGCCGCGATGTACATCGCCGACGGAAAGCTGTCGTTCGACGATTGTGACATGTTGACGTGATCGTTCGGATGAACCGGATGCTTGCTCCCGAGCGGAGTGCCCGCAAGTTGGCAGCAGCGGTTCGAGATCACCTCGTTCACGTTCATGTTGAACTGCGTTCCGCTGCCCGTCATCCAGACGTGGAGCGGGAACATGTCGTGGTGCTGGCCGGTGAGAATCTCGTCGCAGACCTTGACGATCAATTGCTTCAGCTTGCCATCGAGGTGGCCGCCGGCAGCATTGGTGTTCGCGGCTGCCTTCTTCAGGATGGCGTAAGAGTGGATCATCTCGCGCGGCATCAGATCCCTGCCGATGCTGAAATGCTCGAGTGAGCGCTGCGTCTGCGCGCCCCATAGCTTGCCGGCGGGAACGTCGACTTCACCCAGGCTGTCTGTCTCTTTGCGGAAGTCGGTCATTCGAGCCTCTCGGAGCAGTTGACGTCGGAAGGGCCGTGCTGTGACTTGAAAGAAAGTTTAGGAAGCACACCCTGTGCTTGCTTCCGGGAGCGAACGTCCTTTTGCCGAATGGCATGGTGCGCGCTGCGATGCCTATAGTGTGGGCAGACTCAGCCGAGCTCCGCACGCCAGCGATGCCGGCGGCAGAAGCCGAGAACGAACAGCGACGCCGCGATCGGCACGGCAAGGCAGTACGGGCCTAGCCACAGCGTCAGGCGGCCGCCGACCGCGGCCCCGAGCAGGAACGCCAGGCAGATCACGAGCATGGCTGCCGCACCGCGCGGCGCGTCGCGATCGGAGCCTTCAACGAGATGATCGATCCCGCGCAGCATATTGCCGGTGACGGCAACGGAGAGATACTTCCATTGCTCGACCTGCCCGAAGCTCGCCGAACGCAGCGCGATTCCGAAGGACGTGACGACGATAGCGACCTGATCGGGAATGCGATGAATGAGCAGCATCACCGCCGCCAGGCAGATGATCTCCCCGATGAGAGCGAGCAGCGGCGCCCGCATGCGGATCGCGACCGCTGCACCGAGGAGAAAGCCGACAATCGGCAGGAGATGGTGGGCCGCCTCCATCCATTGTCCGGACATGGCGTAGAGCCCGGAGAAGACGACGTTGCCGGTTTGTGAACTGGCGAAGACGCCACCCAGCGAGAGCCAGGTGAAGGCATCGAGGTAGCCTGCCGACATGCACAGCAGGGACGCGGCGAGCAGCGAATGCTCCGGAGCAAACGCGCTGGCTCTTGCCGCAGCGACCGGCTCCGAAGATGCTGCCTGCATCGTCATGTGCGTCGGCTCGCCAGGTCAGCAGCCGGCCCGCGGCGCGGCTTCTTCAGGCAGCAGAACGCGGCGCGAATGCGTGAATACGCCATATCCATCGTCGCGCGCGATGGCGAGCAGCGTGATGCCCGCCTCCTCCGCGGTCTGGATGGCGAGGGCGGTCGGCGCGGAGACGGCCACGATGACGGGCGCACCGATCATCGCCACCTTCTGCACCATCTCGACCGACACGCGGCTTGTCAGCAGCACGGCGCCATCGAGGGCCGACCTGCCTTCACGCACGATCGCACCGGCAAGCTTGTCGAGCGCATTGTGCCGGCCGACATCCTCCCTGACCGGCCCGATGCCGGTGCGAGGATGCCAGAGCGCCGCTGCGTGAACCGAGCGCGTCTGCTGATTCAGCAGCTGCAGGGGAGACAGCGCCTGCATCGCGTCCAGCAGATCCTCCGCGTGGAAGGCAATTCCCCGGCCCACCACCCTTGACGGTGTGCGGCGCGCCTGTTCGAGACTCTCGATGCCGCACAGCCCGCATCCGACTGGACCGACAACAGCTCGGCGCCGCGCCGCCAGGGACGCCGCGCGGTCGCCATCAAGCCACATCCGAACCTCGACACCGAGCTCGTTCGGGATCAGGTCGATACTCCTGATCTCGCTCGCGCTGTCGACGATGGCCTCGGTGAGGCTGAAGCCGATGCCGAAATCTTCCAGATCGCCCGGCGTGCCCATCATCACCGCATGGGTCGAGCCGTTATAGGTCAACGCGATGGCGGTCTCCTCGGCGACCAGGCGCGAGGTCGACCTGGTGTGGCCGCCGCGCCAGGCGATCTCCCAATGCCGCGTGAAAGTCGAGCCCGTCATCATGGCTCACACCGTCGCCGGCTCGGCCGAATGGCGGGAGGCACGGCTCCTGAGCGCGAACCCGAATGCAATGAAGCCCCAGCCCTGAAAGACCAGGTCGACGACGAGCATCGCACCGAGCAGCCACAGGCCGATGGTTGGCCAGGCAGCAATCAGCACGACACCGACGCAGAATGTCAGGACCCCCGCAGCCACGATCCATCGCCAGCCCGCGGCCGGCCGCATGTGGAACCCGGCCCAGATCCGCGTTGCTCCGGCGACGAGCAGGAAGACGCATACGACCAGCGACAGTGAGAAGGAGGCCAGAAGCGGATCGGTGAGGATGATGGCCCCGGCCGCGGCATAGACGATCCCCGCCAGTAGCCAGAATAGAAATCCGCGCAAGCCACGCACCGAGAAGGCATGAACGATCTGAAAGACGCCCGCGACCACCATGAGCGCGCCGATGACGAGCACGGATGTAAGGTTCGCGGCCAGCAGATTCGCCGATGCAATGCCGCCAAGAATCAGCTCGCCGGCGCCGAGCGCGACAAACCAGCCCCATTTTCCGGAGATCGCGTGGATGGCTCTTCCGAGCGAGGCTTTCGAGTTCGACATGTCCGTCATGGCTTGACCCTTGTTCGCATGACCGGTCTGCCGGTCAGGATTGGGAGCAAGCCTACAGAGATCAGCTCAGCAGCATCTTTCGAGGATGCCGCGCACTTATTTGATCCGCACGATGAGGAGGGTCACGCGAAACTCACGAATAGCGCGGGACATTCACGACCGCGCGCGTGCCATCTGGTCCTGCGTGGACATCGACGGTCCCATCAAGATGCGTGACAAGGGACTCGACGAGGGAGGGATCGTCCTCCCGATCCTGGCATCCGTCGGATGAACCGTTGTCCGTGATAGCACAGGCGACCGACTTGGCCGCCACCCATACTGCAAGATGAATTGTGCCGGTGCCGTCGCGGGGGACGCGGCGCGCGGCATCGATGATCAGCTCGAAGACGATGATCCCCAACAACCAGCAGCGCTCGGAGCTCATCTTCAGCGGATGCAGCAGGAGCGTGAGCGCAATCCCCTCGCCTGCGAGGCTGGAACGGCTGATCGACCAGCACAATTGCTGAAGATAGGCAGCCAGGTCGATGGTCGTGGTGAATTGCGGCATCTGCAGCGCGTGGGAAAGCCGCGCGTGACTTTCCAGGCGTTCCCGCACGGAAGCGAGGGTCGTCCTCACGTCCGTGGTCTCGCAACGTTTGACGGCTTTCGACACCAGATCGATCGCCGAGGCAAGCTCGTCGTCGATCCGGTGCGCGAGCTCACGCAGAACCAGGCGCTCCGCGTGCAAGCCGCCGTCCGGAAGACGTTCCGAGAGGCCGTTCATCCTTTATTCGCCTCCCGGCCAACCGGCATGCCTTTCGGCTTACGAAGCCCGGCCGGTGCGGCCGGTCTCGTACAGGAACCAGATGCGGCGCTCGGTCTCGTCGATCCAGTTTTCGAGAACGCTGGCGGTGGCGACATCGCCGTACTCGTCGCAGAGCTCGTGGACGCGGCGCATTTCGCGCGTCAGCTGTTGGTTGTCGCTGCGCAGCTCGGCGAGCATGTCCTGCGGATCGACATAGTCGGCGTCGTTGTCGAGGATACGCTGCTCACGCGCGATCTGACCGATCGAGCGCAGCGTGGTGCCACCGATCTTGCGGGCGCGTTCGGCGATGTCATCGGTCATCGCGAACAGCTGGTCACCCTGCTCGTCGAGCAGGAGGTGGTAGTCGCGGAAATGGCTACCAGACACATGCCAATGGAAGTTCTTGGTCTTCAGATAGAGCGCGAAGACGTCGGCGAGCAGCGCCCTCAGCGCAGCCGGAATGTCCCGGTTTGCATTGACTGCGAGATCGGTCGGGCCTTGCAGGTCGGCTTTGGTCATGGTCAGGGATCCTTGTTGGGAAGTCCGGAGGTTTTAGATGCGCATGGCGCGGATCGTCTTTCCGACCCGAAAGGTCATTTTCGGATCGCACGCCCGCGACACGCAGCTGACGGCAGAGGTTCAATCCGCGCGTCGGTCCCGCAGCGGCAGGAGCGAGATCGACCTGAATACGCCGTCGCGACGGATCAATGCGTGGAACAGCCCGGCCGCCAGATGCAGCAGCACGAGGGCAAAGAACGCGAAACCCAGATAGACATGGGCGTTCCAGAACAGCGTGCGCATGCCGTCGCTCTGGGGCAGCAGCTGCGGAATGCTGATACCGCCATACAGGACGACCGGATAGGCCGCGGCCCAGAGCATGCCGAGACCGAGCAGCGGCATGACGATCATGAGGCCATACAGCAGCTGGTGCGACAGCCGCGCTCCGAGCTTCATGGGCTCGGGAAGATCTTCCGGCAGTCGCGGGGCGCCGTAGTATAGCCGGAGCGCCAGCCGGATCAGAACAAGCACGAGCAAGGTGACGCCGAGCGTCCTGTGGGCCAGGATCAGCGACAGATATTTCGGCGTGACCGTCGAGACCATGCCAACTCCGATAAAGAGCATGGCGAAGATGCAAGCCGCCATCAGCCAGTGCAACAACCGCAGGATCAGGGCAAACCGAGCGGGAGCGTTGGTCATGGCTTTGCTGCCTCGGTTCGCGGATAGTCCTTGGCTTCAGCGGCGCGCAGATCATAGGATTTGCGGTAGACCGACGAGCGCGCAGCCGGGAACGGATCGTCTGACGCCCGGATTCCCTGCGGCAGGACGGTCGGATCGAAGTTGACGTCGCGGCACGGGCCGTCGCGTTCCGGTTCGATCCGCTGCACGACAAGCGTCCCGACCTCGATCTTGCGCCGGGTCTCCGGCCAGGCCTTGGTCGGGTCCGCGGTCGGATCGCCAGGGTCAGCCACGGTCGTGACCAGTGTCCATCGCAGCGGGCCGGATGTGCTGACCCGTTCGGTGATCTCCTGTTCGAGATAATCCGGGCCACGCTTGTCGAGCTCGGCCCGCGTGATCGGAACGATCTGCGCGGAAGGCAGTAGCGACCATCGCACCGTGTGGTCGCCACCCTTTGCATCGGTGAACACGAAGCTGTTGAGACTGTTATAGGGCTCTTCCGCATAGCTGCCGGTCCAGGGCGCGGTCTTGCCCCATGCAGCAAAGGGACCGAATTCCGGATTCGCCTGAACGAACGCTTTCATCGCCTCCGGATCCTTTTTTCCGGCCGCGATCAGGAGGTCATGGAAGGCCTGCGGCGTGGACACGGCAAAGATCGGCGGGTTGGTCAGCGCCATCCGCCACTCTTCGCCATCCGCCGCCGTGATCTGCAGGCCCATGCCACGCACGCGCACCGTCGCGTCCACCGCATTCGGATCGGCGGTACCGAGATTGAAGCGCCCCAACGCCGGATAACGGCCGCTCTGGAAGACCTTGGCCCGGGAGAGCTCCACCCCGTTTCCGTTCGCCTCGAACGTCCCGGTGAAGCAGATGCCCTTGGCGTGATTTCGGCGATGGCCGGGCACCGCGCCACCAGGAGGCGCCAGCGCCTCTAGCATCCGTTCCGGCGTCAGGCGTCCAGGCGAGAGCCACCCCGCGGTGTATGCGAAGGCGGCAGCGCCGCCGCAGAGGATAGCTATGATGAGAATGAGAGATCCAAGTTTGCCCAGCAGCTTCATTCAATGTCCCTGGAGTCTCCTTCCGACGGATAGGCAGCCGGGGGATCGATCCGCAGGGTCGCCATGTCGGGTGCCGAAAACGGCTTGTAGCGGGTCGCCACGGCTACGATCTTCCCAAACTCAACGCTGATTTCGTGAATGCACGCCTCAACAGCCGCGGCAGATCGAGCCTTCCAGCATCTTCTCGAGCCGGGCGTCGTCCTTGTCGATGGTCGGGTTCGTACCGAGCAACGGCCCCGGCGCCGCCGCGTGGCTAGCCCTCTCGGACGACGAAAGCGCAGTGCCCAGCGAGTTCGTTCCAGGCGCGGCCATCGATCCGTGCGATCCCATGCCGCCACGAGCGGACGCGGCGCCCGAGAGCGCAAGGCAGAAGCCGACGCAGAGAAGTGAGAGCAGTCTCATGACCATCCTCCAAATGCTGGGTCATCGGATCTGGAGGTGTGCACCGCGCGCGATTCGACCATGCACGATCGCGCGAGCGAACGAATAATGACATCGGTGACAGTCTCGCGAGCGTGATGGATGTGGAGCGGGAATGACGCGCGAGGCTGCCTACATATCCCCCATAGAGAAAATTCGGAAACGCCATCAGACGAGCAGCGACCATCGCGAAGCGATTCTCCGCACGCAACCAACCATGGAGAATTGCAATGACTGCATTCAAGGTTTTAATCGCCGCGGCGCTGCTCTCAACAGCGACGTTATCCTCAGCCTCAGCGGCCTGGTCCTTCGCAGATCAGGAGCCTGCCGCATATGCGTCCATGTATCCGAACCGTGACGTGCTCAATGGCGGCGCGCTGACGCCGGCGGGACGGATGGGTCTGGAGCGGGCCGGCGGCGCGGCGCCGGTGTTTGGGGCCGTCCACATTCACGCTCCTCACCGGCAACGCTGACGGGCCGGAATAAGCGGGCATCCTGCCCGTGACCCTGTCGGGAGTGCGACCGCGCGATGCGGCGCACCCCGCCGGCTCGGTGCTCTTCAGTCACACGAACTGCCCTCGCCTGCGCCGCTGTGGAACTTCAGACTTCTTCATCATCCATAATCCGGCCTTCCAACGTTTCCGCGCTACATGAGGATGCCCGCCCATTGTCCTGCACGACGGCCAGCGGGATTGGGAGGCTTCTTTGATCACCAGCGGAAATGGCAGTCTGATTTCCAGCATTGCAACACGATTGGCGGGATTGACCGTCATTGCTGCCGCGGTGGCGGCCAGCACGACCGGCGCTTGCGCACAACGGCAATACGATCCCGGCGCAAGCGACACCGAGATCCGCATCGGCAACATCATGCCGTATAGCGGCCCCGCATCGGCCTTCGGCATCATCGGCAAAACGATGAGTGCGTATTTCCGGATGATCAACGACAATGGCGGCATCAACGGCCGCAAGATCGACTTCATCTCGTATGATGACGCCTACAATCCGGCCAGGACGATCGAGCAGGCACGACGCCTCGTCGAGCAGGACGAGGTGCTTGCGATCTTCGCTCCCTTCGGCACCGCCGGAAATCTGGCCATCCAGAGATACATGAACAACCGGCGCGTGCCGCAACTGTTCGCTATCACGGGAGCATCGCGCTGGGCCGATCCCGTACACTTCCCGTGGACCATCGGCTGGCAGCCGAGCTACCGGACGGAGGCACGCATCTATGCAAATTACATTCTGACGAACCATCCCGGCGCCAGGATCGGCATTCTCCACCAGAACGACGATTTCGGGCGCGACTATCTGCTCGGGCTAAAGGATGTGTTCGGGGACAAATATCCGCAGATGGTGGCCGCCAGCCTGCCCTATGACGTCAACGCCCCCACGGTCGACTCACAGATCGTCGCCATCAAGGCGGCAGCTCCCGACATCTTTATAAACATCGCCACGCCTAAATTCGCCGCCCAGGCGATCCGAAAGCTTGGTGAGCTGGATTGGCACCCGATTCATATCATGACGAACATCTCGGTCTCGGTCGGCGCGGTGCTGAAGCCCGCCGGCCTCGACAACGCAAGCGGAATTCTGAGCGCCGGCTATCAGATGGACGTGACTGATCCGCAATGGGACAGCCATCCGGGCATGCAGCACTTCCACGCTTTCATGGCGAAATATTATCCCGACGCAGATCGATCTGAGAGCGGCCCGCTGGTCGCCTTCAACATGTCGAGCGCGCTTGTCGAAGTGATCCGACGCTGCGGCGACGAGCTCACGCGCGAGAACATCATGAAGGTGGCGACGGATCTCGACATGGAAATTGCAGCCTACATTCCCGGCGTTCGCATCAAGACATCGCCAACGGATTTTCATCCAATCGAGCATCTCCAGATGATGCGCTTCACAGGCGAGAAGTGGGAGCTATTCGGCCCGCTCATCGATGGTCATAGCGACGAGATGCTGTCGCCAGGATAGCGCGCGACCACCTCGCAAATGAATCGCCTCGATGTCTCCGTGCAAAGGCGAAATTGATCGTTCCATTGCTACTGCGCATCAGGCACGCGCGTGCACATGTCGGAGAAGCGCGCCGAGGCGTTCGGCGTCGCCTTGTAAAGGAGATATACAATGACGACACTGAAGCTCTTGTCGGCCAGCCTGATGGTTGCGGCCGTGATCGCCTCCCCCGCAATGGCTCGCGAAGGCAAGGCACCCCGCACCAAGGCCGACGACGCTTATGCGTCGGTCCAGCGCGTGCCGGGCAGCTCGAAGCGCAGCTGCGTTCGCGCACCCGACGTCGGTTCGTATGCGTCCGATCCGTACCGCCGCCCGCCGTGCGAGCCGACCTCGGGTTACTGAGCGCGCGAGCCGGAGCGCCCATTGCCGCTACGGCAATTTGGAGCGCTGAGTTGAAGAGGTTCATCTCAGCGTTTCGGGCGGCTTCCCTGGCGGATGGAAGAATGGCGGCCTTATGAAGCCCCATTCTTTCAAGCTCGATTTATTCCCCGCCGCGGCATCTCGTCACAGATTCCGGCGTCATCTGCGAAGCCCACTGACTTCGTCGTGAAGCAGAATTGCTCCGAATGCGGATCGTAAGCACGATCTCGTGTGTTCGATAACGGGCATTTGCAAAGAAGCATGACGAACACAACGCGACAGCGATCGTCTTCTTGACACCTCAACGAACGTCCCTGTAGGAGACGAGAGCAATTCGCGTTTTCAAAAACTTGCCGGGGGGCCGGTGATCTCAGGGTGGACTATGACGTTCCCCGGATCACGGCAGATCATCTGATCCACGGACCCCCATGTCATCTTCGCCCGCCGGTCGAACCTATGCCTTTGGAAACTGGCTCATCGATTGCCAGCACAGGGAGTTGCGACACGACAACGTCGCGGTGCCGATCGGAAGCCGCGCATTCGAGATCCTCGAGAAGCTGGCGAGCTCCTCTGGTCTCCTCGTCACCCGGGATGAGCTGATCGAGACCGTCTGGTCCGGCCTGACCGTCGAGTCAAACACACTCCAGGTCCATATCTCCGCCGTCCGAAAGGCGCTCGGCAAGGATCGTGATCTCCTCAAGACCGTTTCGGGCCGCGGATATGCGCTTGCCGGGTCATGGCGAAGCCAGCCCATCGCTCTCGAGGCAACCGCGCCGGTCACCGTCCAGGCGGAATCCCGGTTTTCAAGCAACCTGCCGAACGCACGCGCGCCGCTGATCGGCCGCGAAGATTGCCTGAGCCAGTTGCACGACGTGCTCTCGGCCTATCGCGCCGTAACTCTGGTTGGTCCCGGCGGTATCGGAAAGACCAAGCTGGCAATCGAACTGGCGCGGTGTGCTGCATCGACGTATGGCAATTCCGTCGCCCTGATCGAACTCGGGACATTGCAGGATCCGGCACTCGTCGCATCGGCAACGGCCCGCACGCTCGGACTTGCCCTGAGTGAGCAGGACATCTCGGCTGCGTGCATCGCACGGACCATCGGCTCACGCCGCCTGCTCCTCGTCCTCGACAATTGCGAGCATGTCATCGACGCCGCCGCACAGATCGCGAGTGCCGTGCTGCGCTATTGTCCGAACGTCTCCGTTCTTGCGACCAGCCGGGAAGACCTCCGCATCGAAGGCGAATATGTTGCAGCGGTTCCGCCGCTGTCGGTTCCGCATCCTGATTTGCATGATCGCGATCTGCTGCTCCGGGAGAGCGCGGTACAGCTGTTCGTCGCGCGCACGCGGGCGCTGCGCTCGAACGTCACTGATGGTGCCGGAGACCTCCCGAAGATCGCCGCCATCTGCCGGCGGCTCGACGGAATTCCGCTCGCGCTGGAATTTGCCGCAGCCCGTGCCGCGAACCTCGGGGTGGATACGGTCCTGCTTCGTCTGGACAGGCGCTTCGAGCTGCTGAGCAGCGGCCGTCGCGACCAGCTGCCGCGCCACCAGACGCTGCGCGCAACGCTGGACTGGAGCTACGACCTGTTGTCGCCGGAGGAGCAGAGATTGCTGTGCTGGCTCGCGGTGTTTCCGGCCGGCTTCACGCTCGACGCGGCGATTGCCATGATGGACGACACCCTGTCGCGCGCGGACGTCATCGAAACCTTATTCAATCTGGTCGGCAAATCACTCGTCTCGCTCGACCCATCATTCGAAGGGCGTTGGCGCCTGCTGGAGACGACGCGGGCCTACGCGCTTGAGAAATTGACAGAGGCGGGGGATGCCGATCAGGCCGCCCGACGTCATGCGGATTTTCTCCGCCGGCTCATCGCGCCGTTCGGCGAGACCTCTCCCACCTCCGACGACCTCTCCCGCCTTGCTCAAGAGATCGGAAACGTGCACGCGGCGCTCGACTGGGCATTCGCACAAGGCGGCGATGCCGCGCTTGGCGTCGAGCTTACGGCCGGCTTCGTGCCGGTCTGGATGCAATTGCTGTCCTTCACCGAATGTTCGAGCCGGATCGAACACGCGATCGCACATCTCGGCCATGGACTGATGTGCAACCCCAGGCTCAAGGCGCAGCTCTACGTTGCCCTGGGCTTCGCGCTTCTCAATACGACCGGCTCGGCTGATCGCATGAAGGCCGCCCTGAGCATCGGCCTCGAGCTCGCCGAGGAGCTGTCCGATCTCGAGCTTCAGCTCAAGGCCGTCTGGACGCTGTGGAGCTACAATCTCAATTCGGGCCAGTATGACGCGGCCAAAGCGGTCGCGGAGCGATATCTCGAGATCTCCCTGCGTACGGCCAACCCCGCCAATGAGACGGTCGGCCGCCGCCTGATCGGCGCCGCCACGCATTTTTATGGCGAGCAGGAGGAAGCACGACACGAGCTGACCTTGTCGCTCGATCGCTCGACACATGGATTGAAGGACAGCGCAAACCAGATGTGGTTTTTGCTCAACCAGCGCGTCCTGGCCAAGGCCATGCTGGCCCGCGTTCTTCTGCTGGAAGGAAAGATCACCCAGAGCCGAGCGCTCGCCGCCGAATGCCTGCAGGACGCACAGCGTGAGAATGACAGGCTCGCCATCGCCTATGCGCTGCGAAACGCCGTCTGCCCGATCGCACTGATGACGCATGACCTCACCGGCGCGGATCAGGCGATAGCGTCGCTCCTCGAGCTCGTCACGCGCGAGGGAATAGCGTTCTGGACGAGCTGGACGTCCTGCCTGAAGGGGCAATTGTTCGTCCTGCAGGGCAGGCACCAGGATGGAATAGCGCTGCTGCGCAGCGGGCTGAAGGCACGGGCCGAGAACGGATGGCTGATGCGCAATCCGGAATTTTTGGGATCGCTGGCCGAGGGCTTGCTCGCCATCGGCGAGACCGCACAGGCGCTCGCGGCTGTGCAAGAAGCCTTGGAGATCTCGCGGCGTGGCCGGCAGTTATGGTGCTATGCGGATCTGCTGCGGATCAAAGGCGAGATTCTGCTGGCCGGTGAGACACCCGATCTGTCGCGCGCGGAGTTACAGTTTGCCGAGGGCCTGGCCCTCGCCCGGGAGCAGCAATGCCGCTTCTACGAGCTGAAGGTCGCGGCAGCCTGGGCGAGGATTTTGGCGGGATCGGATCGTCAGCAGACCGCGGTTGACCTCGTAGGTCCGCTCACTGCGCTGTTCGACCGCGAGGTCGATCTTCCTGCGCTCGCCTTTGCCCGCGATCTTGCCGCAAGCCCTGGCATCTCGGCATCGGCAGGTAGCGGCGACGGACCCGGCTCCTGCACCTGCCACTAGCCTCAGCATCCCGGCGGCAAGACTGGCGACACGCCCGGAGTTGGTGCGGCGCCCGAGGCATTGGCTGGCAACACCGTGGCCGGCGCCGCAAGGTTCATCGAGACGCCCTGCATGCAGGCCGAGCTGTTCGGGCTCGGCACCACGGCATTCGGATCGATGCCAGTGCCGCCGCCGCCGGTTGCATCCGCCATGATCGTGCCGGGGGCCGGACTGACCGGCACTTGCGGGATCGACAGTGGCAGGGTCGCAGCACTCACCGTCTGCCCTCCGGGCGTCGAGCTGCATGTCACCAGTGCCGCCGTTCCCGCGGGGGACGTTGCAGGAATTGTTCCGGTGGAGCTGACGGCCTGCCCTACGAGCGGCAGTATCGGGGTGACGCTGCCGGACGTTGACGAGCCCATCGTTGTCGTCACCGTGGGGCTCACCGGCGTTGATGTCGGCGCCGTGAATGGCGTGGTGCAGACGACGACCGTGCCCGGTGTCGTCGGATTCGATGCGAGCGGAACGGGCGCCAGTGTCGTGTCCGGAGTCCCCGGCTCGGTCGTTGCTGAAAACGGACCCGGACTGTTGAGCGGCGACGTGACGATCGCCCCCGGCACGGTCGGCAGGCTCATCGCCGTGGTTCCCATCGTTGCGACCTGCGCCGCACCGGGAGAGCAGCCGAGCAGCATTGCGACCATTGCGGCGAGCACGATCCGGATCATGTCTTTGCTCCAGCGCCCGCCGCGGGCTTGTGGATCGTCACCTTGCTGCCCTCCACGAGATTCACCATCGGGTTGAGCACGACCTGATCGCCCGGCTGCAGGCCATCGCGCACCTCCACGGTGGTGCCGAAGTCCCGCGAGATCGAGACCGGCTGCATATGAACGGTGCCATCCCGCACCACCGCGACATGAAGGCCGTTCTGATCGAAGACAAGCGCGTCGGACGAGACCATCAGCGACGGTGTCTTGCGCGGAATCGAGAGTTCGACCGTGCAGTAGATGCCTGGATTGAGAAGACCGTCCGGATTGGGCACGTCGATCTCGGTCAGCAGCGTTCGGCTGCCCGGCTGCAACGCCGTCGCGATCCGGGTAACCTTGCCCGGAAAGGTCCGCCCCGGAATCTCGGGAACACGGATCACAGCATCGACGCCCGGCGCAACGCCAAAAGCCTCGTCCTGCGGCACGAAGACCTGGGTCCGGATCACGTTGGCATGCATCATCGTGAACATGAAGGTGGACCCGGCCTGCACCAGGCTGCCATTGTCCACATTGCGTTGAGTGATCACGCCGTCGAACGGCGCCACCACGCGCTGATAAGCCTTCTCTTGTTGCAGGACGCGAATCTGGGCCTGCTGCGCGGTGATGTTCGACTGCGCGACACCCACGGCAGCTTCCTGCGCGCGCAAGGTGAGGCGGTCGTTGTCCCCCTGCTGCGCCGTCAACCAGCCTTGCTTGACCAGATTGCTGTCGCGTGAATTGGTGACGCCGGCGAGCTCGCGGCTCGCTTGTGCCTGCTGAAGCGCCGCCTGATCCTGGGCGAGCGTGGCCTGGGCTTGCGCGATTTGCTGATCGAGCTCGGGCGCGGTGATGTCCGCAAGCAGATCGCCCTTCTTCAACCGGTCGCCGATATCCACATAGCGCTTCTCGATGTAGCCGCTGGTGCGCGCGAAGATGTTGGCCGCCTCGAACGCCGTCGTCGTCGCCGGCAGGGTGACTTTCATCAGCTCATCGCTGGGCTTGACCGTCGCCACCCGAACCTCGGGGACGTTGGTCCTCATCTGCTCCGCGACGGCGGCGACGTCACGCGCGGCCTGGTAGTGCCGCCAAACACCAAGGCCAAGGCCGCACGCAAGCAGCAGGAGCATCCCGCCGCCGAGCAGCACGCCGCCGTAACCGCGCCTGGATTGCGCCTCCGTGCCGGGCAACTCGACGATCCGGTCACTCTCCGCATCAGGCCGACCCCTCGCCGCGTTCTGGTCGGTCCGTGCGCGAACTTCGCTCATTGCGGTTGCTCCTCGAATACGCCGTGATGCGCCTTGCCGTCATTGCCCTTGCGCAGCATCGCGAACAGCCAGGGGACGACCAGCAATGTCGTCGGGGTCGCAAACAGAAGACCACCGATGACGGCCCGTGCGAGCGCCGCGTTCTGCTCCTCGCCCGGGGCTCCGATCGCCATCGGGATCATGCCCACGATCATCGCGGCGGCGGTCATCAGGACGGGACGAATTCGCGTCCGTCCGGCGCTCAGCGCGGCCTGGACCGCAGAGTGGCCCTTCAATTGCTCGTCTCGCGCGAACGTGACGAGCAGGATGGAATTCGCGGAGGCGACGCCGACCGCCATGATCGCCCCCATCAGCGACGGGACGTTCAGCGTCGTCCCGGTGATGAACAACATCGTCACGATGCCGCAGAACGTTGCAGGAAGCGCCAGGATGACGACGAAGGGATCACCAAAATTCTGGTAGTTCACGACCATCAGCAGGTAAACTAGGATCGCCGCGAACAGCAGCCCGATCCCGAGATCGCGGAACGACTGGTTCATGCTCTGGATCTGTCCGAGAACCTGGATCGAATTGCCCGGCTGCAGCTGCTTCTGCAACTCGGACGTCACCTTGTTGATGTCGGCCGCGATGCTGCCGAGGTCACGCCCCTGGACGCTGGCATAGACGTCGAACACCGGCTGCACGTTGGCCTGGTTCGAATTGGTGGGAACGATCCCCCGCTTGAAGGTCGCGACGTTGCTGAGGAGGCCCGGCACCGTCTGCCCGCTCGCGGCGACCGACGTCGACACCGGCGTGTTCGCCAACGCATTCAGCGAATTGGCCCTGTATTCGGGAGTCTGCACGGCAAGGTAATAGGGGATGCCCGACGTCGGATCGGTCCAGAAATTCGGCGAGACCTGCGCGGACGAACTGAGGCTGACATTGATGTTGGTCGCCACCGTGCTGGCGTTGAGACCGAGCTGCGCGGCCCGGGTGCGATCGATATCGGCATAGAACGCCGGACCATCGACTTCCTGCTGCAGGTGGGCATCGACGACACCGGGAATTGCCGCGATACGCTTCTGCAGCTGCTTTGCCACCGCCAAATTGTTGGTGCCGTAGCCGACCGTGCGAACGTCGATCTGCGCAGGGAGGCCAAAATTCAGGATCTGCGTGACGATATCGGCCGCCTGGAAGTAGAAGGTGTTTTCCGGGAACGCCACCGGCAGCACCTCCCGCAGCTTCTTGACGTAACCGGCGGTCGGCTTGTGGCCGTCCTTGAGCGACACCAGAATGGTGCCGTCGTTCACGCCAATGGTCGAGCCGTCGGTGAAGGCGAGATTGTAGGCGCGCGCCGGGAGACCAATATTGTCGACGATCAGCGCCCGGTCATGCTCCGGAATGACCTCGCGGATCTTGTCCTCGACCGCCTGGAAGATCGCCTCCGTCTTCTCGATACGGGTGCCCGCGGGCGCGCGAACATGAAGCTGGATCTGGCCGCCGTCGATCAGGGGATAGAAGTCCCTCCCGACAAAATGGAACATGGTGGCGCCAAGCGCCAGCACCAGCACGGCGACGACCGGCACGATGACGCGATGCCCCACTAGCCTTGACAGCAGGTTGGAATAGCCGTCGCGGAGGCGCTCGAAGCCGCGCTCGAACGCGGCCGATGCGCGCCCGAAGATGCCCGACGGCGCACCTTCGCCATGGCGCCGCTCATTCTTCAGCAGCAGACCAATGGTGATCGGCGTCAGCGTCCGCGACAGGCCATAGGACGCCAGCATCGCAAACACCACGGCGAGGCCAAGCGGCGTGAAGAGGTATTTGGCCGGCCCTTCCAGGAACACGACCGAGGTGAACACGCAGCTGATCGCAAGGGTCGAGACCAGCGTCGGCACCGCGATCTCAGCTGCGCCATGCAAGGTCGCGTCCGGCAACGGCATGCCCTCTTCGGTCCAGAGCCGGTGCGTGTTCTCGATCGTGACCGTCGAATCGTCGACGAGAATGCCGACCGCGAGCGCGAGGCCGCCGAGCGTCATCGTGTTCAGCGTCTCGCCGAGGAAATACAGCACCACCAGCGAAGACAGCATCGCCAGCGGGATCGAGATCAGGACCACCAGGGTCGATCGCCACGATCCCAGGAAGATCAGGATCATCAGCGCGGTGAGGCCCGCCGCGATCGCGCCTTCGCGCAACACGCCGTCGACCGAATTGGTGACGAAGACGGACTGGTCGAACAGCTCGTTGATCTTCATCCCCGCCGGCGCCGCCGCGCGGATCGACGTCAGGGCCTTCTTGACGCCGTTGACGACGGCAAGCGTCGAGGCATTGCCGTTCTTGATCACGCTGAGCAGGACCGAGCGGTGACCGTCCTCGCGCACGATATTCTGCTGGACCTGCGCGCCGTCGCGAACCTGCGCGACATCCTTCAGGAAGATCGTGGCGCCGTTCACGAACTTGACCGGGATCTTGTTGAGATCCTCGATCGTGGCCGGCGTCGCGTTGGTTCGCACGGTGTACTGGGTGTCGCCGATCTTGGTCGTGCCGGTCGGCAGCGTCAGGTTCTGGGTGTTCACGGCATTGACGATGTCGAGCGGCGTCAACCCACGTGACAGCAGCTTGTTCGGATCGATGTCGACCATGATCTGGCGGTACTTGCCGCCCGCAGGCGTCGGCAATGTCACGCCCGGAACCGGTGCCAACTCCTGACGAACCCGATAGATGCCGAAGTCGTAGAGCTGCTGCTCGTTCAGGCTGTTGGACTGGAGGCTGAGCTGCAGCACCGGCACGCTCGAGGCATTGAACTGCACGATGATCGGCGGCTGGATGCCTGGCGGCATCAGGGCGCGGATGGCGTTGGTCGCCGAGGAGATCTGCGAGATCGCGAGATCGAGATTGACGTCCGGTTGGAAGTAGACCTTCTGGATCGACAGGCCGTTCAGCGTCTGCGCCTCGATGTTCTTGATGCCGCTGACATTGGCGCTGATCGAATACTGGCTATAGGTGCTGACGCGCTGCTCCATCTCCGGTGTCGAGAGGCCGGTATAGCTCCAGATCACCGTAACGACCGGAATGCGAATTTCGGGAAAGACATCCGTCGGCATCGACTTGATCGCGATGCCGCCGAGAAACAGGATCAGCGCCGCTAGCACGTAGAACGTATGCGGCAATCGCAGCGCGAAGCGAACAATTCCCATGGTGATCTGCCTAGTTGCGCTGGATCGAGACCGAATTCATTGGTGACCGCGCAATCCGCCGTCGGTCGCGTTCTGAGCGGCAACAATGGCGGCTCGCCTGACCTTGGCGAAGGCGCGCATCTCGATCTGCCGAACCCGCTCGCTGGAGATCGACAGCTCACGGCTGAGCTGATCGAGCGTCGCGGGGGCTTCCGACAAGCGCCGCGCCGCCAGGATGTGGCGTTCGCGCGGTGTGAGCACATCAAGCGCGGCGCGCAGCGCGCCGCTGCGACGCTCCTTCTGCTGGGAATCCGCCAGGACCGTCTCCGCATCGACGGCGTCGTCGACCAGCAGCGCTTCCCATTCGGTCCCGTTTTCTTCGCCGCCGACATGTGCATTCAGCGACATGTCGCCGTTCAGGCGGGAGTCCATTTCGATGACGTCGCGCGCGGTCACGTCGAGCTTCTCCGCGATCGCCGCCGCGACGTCCGGGGTGAGCCCCGCCATGCCTCCGCCGGTGGCCTTCCGCATCTCGCTGCGAAGCCTGAAGAACAGCTTCTTCTGCGCCGCCGTCGTGCCGATCTTGACCAGCGACCAGGTGCGCAGGATGTATTCGTGGATCGACGCCTTGATCCACCACACGGCGTAGCTCGAGAATCGCGCCCCGCGATCAGGCTCGAATCGTGAGGCCGCGATCACCAGGCCGAGATTTGCCTCGGCGATCAGATCCACCAGCGGGAGACCGTATCCCTTGTAGCCACGCGCGACCTTGGCTGCGAGCCGCAGATGACTGGTGACGAGCGCATTGGCTGCGCTGCGATCCCGCGTCTCCTGCCAGCGGCGCGCAAGCTGCTGCTCCTGACCGGGCTCGAGCAGCTCATAGCGCTTGATGGCCGTGGAATACGAGCTGAGAAACGGTGCGGGCGCTCCAACTGGCACTGCAACGGCATCATTCCTGGCGACTTCGTGGAACGTCATGTGTCACTCCCACTCTTCAGACCGATAGGCGAAACTTAGGAAGCACCTGGATGAACCGGGTACTGAATTGCACGTAAAGAAGCTGAATTCGCCTTCAGACATGTCCACGTGTTCTGAAATCGAGAGCTTGCGCATCATGGGCGTCACGACGTCTGGCTTGCGATTGCGGGAAGTGCGATCCGGGGCCTCGACGCGGCGGGCTTGCCCGCCCGTCCCACGCGGGCA
Organism: Pseudomonadota bacterium; assembly: GCA_023390955.1. GTDB lineage: Bacteria > Pseudomonadota > Alphaproteobacteria > Rhizobiales > Xanthobacteraceae > Bradyrhizobium. The sequence continues at coordinate 35,963 of JAEWBW010000482.1, forward strand.
AGAATCTCGACCCGCCCTCCCGGAGCCGGGCCAATGACCAGCCGAAAGCCATGCAGATTGACGATGGCGGCCACGAGGCTCAGTCCCAGCCCGACACCGGGCGTATTGCGCAACTTGTCGGAGCGGTAGAACCGCCGCAGCACCGCCTCGCGTTCCTGCTCGCTGATGCCAGGTCCGGTATCGCTCACGCGCACGATCGAATTCTCGCCGTCCGACACCAATTCGAGCTTCACATCCCCGCCCGGCGGCGTGAACTTGACGGCGTTGTCGACGAGATTGGCGATCGCCTCGAACAAGAGGTCTCGGTCGCCCCATACCTGCACATTGCGATCGATGACCACACCGAGGCCGATGCCGTTGTCTTCGGCAATGGGTTCGTAGACGTCACACACCTCGCGCAGGATTTCATCGAGCGCGACATTGCCGAAGCCGGCGGTGCGGCGGTTGTTCTCGATCTCGGTCAAGCGCAGCAAGGCGGTGATGATCGCGAGCGATTGGTCGATGCCGGCAATGGCCTTGTCGGTGACGTCGTGGAACTGCTCCAGCGTGGCCGCGTGGGTCCGCCCGCGCTCCAGCGCCAGCCGGGCGCGCGTCAGCGGCGTCCTGACATCGTGAGCGATATCGTTGCCGACGCCGGCGAGCGCGTTGATCATCGTCTCCATGCCGTCAAGCATGCCGTTGACGATCCTGGCGAGCCGCGCGAGCGGATCGTCGGCGTGGCCCTCGGGAAGCCGCTCGCGCAGCTCGCCGGCCACGATCCGCTGCACCCGCTGGTTCACCTCCTCGACCCGCCTCTGGGCGCGGATGCTCAACCATGCACCGGCCAGCACGCAGAGACAGAAGGCCGGCAACAGGCCCAGCGCGAGCGCCTGCCCGACGACGCTTGAAATCTCGTGCGTCTCATCGACATTCCTGCCCATCACCAGGACATCACCGTCACGGAGCCGCCGGCCCGCCGCCCTGATCAAGGGACCGCTGGGCGCAAGCCGCACGCCCTGCACCACTCCGTCCAGATCGAGTTGGAACGGCGCGCGGTCGATATTGCCGGCAAGCCGGCTGCCGCCGACGTCAAACAGCCCGGCATATTGCACGCCGCGCGAATCCTGCTCGATGTGATCCGAGATCGCGTTAACCCGACGATCCCGTGGCAGACCGCTGATGACGTCGATTTGCCTGGCGATCATCCGGTCGGATCGCGCAATCAGATCGTTGTCGAGTTTCCAATAGACAAAGACGAACAGCGCGACCACGAACAGGGCAAGGGCCGCCGACACCGCGAGGGCCCACAGGAACGTGCTCGACCGGATGAGCTGAATCCTGCGCATCGGCCCCGCGCTCGATTTCCTCAAAATTTGCTTGCACGACTTCCTCACGCCCTGCGCCCCTATTGATGCGAACGCAGGATGAAGCCGGAGCCGCGAACGTTGTGGATGAGCTGCGCGTCGCCGGGACCGTCGACCTTGTGACGCAGCCGGCCCATATGCACGTCGATCAGATTGGTCGTCGCCGGCACGAACTTGTAGTTCCAGACTTCCTCGAGCAGCATCGCGCGCGTCAGCAATTGATCGCTCCGCCGCATCATGTATTCGAGCAGGCGGAATTCGCGCGGCAGCAGGTCGATCTCACGTTCGCCCCGCCTTGCGGTCCGCTCGATCAGATCGAGCTCCAGCGGCCCGACATGCAGCGTGGTTTCGCGGCTGTCGGTCGGACGGCGCAGCAAGGCTTCGATGCGCGCAACGAGCTCGATGATGGCGAACGGCTTGGTGAGATAGTCATCTCCGCCCATGCGCAATCCGCGGACACGATCGTCCACCGCCCCGAGCGCGCTCAGCACCAGCACGGGGGTAACGACCTCATCCTTGCGCAGCGCTTCGATGACTGTGAGCCCATCCATTCCCGGCAGCATGCGATCGACAATCATGGCATCGGGGCTCGATGCCCGTGCCCGATCGAGACCGTCGATGCCATCGGGCGCCCATTGAACCTCGAACCCGCGATCGGCAAGTTCGGCAACGATTGCCTCTGCCGTCTCGGCATCGTCCTCGATCAGGAGAATCCGCGTCATGTTCCTGGTCCCACGTCCGGCGAGGCGTTTCGGCCTGCGGCGCGGAGACACGGGTTCTAAGGTGCGCGGCGTCATGTTCAATGTCCGCCCGCTCCGAAGCTGTCGCGCCGAGCCTGCCTGCGATTGGCCACTCGCTGAGCGACGAGATAGTCCTGTGGCACATGGGGGAACACTAAATAGCGTTTCAGGAAGCGGGCCATTTCCCTGGCCAGCAGGAGCGATGCGAAGGCGATGTGTCTCGCTGTCGTGGTGATCATTGTGGATCTCCAGTGTGAACGGCGTCTTCTGGTAGATACGCCCTCGCTAAGGTCGCTGTACTCTCGAAAGCAGTGGATGTTACGGGTTCGCACGATCGTGGCCGGCAGGCTGCTTTGGCTCACATGCCGTTGAACCGAGGTGAGCATTTCGTGCATTGGGCGGAGAGCTGATCGTCCACACTTCGACGACGAGCCGGCTCGGTCGGCCTGCTGTCATCAAAGGAGAAGCCGAAATGACCACTCTCAAACTCTTGTCTGCGGGGCTGATCGCAGCCGCAGTGCTCGGGGGACCCGTCATGGCTCGGGAGCACCACGCTGTCGCGCGGCAGTCCGCCATGGAAGCCAATGCGGCCGCATCGGATGCGCCGTTCTATCAGGGCGGCCGCGCCTGCGTTCCCGCGCCGCGCGTCGGCGCGTTCGCGACGGCGCCATGGACCGGGGACAACGTGCCCTGCGAGCCCGGCACGGGCTACTGATCCCCGCAGCGTTTTCTGACGACAGGTTGGCGCGACCGGCCTCGTCAGCATTCAACGACCGGAGCGGGCTGCATGATGCAGTCCGCTCCAGTGCTGTTGGCGAGCCATCGTCCGTGTACGCGGCAGGCGATTCCTGAAGCCGAATTTAGTGGGATGATCGTTCGATATTCCTACGTCTGACCAATCAAGGGATGACGGCACGACGCTGACACGGATGGCCGGCACCTCCAGACGAGAGGAGTTCTCCATGAAACGGATGATCAAGATTTTGGCGATGGCCGCATTGGCCTCGGCTGTAACGATCGGCGCGGCTGACGCGCGCGGCGGCGGCGGAGGCGGTCACGGTGGCGGCTTTGGCGGCGGCCATATGGGCGGCTTCGGCGGCGGCGCACATTTCGGCGGCGGATTCGGAGGAGGAATTCACGCCGGTGGATTTGGCGGCGGCGTGGGTCACGTCGCGTCCGGCGCCCATTTCGGCGGCACCGGCCTTCGGCAGCACGCATTCCACCAATATGGCCACTATCGGCCCTACGGCTACGGATTTGGCGGCTACGACAATTGCTACGACTGGTACCAGCGCTATCCCTACTCGGCGCGCCCGCTGTATTGCGGCTAGACGCGTCGAACGATCGGGTGTGACGAGCCCGGCTTATGAAGCAGTCGGCGCATCCTCGGGCGTCACGGCCTGAGCAATGCGCCGGCACCCGCCGGATTGTCTAAAGCTGAAAAGAGTGGCGATCCCGGCATGACTCGAACATGCGACCTACGGTTTAGGAAACCGCCGCTCTATCCGGCTGAGCTACGGGACCGCGGAACCTGCTGACTGGCAGGTTGCTGCGGCCGTTCATAGCAAAGCGGAGCCGGGATACCAAGCCCGATCAGGGCTTACAGGCCAGGACTTACTGATCAGGACTTGCCATAAGACCCCTGGTAGCGGCCCTCGCGGATCGCCGTCAGCGTCTCCTCCTCGCGCTTCATCTGCGCGCGGACGGCGTCCAGCAATTTCTCGGCGTCCGCGGCGGGAAAGGACACCACACCATCCTCGTCGCCGACCACGATGTCGCCGGGCGATATTACGGAGCCGCCGACGGATACCGGCACATTGATCTCGCCGGGGCCGCTCTTGTAGGGACCGCGGTGGATCACGGCGCGGGCGAAGCAGGGAAAGTCGTCGGCCGCGAAGGACGCGACATCGCGGATCGCGCCATCGATCACATAGCCCTCGGCTTTGCGCCATTGCGCAATGTTCTTCATGATCTCGCCGACGAGGGCACGTGTCTCGTCGCCGCCGCCATCGACCACGATGACGTCGCCCGGCCCGACCAACTCCAGCGCGCGGTGGATGGCGAGATTGTCCCCCGGTCGCGTGCGCACGGTGAAGGCCGCGCCGACCAGCTTGCCGCTGCGATGAAACGGCTTGAGCCCGACAGCGCCCGGCAGCCGCGCGAGATTATCGGAGATGATCGAGGTCGGCGCGCTCCGAAAACCCTCGATCAGGTGCGCCGCCGGCTTCGGCACGCTGTCGGCGGAAATGGTGACGGTCATATGGTTATCCTTCCCTGATCAATCCGCATGCGCCCGCGCCTTCGCGGGCATGATGCGGAACGATCGCCCTTCCTTCAGCCACGCCGCGCGCTCGTCGCGCAGCATCGTGCGCCGGACCTTTCCGGAATCATCGCGCGGCGGCGCGGCGACGATCTCAAAGCTCTCCGGGTGCTTGTAGCGGCTGAGCTTGTCGCTCAGGAAGTCCGCCATGCGGTCGGCGATCGCCTGTCCGTCGGCATCGGCCTCGGGCTCGATGATGGCGTGCACGCGCTGGCCCAATTCCGGGTCGGGCAATCCCACCACCACGCAGGAGCGCACGCCCGGGCAGGCGGAGACGGCCGCCTCGACCTCCGCCGGATAGATGTTGGCGCCGCCGCGCAGGACCATGTCCGCAAGGCGGTCACCGAGATAGAGATAGCCCTCGGCATCAAGACGGCCGATGTCACCCAGCGATTCCCAGCCGTCGGTGCGGCGCTTCGGCTCGGCGCCAAGATAGTGATAGGTGGCGTCGACGCCGTCATTGTTGAGGAAATAGATCTCGCCGGTCTCGCCTGTCGCGACGTCGTTGCCGTCTTCACCGACGATGCGCAGCTTGGCGGTGTCGCCGATCTTGCCGACCGAACCCTTGTGCGCCAGCCACTCCGTGCCGGAGATGATGCAGGCGCCCTGTCGCTCGGTGCCGCCATAGAGCTCCCAGATCCGCTCCGGTCCGAGCCAGGCGATCCAGTTCTCCTTGAGCCAGGGCGGCATCGGGGCTGCCATGTGAAACACGATCTGCAGGCTCGACACGTCGTAGCGCGTGCGGACGTCCTCGGGCAGCGCCCAGATCCGGTGCATCATGGTCGGCACGAAATTGACCCATTGCACACGCTGGCGCTCGATCTGCCGCAGCGTCTCCTCGGCGTCGAACTTGACGAGACCGGTGAGCTGGCCGCCGGTGAACAGCGCGTAGTGCGACACGATGAACGGCGCGTTGTGATAGAGCGGCCCGGGATTGAGCAACGACACGCCAATGGGGATGCTGAGCGCTGGTGCTGCCGCGGTGTCCGTCACCGCGGGCTGATGATCGAGGATCACCTTCGGTCGGCCCGTCGAGCCGCCGCTGGTCATCGCCTTCCAGTAGCGCGAGACAGGCGCCGTCAGCGGCTCATCGGAAAAGCCCTCGGGCACGAAATCCGCCGGCAGACGGTTCGGCGCGTTCCAGTCCTCCTCGCCGCCGACCACCAGCGCCGGCTTGAGAATGTCGAGCACGGCGGCGGCTTCACCGCGCGGCAGGCGCCACGACAGCGAGGTCGGCGTCGCCCCGCATTTCCAGACTGCAAAGGTCGTCTCGAAGAACACATTACCATTGGGCAGCCCGATCGCGACGAAATCGCCGGGCTTGACGCCCTTGGCGGCAAAAGCCCGCGCACGGCGGTTGGCGTTGCACTCGAGCTGATCCCAGGTCAGCGTCGCCTCGCCGTGACGGACGGCGATCGTGCCTTGCGGTTTGCGGCTGGCGTAGTGGCGCGGCACGTCGGCGAGGGGCAGAAGCATCAGGCGTTTCCATTCTTCTTGACGATAGCCCCATCGTGATGCGGAGCGTTCACAAGACGAACTTTAACAGCCGGAACAATGCCTTCAAGCCATCTTCCTGCCGATCGACGCAAGCACTGCGCAGGCGCCCATGCAGCACGAGCACGGTGCGCGTTTAGGACAGCAGCACCCATGCGATCGATGCGAGGAAGCTCGCCGCTCTCATGGCAAAGTCCAGCCTGCGCACGTCCAGCGTGTTCTGCGCGCATCGTTCATTGCGAGGCAGTGACGCGCGGGCCACGTCAAGCAAAAAATGTCAGCAATCCAGCCCTGAAAATCTCGGGTTCCATGGGTGACAAGACGGCCGGAAACGGGCAAAAATCCGGCCGATTCAGTTTTGGTTGAGTCTGTCAGAGAATACATCCGTTGACCGCATCGCGTAACACTGCATTGCTCCTGGCCACGACCGCGGGATTTCTCCTGCAGATGCAGCCGCATGCGCATGCCCAATGGTGGAAGCGCACACCGGTCGATTTCGAATCCTGCGCGGATCAAGCCGAAAAGGCCGCGAGCAAGGCCGAGACGACGAAGGCGCTGGCCGAATGCAATGCGAAGTATGCCGGCCGCCGCAAGCCGGGTGGCGGCTACACCTATTACGACTTCCTGCAGGATCGCAGCTTTGACATCGCCGGCCCCAATCCCACGCCGGACGAGCAGAAGAAGATCGACGAGAGCTACACCCACTATCTCGGCGATCAACGCCGCAAGAATCTTGCGGCACAGGCCGCTGTGCAACAGCAGCAGCAAGAGCAGATCCAGCAGGTCGCGCTTCGCACCGAGACTGAGCGCGTGCCGGTCCCCGTCCAGCGGCCGAAACAACTGCAGCTGCAGCCGGCCGCGAACGGCGACCCACGCCCGCGACCGAAGAATTGCGCGAAGAACTCGTTTTCCTGCGACTGGCCGCGCCTGTCGGAAGGCCTGAACGATTTGAAGAAGCTGTTCAACCCGACGCCGGCCAAGCCGGCGAAGAAGGGCTGAACGCTTCAGTTCGAAGGCTTCTTCTTGTGCTTCTTCGGAGCGGTGACTTGCGGAGCGACCGGCGCCGGTGCCGCCGTTGAATTGCCGAGCGCAGAGCGGCTCTCCTTCAGGCGCGCATCATAACCCGGAGAGTTCATGACGGTCGGCGGCCTTGCGTCGGCAAGCGTCGATGCGGAGCAGAGGGCGACCAGCGCGATTCCGATCGTCAAATAGTGTTTCATCGTCATCCTCCGTCGACCGCGGCTAGACCGCGCCCCGGATCTGCTGCGGCGTCAGCCGGGGCGGTCCGTTGCCTGCCGCTTCTGCCTCCCTAATCAGCGCAACGATGCGGCGGGACAGCGGCACTGCGACGCCATGCTGCTCGGCGAGCGCAATAATCGCACCCTGGAGATAATCGATCTCTGTCTTTCGTCCCTGCTTCAGATCCTGCCACATTGAGGAACGAGCCTCGGGATCGATCTTCATGGTCCGGCCCAGGATCGCGGTGAAGATCGCGTCGGGCAATCTCAGCAGCGTTGGCGTCCATTTCGGCGGGATCGGCGTCGCAGATACCGGCGCGATCCCGGCTGCTGCCATCGCGGCCAGCCCCTCCGCCATCTGGTCGGCGAACAGCCTTCGCCAATCGCGGCTGCCGAGCTGCGCGCGCAGCGGCATATCAGACAGCGCGCTCAGCGCATTGTTCAGGTTGATGATCAACTTGCCCCATTGCACGGCGATGATGTCGGGACTGGCGCGCACCGTCAGCCCGGGCACCGACAGCGCCGCGGCCGTGCCGGCCGCATCCTGCTCGACATGAATATCGCCGGAGGTCGAACGATGGAAACGCCCCTCGCCCATCGCGATCACGTTGAACGGCACCATGCCGGCGAGCACGGCGCGTCCCGACAATCTCTCGCGAAGCGTCGCCGCATTGCCGACACCGTTCTGCAGGGAAACGACGACTGCATCCTGCGGCGCGTGCCGCGCGATCAGATCCGCGATCTCAGCGGTGTCGGCGCTCTTCACCGTCACCAAAATCAACCCAACACTGTGAAAAATCGAGGCATCGTCCGACAGCGCGAGCTGGCCTGCGTCAAGCCGCCGCTCCGAGCCGTCGAAATCCGTCAGCCGCAGGCCGAACCGCTCGATTTCCGTCTTCACCCGCGGCCGCGCCAGCAGCGCCACACGGCGGCCGCCGGCGGCCAACATTCCGCCGACGAAGCAGCCAATGGCGCCTGCGCCGGCCACGGCGATCGCTCGATCCATGAGCACTCCGTTCTTCAGATGCGATCGCCCTCGATAGCAGAGCCGGCCCCCGCTGCCCATCGCGGTTGCGCGGCAGCAGCCTTGTAACCGTCATGAGAGGCTCATATCATCTGAAATCGGGGGCGTGTTCAGCGGCAGGCGAACGCCAAAGGAGAAGGCTATGGGTCTACTCGACGTCCTCAACGGCATGCAGAATGGCCCGCACGGATCGAAGACGGGCGAACAACCATCCTCCGGCGGAATGTCGCCGATGACCATGGCGCTGCTTGGCCTGCTCGCCTGGAAGGCCTTCAAGCACATCACGGCGGGCCAGCCCGACGCAGCGCCGCAGCAACGGTCGCCGCTGCCGCCTCCGACACAGGCGAATGCGGGAGGCGCGTCCCTTCCCGGCGGGCTCGGCGCTGGTGGCGGACTCGGCGATCTGCTCAAGGGCGGCCTCGGCGGGCTGCTCGCGGGCGGCGCTGCCGGCAGCGTGCTCAGCGGCGGGCTCGGCGACCTCCTCAACCAGTTGCAGCAGGGCGGTCAGGGCGACGCCGCGAACTCCTGGGTCGGCAAGGGTCAGAACAAGGCGATCGCGCCGGGCGATCTCGCCAGTGCGCTTGGCGCCGACCAGATCCAGAGCCTGTCCGCGCAGAGCGGCCTGTCGCGCGATGAATTGCTCTCCGGCCTCAGCCAGTACCTGCCGCAGATGATCGACCATCTGACACCGGACGGGCGACTGCCGACCGAGCACGAGATCTCGGGCCGACTCTGATTGCGATCACGCGTCCAGTGAGGGGAGCATCGACATGAGCTTTGGCGGACTGTTGTGGATCATCATCGTCGGCTTCGTTGCCGGCCTCATCGCACGATGGCTGGCGCCGGGACCGAACAATCCGTCCGGCTTCATCCTGACCACCATCCTCGGCATCGCCGGCGCGTTTCTCGCGACCTTCGTCGGCCAGGCCATCGGCCATTACAGTGCAGACCAGGGCGCCGGATTTATCATGGCCACCATCGGCGCGGTGGTTGTGTTGTTCATCTGGCACAGGCTGGTGGCGCGCGGCGTGATCAAGGGGTAGCGGCGCAAGCCGTCGCGCGAGGAGGCCCGCGGCCTCCCCATCGTCATTGCGAGGAGCTTTTGCGACGAAGCAATCCAGACTGCCGCCGCAGGCACGTTTCTGGATTGCTTCGCTGCGCTCGCAATGACGGTTAGGTAATCAGATGCATCCCTGCATCCATGCGCACGACCTCGCCGGTCATGTTGCTGGAGGCCGGCATCGCCAGGAAGCAGACAAGCTGCGCGATGTCGTCGGCGGATGACGCCACCTTGAGCGGCACCTTCGCCACCACGCTGTCGCGCACCTGCTTGGCGCCCGCCTCGCCGCGGCCCTTGGTGAACCAGGGCGTGTCGATATAGCCGGGGCAAACCGTGTTGATGCGGATCAGCGGCGCCAGCGCGCGCGACAACGACAGCGTCATGGTGTTGAGCGCGCCCTTGCTGGCCGCATAGGCGATCGACGAGCCGACGCCGCTGATGCCGGCGACCGACGACACGTTGACGACCGCCGACGGACGCTCCGAGGCCTTCGCCGCCGCTTCGAGCAGGCTGCGCGCCGCGCGCACCATCTGGAACGGGCCGATGGTGTTGACACCGTAAAGCCGCTGGAAATCTTCCGCCGACAAACCGTCGAGATCGGCATGGGCAACGTGCTTGGTCGTGCCGGCATTGTTGACGAGGATATCGAGCTTGCCCCAGCCTGCTGCCGCGGCCACGATCTTGCGACAATCAGCATCCTTCGAAACGTCGCCCTGCGCGATCAGCACCTCGGCGGCGCCCGCCTTGCGGCAGTCTTCCGCGGTGGCCTCGGCTTCCTTCTGGCTCGAGGAGTAGTTGATGACGAGCCGCGCTCCGCTTCTAGCGAGAATGAGCGCCGTGGCCGCCCCAAGACCGGATGCGGACCCCGTCACGATTGCGCACAAGCCGTCCTTAGCCATCCGGATTTCCTCTCTTGTTTCAAACGCAGGCTTTTGTCGTTGTCCCGCCTGTTTAGCGAGTTTGGAAGGGCCTGCAAATCATCGATACTCCGCTAAGCGGAATTCATCCTTTTGTCCATGCCGCCCCCGCAGACGGGCCTGCGATCAACGCTTGTCAGGACCATGGCTTTTTCCGATCATCGGGCGCAAGAAGAGACCGCGCGCCTGTCCGCGAGACGGACGCGCCAACGTCAAAATTACGGGGAACGCTGTGGCGGAGAGTGACAACATCGTCGTCGAGACCGCGGAGAAGATCTTCGCCGATCTTGCCGATCCGCAAACCATCAATCACGACAAGAAGGACGCGTGGAAAGCGCCGCTGTGGCAGGCGCTCACCGACGCCGGCCTGCCGCTGTCATGGGTGCCCGACGATCTCGGCGGCTCCGGCGCAAGCCTTGCCGACGGCTTTGCACTGCTGAACGCCGCCGGCCGCTTTGCGGTCGCCGTTCCCCTCGCCGAAACCATGCTCGCCGGCTGGCTGCTCGCGCAGGCGAAGATCGCCTCGCCCGAGGGCGAGATGACGGTGCTGCCGGCAAGCCCCAAGGACAAGATCACGCTGAATGCCGATGGCTCGCTCTCCGGCCGCGCCCGCGGCGTGCCCTTTGCCAAGGCGGCGAAGCATTTTGCGGTGCTCGCGCACGGCAAGGATGGCGTCTCCATCGCGCTCGTCGACGCCGCCAAGGGCCGGACCGAATCCGGGCTCAATGTCGGCTACGACCACAGCGATACCGTGACGCTGGACAAGGTCCAGCCGGTCTCGATCAAGCCGGCGCCGAAGGGTTTTGACCAGACTGCCTTGATGCTGATGGGCGGGGTTGCGCGCAGCTTGCAGATCGCGGGCGCGCTGGAATCGATGCTCGACATCTCCGTGCGCTACTCCAACGAGCGCGTCGCGTTCGAAAAGAAGATCTCGAAATTCCAGGCGGTGCAGCACAACCTCGCCCGGCTGGCTGGCGAGTCCGCTGCGGCACTCGCCGCCGCGACATCCGCGGCCGACGCGATCTCGAACGCAAAATCCTTCGGCGACGAGGTCTATCTCGAAGCCGCGGCCGCCAAGATCCGCTGCGCCGAAGCAGCAGAAAAGGGCGGCGGTATCGCCCATCAGGTGCATGGCGCGATCGGCTTCACCATGGAGCACATTCTGCACCGCTATTCGCTGCGGGCGCTGGCCTGGCGCGACGACTTTGGCTCGGAGAGCCATTGGGCCGTCGAGCTCGGCAAGCTCGTCGCAAATCGCGGCGCCGACGAATTGTGGCCGCTCGTGGCCTCTCGCTGATCAGGGAACGAAACACATGACCGCTGCCCTCCGTTTCGATCCGATCCGCCTGCCGGAAAAGTGCGAGCAACTGCGCAAGGAAGTGCGCGCGTTCCTCGCCGAGGAAATCGCCGCCGGTACCTTCGATCCGCACCAGCCCCTTCGCGAGGATACCGACGCGCCGGAATTTTCGCGCCGGGTCGGCGCCAAGGGCTGGCTCGGCATGACCTGGCCGAAGAAATATGGCGGCCAGGAGCGCTCGTTCCTGGAACGCTACGTCGTCACCGAAGAGATGCGCGTGGCCAACGCGCCGACGCGGCGCTTCTTCGTCGCCGACCGCCAGAGCGGACCGGTGCTGCTGAAATACGCGCCCGAGCACGTCAAGATGGAGATCCTGCCGCGCATCTGCCGCGGCGAGATCTGCTTTGCTATCGGCATGAGCGAGCCGAATTCCGGCTCCGACCTGTTCGCGGCCAAGACGCGCGCGACCAAGACCGATGGCGGCTATCTCATCAACGGTACCAAGATCTGGACGTCGTCGGCGCATATCGCCGATTACATGATCGCGATCTTCCGGACGTCGCAGCCGACCAAGGAAAACCGCCGCCATGGCCTGACCCAGTTCCTGGTCAAGATGAAGCAGCCGGGCATCCAGGTGAATCCGATTTCCCAGATCACCGGCCAGCAGGAGTTCAACGAGGTCGTCTTCACCGACTTCTTCGTGCCTGATGACTACGTGCTCGGCGAAATCGACGGCGCCTGGAAACAGGCGACCAGCGAGCTCGCCTATGAACGCTCGGGGCCGGAGCGCTTCCTGGAGACCTATTACGTGCTGACCGAGCTCGTGCGCGCGGTTGGTCCCAACCCGGACACGCGCAGCGCCGAAGGCATCGGCCGCCTCGTCGCGCAGCTCCACACTATGCGGCGCATGTCGGTCTCGGTTGCCGGCATGCTGCAGGCTGGCAAGGAGCCCGTGGTCGAGGCGTCCATCGTCAAGGATATCGGCACGGTGTGGGAGCAGCAGCTGCCGCACCGCGTGCGCGATCTCGCGGCCTTCGTCGAGGAGACCGCGACCAATCGCGAGACGCTCGAGCGGCAGCTCGACTTCGCGATCAAGACCGCGCCGAAACTCACCATCCAGGGCGGCACCACCGAGGTGCTGCGCGGCATCATCGCGCGTGGTTTGGGCCTGCGCTAACTTTCCAAGGATTCATCATGAGCACTTACACTGATATCGGCGTCGAGAAGGTCGGGCACGTCGGCACCATCGAGATCCGCCGTCCGCCGCTGAACTTCTTCGACATCTCCCTGATCAACCAGATCGCGGACGCGCTCGACGAATTCGACCGCGACGTTGAAATCCGTGCCTCGGTCTTGTCGGCGCAAGGCAAGGCATTCTGCGCCGGCGCCAATTTCCAGGATCCGGCGCGGCAGGCGCAGGAAGCACGCGAAGCGAGCGCGACCGCCAAGGGCGATCCGGCCGACAGCCTCGGGGCGATCAACCACCTCTATATCCAGGCCGTGCGCATCTTCCGCGCCAAGAAGCCGATCGTGGCCGCCGTGCAGGGCGCGGCCATCGGTGGCGGGCTCGGGCTCGCGGTTTCGGCCGATTTCCGCGTCACCTGCCCCGAAGCGCGTTTCTCCGCCAACTTCACCAAGCTCGGCTTCCATCCGGGCTTTGGCCTGACGGTGACGCTGCCTGAGCTGATCGGCAAGAACAACGCCGAGCTGATGTTCTACACCAGCCGCCGCGTCACCGGCGAAGAGGCTGTCAAATGGGGCCTCGCCAACGTACTGGTGCCGCAGGACCAGGTGAAGGCGGGCGCGATGAAGCTCGCCAATGAGATCGCCGAATGCTCCCCGCTCGGCCTTGTGTCCACCCGCGCCACCATGCGCGCCGGCCTCGCCGACCGCGTCATGGCCGCGACCAACCATGAACTCGCCGAGCAGACCCGGCTGCGCAGCACGGAAGATTTCAAGGAAGGCGTGAAGGCCACCGAAGAGCGCCGCGCGGCAAACTTCAAGGGGCGGTAGTCAAGGTATCGCACTGGCGTCGCTACATTCTCCGATGTCGTCCCGGCGAAGGCCGGGACCCATAACCCCAGGGAGAAGTGTGGCACGAGGCTGGCCACTACGATTCTTCACCAAACTTGATCCTGTGGTTATGGGTCCCGGATCTGCGCTTCGCTTGTCCAGGACGACGGCGGAGGATGTGGCTGCTACTTCCGCCCCACCACCAGCGCGTCCACGATCGTGACGCCTTGCCCCTCGGCGTGCACAAGCACCGGATTCAGCTCGATCTCCGCTATCTCGTCTGCATGCCGCGTGGCCAGCACCGAGATGTCGGCGATCAGCTGCGACAGTGCGCCAACATCCGCCTTCGCAGCGCCACGAAACCCGTTCAGCAGCGGTGCGGCCTTCAGCGTTGCCAGCATCGCGCCGGCCTCCTCCACACCGACCGGCGCTGGGCGGTAAGCCACGTCGCGAAACAACTCGGTGGTGATGCCGCCGAGGCCGACCATGACCATCGGACCAAAGGTCTTGTCCGTCATGGTGCCGATAATGATCTCGACGCCCTTTTTCGCCATCGGCCCGATCAGCACGCCCTGGATCGCGGCTTCCGGCCGATGCTGACGTGCATTGTTCAGGAGCTGCTCGAAGGCCAGGAACACCTCGCCCTTGGTCGTGACGTTGACGCGGACGCCGCCGACTTCGCTCTTGTGTGCGATATCGGGCGACTGGATCTTCATCACCAGCGGGAAGCCGATGCGCGCGACGGCCTCGTCGAGACCGCTCTTGTCTTTCACCAGCACCTCGTCGGGCAGCAAGATGCCGGCGGCGCGGAGCAGCGCCTTGCTGTCAGCTTCGGAAAGAGTTGGCGACGCCAGATGCGCGGAAAGATCACGCGCAGGTAGCCGCACCTGATCCGCAAGCTTCGGCAGCTGGAAGTTCGCATAATCGACCAGGTGACGCATCGCGACGCCGACATGAGTAAGACCGGACAGCACCACCACGCCGGATTTGGCGAGCGCGCGCCGTGCGAAGTCCGATGGCAGCGTATAGGAATAGAACACCACCGGCTTGTGCTGCGCGGCGAGTACCGGTTTCAGCTCAGCTTCCTTGAAGGGCATGCGCACCTCGCTCGACAGCGACAGCACGACCAGGACGGCGTCGACCTCGTCGGAGGCGGTGAGCAGATCGACGCTCTTCTGAAGACCGCCCGACGTCACGCCTTGCGCCGTAACGTCGATCGGATTGCGCGCAGTGCCGTAGGACGGCATCAGGGTCTTGATCCCGGCCTGGACGGCTTCCGACAATTCCGGCACCTGTAGTCCACGCAGCGCCACCGCGTCCGCACCCCAGATGCCGGCGCCGCCGGAGACGGTAACGACGGCGACGCGATCGCCCTTTGGCAAGGGATTGCTGACCAGCACCGCCGCTATCGTCAGGGCCTCGTCGAGATCGTTGGAGACGATAAAGCCGTACTTTGCGAACACCGCGTCATAGGCCGCCGACCACCCGGCCATGCTGGCGGTGTGCGAGGCCGCCGCGCGCTCGCCGGCGCCTGAGCGGCCGACCTTCGTGACGATGACGGGCTTCTTCAATTCGGCGGCGCGGCGCGCGGCGGCCAGGAACTTCTCGACGTCGCGGATGCCCTCGATGAACAGCAGGATCACGTCGGTGGAGGCGTCCTGCACCATGTAGTCGAGAAACTCGCCGGCGCCGAGATCGGATTCATTGCCTGCGCTGACGACGTAGCTGACGGCTACGCCGAGCGCCTTGGCGCGGTGATAATAGGCAAAGCCGATGCCACCGCTCTGCGCGACGATACCGATCCGCTTCGTCGTCGCGATCAGCGGCACCGCGCCGGGCTTGATGTCGACCGCCGGACTGAAGGTCGCGGCGACGCGTTGCACCTGGCTGAAGAAGCCCTCGGCGTTCGGACCGGAAATGCGCATGCCCGTCCGCTTAGCGAGATCCGCGATCGCATCCTGCATCGCCGCACTGTCGCCCCCCTCCTCCGCAAAGCCGGAGGAGATGATGACCGCGTTCTTGACGCCGACGCTCGCACATTGCTCGAGCGCGGCGAGCACCGCGCGCGCCGGGATGATGATGACGGCGAGATCGATCGGCGCACCGATATCGGCGACCGATCTGTAGCAGGCGAGCCCGTCGATCTCGGAATAGTTGGGATTTACGGGATAGATGTGTCCGGGATACTCGTTCTTCCGCAGCATCGCCAGCAGCCGCCCCGGAATCTTCTCGTGATCGCGCGAGGCGCCGATCAACGCGATGCTTGCGGGCGCAAAGAAGCTGTCGAGCGGATGCGGCATGTGGGGGTTTCCTTCTTGCTTGGCCGTCAGGCGCTCACGCGCAATCCGTCATCCTGAGGCGCCGAAGCGCAGCGGAGGCCTCGAAGGATGAACGGCCGAGCCGGTGGCCGTCGCCCTTCGAGGCTCGCCGAAGAGGCGAGCACCTCAGGGTGACGGATCACTACGAGGGAATCAACTCACCCGGAACGTCACGCCGCCCAGCAAGAACTCGTTCCCTGCCACCGCGAGCCCCTTCGCCTTGGCGGCGTGCAGCACCTGGGCCGCATCGGCCACGCGAAACTCCAGCGCGCTCATAATCTCGCTGGCGCCTTTGACGAAGCGGAAGGTGGCGTTGGGCAGTTTCAACTCGGTCCCGTCAGCCGGGACGCCGATGATCTTGCCCCAATGCGCGGCCAGGCCGGACGGATCCGGGCTCTGCATCTCCACCGCCGTCAGCGCCTGCGTCACATCCTTGCGGATGGACTTTTGCCAGTCCCGGCCCGCGGGTGGATACTCACCTAGAATATCGTCGCTGCCGGTGGTGTGGTTGAACTCGATGAACGCGGCACGGCAGTCGCGTGGATGGAGCTGCACGCCGTGATAGGGCGCGTGGTCGATCACGTTCGCGGTGCGCACACCCATGGCATTGGCATTGCGGCCGCGCTCGTCGGGATCATCGCAGCAGAAGATCGCCATGTAGCCGCCGCGACCACCGGTCTTCTCGATGAAGCGGCCGGCCGTGGTGCCGTCCTTGAACGGCGCCACCACCTCCAGCAGGATGGTGTTGACCGGCAGCAGCGCATTCTCGAGGCCATATTTCGCGACATTGCCGTCGCGATAGCAGACGGACAGGCCCATGATGCCGGCGATGTCGGAGATTACCGGCTCGAGCTGCGGTGCCACCAGGCAGATCTGCCGCAGGCGCATATACGGCACCATGGTCACTCACCCCTGAAGGTGGGCTTGCGCTTCTCGACAAAGGCTTTTGCCGCTTCCTTGTGATCGGC
>JAEWBW010000486.1 GCA_023390955.1 Pseudomonadota bacterium
AGTCGACGACGAGGCCGAGCCGCTGCTGCGCGATGCGGCGGATCTGGTCGCGGTCCTTGTCCTGCGGATAGCCCTTGTAGACGTCGATCAGCGCGGCGATGTCCTGCACGACCGCGGCCGACAGGCGCCGCGTCACCGTGTTCCAGTGCCGCTCCATGAACACGAAGGCGACGACCGATTGCAGGATCACCATCGGCACGATCATGATCAGCAGCGCGCGGGCATAGAGGCCGGTCGGCATCCAGCCCTTGAAGGCATTGCCGACCCAGCCATTGGCGGCGGAGACGCGGCCCGCGGCGCTTTTCAGAAGCGTCAGGCCGGTGTCGATCGTGCTCATCGGTCGCGCTTCACGGATGCAATCTAGGGCGAGGCCACCAGCCGATAGCCGATGCCGCGCACGGCCTGCAGGAACAGCGGGTTGGCGGGATCGCGCTCGATCTTGCGGCGCAGGCGGTTGATCTGCACGTCGACGGCGCGCTCGTTGACGCTGCCGTTGCCGGTCAGCGCACTGCGCGGCACGGTCTCGCCCGGCGTCTCGGCAAGGATGCGCAGCATCTCGCGTTCGCGGTCGGTGAGGTGGATGACCTCCTCGCCCTGGCGCAGCTCGCCGCGATCGAAATGAAACAGATAGGGGCCGAATGCGACCTGCTCCAGCAGCGCGGCCTGCGGCGGCGGGGCGGCGCGCTTGAGGATGTTGTTGATGCGTAGCGCCAGCTCGCGCGGTTCGAACGGTTTCGCGACGTAGTCGTCGGCGCCGATCTGCAGGCCCTCGATGCGGGCCTCGGCCTCGTGGCGCGCCGTCAGCATCACGATCGGCACGGTCGAGGAGGTCCGGATGAAGCGGGCGAGATCGAAGCCGGTCTCGCCGGGCATCATGACGTCGAGGATCAAAAGGTCGAAATGCAGGCCCAGCAGTTTCGAACGCGCATCGCCGGCGCTTGCCGCAGTGGTGACGCGATAGCCTTCGCTGGCGAGAAAGCGCGACAGGAGATCGCGGATACGGCGGTCATCGTCGACCAGCAGCAGATGCGGCGCGTCGTCGGCCGGACGTGCCGGCGGACGGGCGAGCGTGGCAGCGAGCGGCACGGTCACTCCTTTGCGGTGTCGTTGACGGTGGCGAAGATCGTCTCCAGCACCTTGTCGGGATCGTCACGGTCGATCATGGCGCGCAGGAAGCGCTTCACGGTCTCGGCGTCCTGTGGTCCCATTACCGCCAGCGCCTTCGTGATCCGCGTGGTTTGCAGACCGGCGAGCTTCTGCACCAGCGCCTCGCCCTTCGGGGTTGCATAGAGCAACCGCTGGCGGCGGTCGTTGTCGCCGGTCTTCTGCACGATGTAGCCCTCGTCGAGCAACTGCTTGAGCACCCGGCCGAGTGACTGTTTGGTGATGCGCAGGACATCGAGGAGGTCGGCGACCTTCAGCCCGGGGTAGCGGTAGACGAAGTGCATCACGCGATGGTGAGCGCGGCCGAAGCCGAAAGTTTCCAGCTCCTGGTCGGGATCGCCGACGAAATCCCGGTAGGCGAAGAACAGTAGCTCGATGATATCCCAGCGCAAATTGCCGCTTTCGGCGCCGGCTTGCTTGGCATCGGCCGCGGCTTCCTGGGACGTCGCGAAATTTATGTCAGGCATATTGACGTATCTTGGGTTCAATGTTACAAAACGATCGCGCCGTACGAAATATTACGTCGCTTCGTTCTGGGTGACGTCGTCCAAGCCGGTCGACTGAGCCCACCGGGCGGCAGCGGCCGGTACTGTTCTAACCGTGCGATTGTCGAGCGGCATTTCGACAAAACATACTGGACTTCCGCCTTCGGCAAAAGCATGTCCTCTCGGACAACACGGCGACGGAGACCGGCCGCAAGGCCAAGGAAGTTCCAGCCCGGACCGATCAAGCCAGCACGCCCGACAAGAGGCAGGCCGGCGCCACACATCGCGCCCAATGCGGCAGCGGGAGGCAAGGAAGATGAGCATGAAATTCGACGTTCAGCCTGCGGCAAATCCGACCTCCGAGAAGGACCGCGTGGCCAAGCTCGTGGACCCCGGCTTCGGCCGCGTCTTCACCGACCACATGGCGATCGTCCGCTACAACCAGGCCAAGGGCGGCTGGTACGAGGCAAAGATCGAGGCGCGCGCCAATTTCCAGATGGATCCGGCCGGCGCAGTCCTGCACTACGCCCAGGAAATCTTCGAGGGCCTCAAGGCCTACAAGCGCGACGACGGCGGCGTGAACCTGTTCCGTCCCGACGCCAATGCGCGCCGCTTCAAGGATTCGGCTGACCGCATGGCGATGGCGCAGATTCCCGAGGACGTCTTCATCGAAGCCGTCGAGCAGGTCGTGCGCATCGACCGCGCCTGGATGCCGGGCGGCGAGGGCAGCCTTTACCTGCGGCCCTTCATGATCGCGAGCGAGACCTTCCTCGGCGTGAAGCCGTCCTCCGAATACATCTTCTCGGTCATCGCCTCGCCGGTCGGCTCCTATTTCAAGGGCGGGCCTGCGCCGGTGTCGATCTGGGTCTCGGAGAATTACACGCGCGCGGCCGTCGGCGGCACCGGCGCGGTCAAGTGCGGCGGCAACTATGCCGCGAGCCTGCGCGCACAGGCCGAGGCGATCCAGCATGGCTGCGACCAGGTCGTCTTCCTCGACGCGATCGAGCGCCGCTATGTCGAAGAGCTCGGCGGCATGAACGTCTTCTTCGTGTTCGACGACGGCTCGCTGTCGACGCCGCCGCTCGGCACCATTCTGCCCGGCATCACCCGCGACTCCATCATCGCGCTCGCGCGCGATGCCGGAAAGACCGTGCGTGAGGAAGCCTATTCGCTCGACCAGTGGCGCAAGGACGCGGCCTCCGGCCGGTTGAAGGAAGCCTTTGCCTGCGGCACCGCGGCGGTCATCTCGCCGATCGGCAAGGTGCGTTCGGTCAGCGGTGATTTCGAGATCAGCGGCGGCGCCGCCGGTCCCGTCGCGATGGGCCTGCGCAAGCAGCTCGTCGATATCCAGTACGGCCGCACCAACGATCCGCACAGCTGGATCAAGAAGGTGTTTTGAGGCCTTGTTTGCGAAGCCGCCCTCTCCTGCAAGGGAGAGGGCGTGAGCGCAATCGTTTGTGGCCTTTTGCGCAATGAACTCAATGCTCTGACGCTGCGACCAAACCCCGATACATCGGGTCATTTGGATATCGCGATCATGGCTTCCACACTTTCCCAACCGCTGAAATGGATTTTGCTGGCTGCCGTCACCGGCGTCACAATGTTCGGCATTTTCACCATCGGTCCCGGGCCTGAAGCCGTCGCGCAGGACCGCTCCCCGGTCATCGACGTACGCACCAGCGATCCCGAGATGAACGCCGCGATCGGACGCGCGCGCGGCACGCTTCCGACGTTCTGGGCGTCGTATGATGCGCCAAAGCCGACCGAGGTCGGGCACGCCCTCAAGGTACGCTTCCCGACCCGCAAGGGTGGCGAGCACATCTGGATCGCCGATGTGAAGAAGCTGCCGAACGGCGCCTATTCCGGCTTCTTCGCCAACGAGCCGCGCGACCTGCCGGGCAAGCGAGCCGGCGACAAGGTCGAATTCAAGGACGCCGACATTTCGGACTGGATGTTCATGCGCAACGACAAGATCGTCGGCGGCGAGACCATCAAGCCGACCTTGAAGTCGATGCCGAAGGCGGATGCGGATGCGCTGCGCGCGCGGATGGAAAAGCCTTAGGCGAGGGGTCCTTCCTTCTCCCCTTGTGGGAGAAGGTGGCGCGAAGCGCCGGATGAGGGGTTGCTTCTACGGGTATTGGCCAACGATTGTGCCCGCGGAGAGAGACCCCTCACCCGACTTCGCTTCGCGAAGCCACCCTCTCCCACAAGGGGAGAGGGAAAGGCGGCGGTTGCCGCCTTGCGCCCCGGCTGGTAAACGCCGCGCATGGCCGAGAAACCCAAAAAACCCCAGAAACTGAAGGCACGCCTGCCGCGCGGGCTCGAGGATCGCGATCCCGCCGCGATCAAGGCGACGCGCGAGATGGTGGAAAAAATCCGCACCGTCTACGAGCTCTACGGTTTCGAGCCGGTGGAGACGCCGGCGATGGAATATACCGACGCGCTCGGAAAGTTCTTGCCGGACCAGGATCGCCCCAACGAGGGCGTGTTCTCGTTCCAGGACGACGACGAGCAGTGGATCTCGCTGCGCTACGACCTGACCGCGCCGCTCGCCCGCTATGTCGGCGAGCGCTACGGCTCAGACGGTCTGGTTTTGCCCTACCGCAGCTACCGCGTCGGTTATGTCTTCCGCAACGAGAAGCCTGGCCCCGGCCGCTTCCGCCAGTTCATGCAGTTCGATGCCGACACCGTCGGCACGGCGACCCCGGCGGCGGACGCCGAGATCTGCATGATGGCGGCTGACACCATGGAGGCGCTCGGCATCGCGCGCGGCTCCTATGTCGTGAAGGTCAACAACCGAAAGGTGCTCGACGGCGTTCTGGAAGCGATCGGGCTTGCGGGTGACGAGAACGCCGGCCGCCGGCTGACCGTGCTGCGTGCCATCGACAAGCTCGACAAGTTTCCCGCCGATGAAGTGCGCAAGCTGCTGGGCCCCGGACGATGGGATGGCGGCGAGGAAGGCAAGGGCGATTTTACCAAGGGCGCCAATCTGAGCGCGGCTGAAGCCGACGTCGTTCTCGCCATCACCAAGCCGCGTGACAACTGGAAAGACGCAATTGCTGCGGCGGAGACATACCTCGCCAAGAGCGCGGTCGGTCAGGCCGGCGTGAGCGAACTCGAAGAGATCGCAAAACTGGTCACCGCGTCGGGCTACGGTTCGGACCGCATCAAGATCGATCCCTCCGTCGTGCGCGGCCTCGAATATTACACCGGCCCCGTCTACGAAGTTGAGCTGCTGCTCGACACCAAGGACGAGAAGGGCCGCCCCGTGCGCTTCGGCTCGGTCGGCGGCGGTGGCCGCTATGACGGTCTCGTCTCGCGCTTCCGCGGCGAGCCGGTGCCGGCGACCGGTTTCTCCATTGGCGTGTCGCGGCTCCAGGCTGCGCTGACGCTGCTCGGCAAGCTCGACACGCGGCCGGAGTTCGGCCCCGTCGTCGTCACCGTGTTCGACCGCGACCGCGTCGCCGACTACCAGAAGATGGTGGCGAGCCTGCGCGGCGCCGGCATCCGCGCGGAGCTTTATCTCGGTAACCCCAAGAACATGGGCAACCAGCTCAAATATGCCGACCGCCGCAACTCGCCCTGCGTCATCATCCAGGGTTCCGATGAGAAGGCGCGCGGCGAGGTGCAGATCAAGGATTTGATCGAAGGCGCCAAGGCCGCGGCCGCGATCGCCTCCAACCAGGAATGGCGCGAGACGCGCCCGGCGCAGTTCTCGTGCAGCGAAGCCGATCTCGTCGCCAAGGTGCGTGAAGTCCTGGCGCGCCATGACGTGACGTGGGGATAGCCATTCCGGCAGGACGTCATGCCCGGGCTTGTCCCGGGCATCGGCGTCTTGTTTGATGGAAATTGGATGGCCGGGGTGAACACAAGTTTACGTAGTCTGCAGGTGCAGACTACTTTGCCCGGCCATGACGATAACAGCAGGGAGACGACGATGCCTGAGATCACCATCAGCATGGCCGAAGGCCGCACCGACGAGCAGAAGGCCGGCATGATGCGCGACATCACCCAGGCGCTGGTGAAGAATCTCGGCGTCGATGCCGATGCCGTCGTCATCCAGATCAACGAAGCTCCGCTCCGCCACAAGATGAAGGGCGGCAAGACCTTTGTGGAACGCGCGGCGGCTGCGAAAAAGTAGGCAGCGCTCTAGCGGCAATCACCGCTGTCGTCCCCGCGAAGGCGGGGACCCATAACCACAGGGAGTGGTTATCTAGCGAAGCGATGACTCCGAGTCCCCGTGGCCACGATGTCCTGTGGTTATGGGTCCCGGATTTGCGCTTCGCTTGTCCGGGACGACATCGAGCAAGCACCATGGACGCACGCGACTTCATCAAGATCGGCATGAGCGCAGAGCGCACGCTGGTGGTGCCGGTGGAGCGCACGGTCGGGCATTTCGTGCCTGATATGCCGATGGTCTATGCGACTCCGATGATGATTTTGGAAATGGAGCTCACGTCGGGCGATGCCATCCGCAGCGCGTTGCAGCCGGGCTGGGTCACCGTCGGCACCGAGGTCGACATCCGTCATCTTGCCGCCGCCCTGGTCGGCGCCACGGTGCGGACCACCGCAAAGGTCGTTGCGGTCGAACGTCGCGTTATCCGCTTCGAGGTCGAGGCATTCGAAGGCACGCGAAAACTCGGCGAGGGCCGCCATGCGCGCGGGCTCGTCAATGTCGAGACGTTCAACAAGCGGCTCGGCGCGACGTAGCCTTCACCTTCCCGGCGACGAATAGAACGCTTCCTGCTCCCGCCGCAGCCGCACGGAAGGCAGTGTTTCGTCGATCGCCACATCGGCCCAGGTGATGCAGGCATCCTTTGCGACATCCCGGGTCAATCGAACATTGTGGGCGAGCCCGAGCGGCAGATAGTTTTCCGCAAGCGACGTGCTGGCCGGCGTCAGCTTGCCGAAGACGGTGTAGCCGCCTTCGCCGTCCAGCGTATCTCCCTTGCGCAGATCCTTCTTGGCCGTCGCTGCAACATCGGCGTTGAACGCCGTCGCGACCCCTGTCGGCTCCTTGCGCAGCGCGATCGCCGCAACGGAAATGCCGAGCTCCAGGCCGATGAGATGCCACTTCTTGTAGGAGCTCATGTAACGGCCGCTCGGATCGGTGACGACGCTGTATTCCTGAAAGCAGTTGCGGATGTATTCGCTGTCGCCCTCGAAGCAGACCCAGACGCCCTTGCGGATATCGTTGGGGATCGGCTTGCCGTCGGTTGTCAGGCAGGAGACGACCTCGACCTGGCCCTTGGATTCCAGAATGCCGCCTTCGGAACGGGGCCGCATCAGCGTCGGGATGTCGTCGATCGATCCTGGCGGGAATGCGAGCCCTTGCGACGGTGCCTCCAGCCCGGTCGCGTTCGCGATCGCGGCGGATTCGATCGCCGGCTTGGAGCCGTCGAGGAACGCATTGAACATTTTTGGATTCATGCCGCCGCGCGCAGCCTGCTCGGCGGTGAGCCCCCAGTGATCCCAGACCGTTTCGGGCGTCGACTCCCGATAGCGCGGCAGCCATTTGTGGCCGCGGCCCGCCGCCACGACCGGGAAACCGCAGGCCCTTGCCCAATCGACGAGGTCGCAGGCCAGCGCCGGCTGATCGCCATAGGCGAGGCTGTAGATCACGCCGGCCTGCTTGGCTTTCTGCGCGAGGATCGGTCCGCAGAAGGCGTCGGCTTCGACCGTCACGTTGATGACGGCCTTGCCGGCCGCAAAAGCGCCGAGGCAGTGTTCGACCGCGGCCACCGGATTTCCAGTGCACTCGGCGATCACCTCGATGCCTTCGCAACGGACCAGCGCGTCCCAGTCGTCGGTCAGGAAGGTTGTGCCGTTCTTGAGCGCATCGTCAAGCGAAGTCGCGGCGAATTGCTCCGCGCGCCAGCCAACCCGGTCCAGGTTTTCGCGGGCACGCACTGGTGACAGGTCCGCGATCCCGACCAGATGGACGCCCGGCGTGCGCAGGACCTGATGAAGGTACATCGCGCCGAACTTGCCCGCGCCGATCAGTCCGATCCTGATGGGGCGACCATCCGCCTGTCGTTCGAGAAGCTTTGCGTAGAGATTCACGATCGCTCTCCTGCGGGGATTTCGTAGGGTGGGCAAAGGCGCGCTTCGCGCCGTGCCCACCATCTCTCTATCAGCACGACAGGAATGGTGGGCACGCTTTCGCTTTGCCCACCCTACGGCACCTTCTTACTTCGCCAATTCCCTCGAGCGCTGCGTTGCAGCCGCGATCGCGCGGATCATCAGATCGCGCAGGCCGGGCTCCCCCATGAGCACGCCGAGTGCGGCCGCGGTGGTGCCGCCGGGCGAGGTGACGTTCTGGCGCAGCGTGGCCGCCGGCAGATCCGAGCGGTGCAGAAGTTCGCCGGCGCCGGAGACGGTTTCGCGCGCGAGTCTGGTTGCGAGTGCTTCAGGCAGGCCAGCCTCGACGCCGGCACGCGCGAGCTCTTCGGCAAGCAGGAAGATGTAGGCCGGGCCCGAGCCGGAGACGGCGGTGACCGCGTCGATCAAGCCCTCGTCCTCGACCCATTCGACCGAGCCGGTGGCGCGCAGCAGCGCGTCCGCAACCGCGCGCTGCTTGTCGCTGACATTGTTCGCGGGCACAGCGACCGTAATGCCGCGGCCGATCGCCGCCGGCGTGTTCGGCATCGCGCGCACCACCGCACCGCCGCAGACCTCCTGCAGCACCGCGATCGTCGTGCCCGCCATGATCGAGACGACGCAGGTGTCCTGCGACACGAACGGCTTCAGCTTGGCGCCGGCCTCGCGGAAGGATTGCGGCTTGACGGCGACAATGAGCGTCTCGACCGTGCCTGCGCTCGCTACGTCCGGATTGAGCGCGACGCCCTGCGCTGCAAGCGCGGCAATGTCAGGAGAAATAAAGGGATCGATCACTGCGACGCGGCGCGGATCGAGCCCGCCGGCCAGCCACCCCGTCAGCATCGCGCCGCCCATCTTGCCGGCACCGGCGAGGAGGATCGTGCCGGTGATGTTCTTGAGAGTGCTGTCGGTCATTGTTGTCCATCCGTCGTCCTGGCGGAAGCCAGGACCCATTACCC
>JAEWBW010000606.1 GCA_023390955.1 Pseudomonadota bacterium
CCAAGGCCGTGACCGTGGTCGACGCCGCCGCGCGCAGCGTGGTCGCACGGGTCGAGGTCGGCGGCGGACCGCTCGGCATCGCCGTCGCGCCCGACGGCAAGACCGTCTATGTCGCCGACTGGTACAACGCCGCGGTGCGGGTGATCGACGCCGGGACCAACAGCGTGGCCGCCAGCATCGCGGTCGGCGCCTCGCCCTCGGGGCTCGCGGTGACGCCGGATGGACGCCGGTTGCTCTCGGCCGACCGCGACGACGACAGCGTCTCGGTGATCGATACCGCGACGCGGACGCGCAAGGCGACCATCAAGGTCGGCACGCGCCCATTCGGTGTGACCATCGATGCGGAGGCGCGGCGTGCCTACACCGCCAATGTCGGCTCGAACGACGTCTCCGTGATCGATCTCGCGGAGAACAGCGAGATCGGCCGGGTGGCCGTGGGCATGCGCCCATACGCGGTGGCGCTGGCGCAGGGGCGCGGCTTCGTTACCGACCAGTATGGCGGCACGGTCAGCGTATTTGATCTGGCGACGTTGCAGCCGCTCAAGCACCTGAGCGTCGGTGACTATCCCGAAGGCATCGCTACCACCGCGGACGGCAAGCGCATCATCGTCGCGAACTGGGAGAGCAACACGCTCAGCATCATCGACGCCGTCGAGCTGAAGGTGATCGGCCAGGTCGAAGTCGGCGACGGCCCGCGCGCGTTCGGGGCGTTCTTGCGGAAATGATCGTTGCGATCGAACCGATTGCTTGGTTGCGCCGAAGAATGCTATCCAAGGTTGTTTTTTTGATCTGCGCGGCGGAGCGGAGAGATTTTCGATGGAGAAATGGGTGGTGGAACTGGTGGTCTCGTGGCTGCCGTTCCTGGTCCTGATCGGCCTTTGGTTCTGGTTCTCGCGCCGAAACGGCATGCAGGCCCGCGGCAAGTCCGGCGCGAGCCTGATCGAGCTCTATGAACAGCAGGTCGCCGAGACCCGTCGGATGAACAGCCTGCTGGAGCGGATCGCGGTCACGCTCGAAAAGCGCGAAAAGCAGGTGAGTGGCTTGTAGGACGGGTTAGGTTTCAGCAAACGCTTTGAGCTTCAGGAAAAAGTCCTTCAGGATCGGATTGCGCTGGACGTGGGTGACGTAGCGGATCGCATGGCGACGGCGATCGATGCTCCACGTCATCTGGTCGGTGAGAACAGGCGCCGGGATGATCACGCTCGGCGCCCAGGCGGGATTGAGCAGCCAGCCGACGGGCGCCATGTCCCAGATCTCCTTGGCCCAGCCGAGATGATCGGACGAATACTCCTTGAAACGCATGGCAAGGAACGCGCCGATGTCGCCGTGCGGTTCGACGTGGCGCTCGATCTCGGGGACGGTGCTGTGCAAATGCGAGGTGACGCCCTTGCACGGCACCAACACCAGCGGCACGCCGCTGTCGAACAGCACCTGCGCACCGCCGACATCCTGCTTCAGGTTGAACTCGACCGTATCGGGCCATTCCAGCGCATGGCCGCCGAGCCAGACCACGACGACGCGATCGATGATATCGGGTGCCCTCAGCAGCGCAGAGGCGACGTTGCTGATGGCGCCGATGGCGATGACGTAGAGCGGCTTGTCCAGTGAGCCCGCACGCGCCCGGGCGATGAGGTCGTCGACGGCAGGCGCCGGCCGTGCTGCCTTGCCGGGGCCGACATAGTCGGTGACGCCACGATGAACCAGGCCTTCCGGCGAGATGTTCACGCGGGTCAGCAGGCGCAGGATTTCCTCGTAGCTGAGCTCCATGCCGTGGCCTGGACTGTCGGCGCGCGCGTTGAAGAACGGCGCGGCATAGATCGCCTCGACGTCAAAGCGCTCCTTCGACAGCAGCATCTGCACCAACGCGAATTGGTCGTCGATCTCGTTATAGGTGTCGGTGTCGAGCACGACGCGCACCCGGCCGGTCGGCGGCTCCAGAAGTTTTAGTCGGGCTGCGTCGGTGAGTACCATTGCCGTCTCCTCGGCATGCGTGGCGTGCGCGGGTCAGGCCTTGACGGGGACCCGGCAAATGACGTCCGCGATGTCATTCATCTGCGCGAACATGTGATCGGGCGCAAGCGCCCGCAGCGCCGCCGGCGCGGCATAGCCCCAGCTCACCCCGCCGCATGCCATGCCAACGGCGCGCGCGGCCTCGATGTCGCGTACTTCGTCGCCGATGGAGATGGCTTGTTCCGGCGTGACGCCCGCTCGCTTGAGGACGCGGCGGAATTTGGCGGGTTTGCCGAACAGCGAGGCCGAACAGTCGAAATACGAGAATAGCGCGGCGGCCTCGCCGAGCTTCTGGCGCGCATTGGCCTCGCTGTCGGAGGTGACGAGCGCCAGCTGCACACCATTGTCCGCGAGCGCTCGCAGCGTCGTCTCAATGCCCGGAAACAAGGCGATCTCGTGCGCCGCCTCCGCCTTCAGCCGCCGTGCATGCCGCGCGATCGCGGGCAGCTTCCACAGCGGCACCTCGAGCTGGCTGAGAATCTCGCGCGTCGAAGCATGCCGCAGCCCCTCGATCTCGTGGTCTGCGACGCGGCGAAAGTGGAAGCGGTCAGCGATGTCGTTGATGGTCCGCAGAAACCACGGAAAGCTGTCGGCCAGCGTGCCGTCGAGGTCGAAGATGGCGAGGGCGTAGGGCATGGGGTGAAGGGGACGCGCTGACAACGCAGATGAGATCTGGCTAGATGGGTATTGTGGAGGATACTACCCATGCGTCACAAGCGGGTCGAAATCAATCTCGCTGAGGCAGACTCCATCGACCGCTAGCCGCGCGCCGACTTGTCGAGGAGGGGAGCCTTCGTTCTCGCCCCCTGTAAGCTGTTCACCGCAGCTTCCGCACGTGAATATTGACGTCAACATCGATCTCGCTAACGCAGGTTTGCGTGCTGCGGTGAGATCCGCCTTCGTGCCAATCACCGTCCCGCGCCTTGGCTCCGCTGACGTTCGCCAGATTCAGGCAGCGCCATTGCGGTAGCGGACCGCTGCTGTCGCCGGCGAACTGCCAGGCCAGCACAGCTTCCTCACCGCGCTTGTTGGTGCCGATGATGTGCGGGCAGAGCTCGCGATAGCGGCCCTCGTAGACGCAGGTCACCTGCTGTTCGGCGAGAATGGCGCTTCGGAACAATGTGTAGTTTCGGCTGGGCATCACGGGTACCCATTCTCGGCGTAACCCCGATCCGAGGCGGCTACTCCGCCGCCTCGCTCGTGCTCCTTCGTTTCGGCTTGCCCGCCTTCTTCAGCACCGGCGCCAGGAATTTGCCGGTGTAGCTGCGCGGCGCTTTCGCGATGTCTTCGGGCGGGCCCCAGGCGACGATCTCGCCGCCGCCGTCGCCGCCTTCGGGGCCGAGATCGATGACCCAGTCGGCGGTCTTGATGACCTCGAGATTGTGCTCGATGACGACGACCGTGTTGCCCTGCGCGACCAGCTCGTGCAGCACCTCCAGCAGCTTCTTGACGTCGTGGAAGTGCAGGCCGGTGGTCGGCTCGTCCAGGATGTAGAGCGTGCGGCCGGTGGCTCGCTTGGACAGCTCCTTGGCCAGCTTGACGCGCTGCGCTTCGCCGCCCGACAGGGTCGTCGCCTGCTGGCCGACATGGATGTAGTCGAGGCCGACGCGGTGCAGCGTCTTGAAGGTCTCGCGGACGCGCGGGACAGCCTTGAAGAACTCGGCGGCCTCTTCCACGGTCATGTCG
>JAEWBW010000634.1 GCA_023390955.1 Pseudomonadota bacterium
GAACAGGATCACTCCATAAAATACAAGCGTGGCGCCCGCCGGGGCTTCCAGCGCCAGGATCAGGGCGGCGGCCAAGGTGAGGTGATGCTGGCTGCTGATCGTCGTCAGCCACGTCTCCAGCACCGCCGGCGCGAAGGCGATCACCATGATGACGACAACGAGGGAGCGCCGGTGCTGCAGCCAGTCCTCGCGGCTGTTCAGCAAAATCATCAGGGGCAGGCATTGCACCAGCAGCGCGATCAGCATCGTCAGGTGCGGAGCCCATGCAAGCGGCATGAGATGGCAGGCCGCAAGCGCGCTTGAGGTGGCGCTGAGATTGAGGTAGCCGGTATGCACCGTCGTCAGCGCGGCCAGCCAGTGCTGCTCCGCGGCGGCCTTGAAATAGATCTCGCCTTCCTCTGCCCAAAAGCGCCCCTGCATCACCGCGTTGGGGAGCCTCGCGCAGACGAGCGCAGCGAATGCGAGCAAAGCCGCGAGCTTCGCCGCACGCGACGACATCAAAGGTCTGGCTTGCTCGGTCATGCGGGATGCGGCCTTCGTTGCCAGCACCTAGCATGGGCAGAGCGCGTCCGAAACCCGCTATGCCGGCGTCAGCCTTGCCTCGATCTCCCTTCGCACCTGGCCGAAGTCGATCGGCTTGGTCAGGAGGTCCGAAGCGCCGCGCTCGAGCGCGGTGTTGCGCATCTCCTCGTCACCATAGGCGGTGATCATGATGACGGGAACGTCGGGGCGGCGGGCGCGCATCTCGGGCAACATGTCCAGCCCCGTCATCCCCGGCATGTTGATGTCGGAGAAGACGAGGATGAGCGTCTGTTCGCCGGTATCCGCGACCTGCCCGAGCGCCTGCGCGGCCGATCCCGCAAAGTCCATCGCGAAGCGGCGGGCCCGGAGATCCCTGCGGAATTGCTGGCGGAACAGGACCTCGATATCAGGCTCGTCATCCACCACGAGTACGAAAACATTCATGTCGAATCTCCGATTGCCTGTCGATCCGCTTCACCGCGGCAAGGTGATGACGAATTCGGTGAAAGCGCCGAGCTCGGTCTCGAAATCGATCCGGCCACCATGCTGCTTGACGATGATGTCGTGGCTCATGGAGAGCCCGAGGCCCGTGCCTTCGCCCGGCGGCTTCGTGGTGAAGAACGGGTTGAAGATCTTGTCCCTGGCGTCGGGCAGGATCCCGATGCCGTTGTCGCGGATGCGGATCTCGATGTGCTCGCCACGCTGCCGCGTTCGGGCGGTAACCGTCGGCTCGTAGTCGCCGTCGCTTTCGCCTGCGCGCCTCGTCACGGCATAGAAGCCGTTGGCGATCAGGTTGAGCAGAACGCGCGTGATCTCCTGCGGGATCACGGTGACCTCGCCGATATCGGGCGCAAGCGCGCGCCGCAGCGTGACGTCGAACGCCGGATTCTCGGCACGCGCGCCGTGAAAAGCGAGGTTGAGGCTCTCCTCGACCAGCGCATTCAAATCGGTTGTCTGCCGCGCGCCGCTGCGCCCACGCGAATGCAGCAGCATGTTCCTGACGATGGAATCCGCTCGCCGGCCGTGCTGAACGATCCGTCGTAGATTGTCCTTCATGACAGCACCGAGCTCGTCGAATTCACTGCGGATGTCGTTCGGCAGCGCGACACCGGCCAGCGCCTCGTTCATCTCGTCGACCAGCTCGACCGAGAGCGCCGCAAAATTGTTGACGAAGTTGAGCGGATTCTTGATCTCGTGGGCGATACCGGCGGTGAGCTGGCCGAGCGAGGCCAGCTTCTCGGTCTGCACCAGCCGGTCCTGCGCGGCGCGCAAATTGTCGAGCGACTGGCTGAGCTCGGCGGTACGCGCCTGCAGCTGTTCGAACAGCTGCGCATTCTGGATCGCGATCACGGCCTGATCGGCGAACGTCTTGAGGAGATCGACCTGGCTCTCGCCGAACGCGCCGGGCTCGACTCGCGAAATCCCGATCGTGCCGATCGCGCCGCCATCGCAAGGCAGCGGCACCACGACGATGCTGCGATAGCCCCTGGCGCGCGCCATATGCTTGACGGCCTGGGGCACGTCGGGCTCGCTCTCCGTGTCGAAGCGGAACGCGACCTTCGAGCTGCGCGCGACCCGGCTGTGAATCCCCGAGGATGTCAGCGATACCGGAAAGGAGGCCTGGATCGCCTCGTCGCCGATTTCGTTTCCGGCCGTGCAGGCGGCCAGATGCAGCATATCGCCGACCACCCGCGTGACCAGCGCGGTCTGGCCGCCGAGCAGCCGCCGGGCGCTTTCGCAGATGACGTCGAACACCGGCTGCAGATCGGTCGGAGACCGCGCGATGACGTTGAGGATTTCCGCCGTCGCCGTCTGCCGCTCCAGCGCGATGGCGAGCTCGCCTTGCAGGTCGGCATTCCCTGCGGTGGCAAGCGCCAACTGCGCTTCGAGCTCCGCGATCCGGCGCTTGAGCCCGGCTGCATTGTGCTGATCTCTGGTCGTCGGGATCGGCGGGGTCATGCGCGCGAGATGCCGGGTCTGCAAGGTGGATCTCCGGTCGCGCTAGGCGAGACCAAGGCCGCCGTCGACGGCGATGATCTGGCCCGTGAGCCAGTCGGAGCCGGGACCGGCCAGCTGCACGATCCAGTTCGCGACATCGTCCGGGACCCCGCGCCGTCCGAGCGGAATGCGGGCGCGTTCCTGGTCCCTGACCGCGGCGGCCTGCTCAGTCGTGAGACCCATCATGCCGGTGAGGGCGCCGGATTCGGTAGGGCCCGCGGCGATCGCGTTGACGCGGATGCCGAGCGGCGCAAGCTCCAGCGCCCAGCAGCGCGTCAAATGTTCCAGCGCCGCCTTGCTCGCCGCGTAATGGGACAGTGCTGCCGCCGGCCTGTGGCCAAACGTGCTCGACACATTGATGATGCTGCCGCGCGTGACCTTCAGGTGCGGAATGGCGGCCGCGGCCAGCAGGCTCGGCCCGAGCACGTTGACCGCAAAGATGTCCGTAATCCGATCTGCCGTGGCATCGACCAGCGGAAGGATCGCGCCCGCGCCGGCGTTGTTGACGAGGACATCGAGCCGGCCCCACAGCTCCAGTGCCTTTGCGACCGTGCGCTGTGCGTCCCCGCTGGACGCGGCATCGGCCACGAGCCCGGCGATGTTGGGATGCTCGGCCGTCGTTTCCCGCAACGGACCCTCGCGCCGGCCGGTGACGAGGACCTTCGCGCCCTGCCTTGCAAAGTGAAGCGCCGCCGCGCGTCCAATCCCCGAGGTGCCGCCGGTGATGATGATGACCTTGTCGTGCTGCATAGATACCTCCAATTGAAAGCGGGCCGCGCCGTGACCAGCGCGGCCCGTGGTCTTCATGTGCTCAGAGATCGGTCACCCGCTCCGGATCGGCCGATGCCAGCGCCGCGGCGCGCTCGGCCTTCGGTGGGTAGATCCAGACGGTGTTGATCTCCTGCTTGGTCTTCTTGGCGACGTCGCCGACCAGCTCCACCGTGCGCTCCCAGCCGCGCGTGAACAGCGCGCCGGCTTCGCCGAGATCGAGGCAGGTGACGTAGGCTTTCTGATGATAGGGCTTCGTCGGCACGCCCAGCAATTCGGCTGCGGCGTTGTTGCCGGCGAACGCGCCCATGCGCGTGGCATGCTGGCACGACATCAGCGCGTGGTTGCCGATATCGTCGCAGGCCGCCTTGGCGGCGTCACCGGTGGCGAACACGCCGGCGACGGACTGCACGCGCAGGTCGCGGTCGACCAGCAGGCGGCCGAAATTGTCGCGTTCGGCGGGAATCTGCGCAGTCAGCGGCGCGGCGCGGATGCCGGCAGCCCAGATTACGGTGGCGCTGTCGATGTGCTCGCCGCTCGACAGCGTCACGCCGGCCTTGTCGAGCGAGGCGACGCCGGCGCCGAGCCGGGTCTCGACGCCGAGCTTGCGCAGGG
>JAEWBW010000005.1 GCA_023390955.1 Pseudomonadota bacterium
GCGCGCGTCACATGTTGATGCAGCGGATCGGCCTGCGCTACCAGATCGCGATCAAGGACGGGCCGCCGGTGTCGCGTCATCGTCCCTCGGTCGACGTGCTGTTCCGCTCGGCGGCCCAGCACGCCGGCGCCAACGCGCTCGGTGTGATCATGACCGGCATGGGCGACGACGGCGCGCGGGGCCTGCTCGAAATGCGCAAGCTCGGCGCCACGACGCGGGCGCAGGACGAGGAAAGCTGCGTGGTGTTCGGCATGCCGAAGGAGGCGATTGCCCTTGGAGCGGCTGAGAAGATCGTGCCGCTGAACCATATCCCGCGCGAGATCATGCTCTGGTACCAGGCCGGGCAACTGGCGACGACGGGCTGATCGCGTGATGAATACGACTTCAGCCAAAACACTGACGGATGCGATTGCTGCGGTCGAGGACGTCTCGTCGCGTATCGAAGACGTCTTTGCCGGCGTCGGCCAGGAGCTCGGTCGCGGCCACACCATCTTTCAGGATCTCAACCAGGGCCTGGCCGCGCTGTCCCGGGAATTGTCCGGCGCAGAGATCGAGCGCGCCGCGACCGCGCTGCAGGAGATCGCCGCGCGGCTGACCGGGCTGGCCGAGGCGCTCCCCGCCGAACGCGCGCTGCTGGAGGCGATCGGCAGGAACACGACGGAAGCTTCCGCGCTGCTCAAGCCGTTGTTCAAGCATATCCAGATGATCACGATCATCGCGCGAAGCGCGCGGATCGAAGCCGCCTCGCTTGATGGCGATCGCGAGGGCTTTCTCGCCTTCACGCAGGAGGCCTACGACCTCGGCAAGGCCGTACAGGGCTCGATCGAAGGCTCCGCGCGCGATCAGCAGCGGCTGTCGGAGGCGGTTGCCACGGCGTTCGGCCGTCAGAAGGAGTTCGAGGAACGCAATCTGGCGCAACTCGTCGCCGGCAGTGCTGAACTGGCCTCGGCTCATTCCGGGCTGCGCGAGCAGCGCAGCCAAAGCTCTCATCTCGCCGACCTCGCCGGCACCAGCACGCGAAAGATCGCGGAAGCCGTCGGCAGCGCCATCATCTCGCTCCAGGCCGGCGACAGCACGCGGCAGCGGCTCGAGCACGTCTGTCACGGTCTCCAACTCGCCGCGCGGTCGGATCACGGCCATGCGCCGGCACTGGTTCCCGATCAGGCTGAACCCGATGATGTCGCGCGCGCGATCTGCCTGTTGCAGGCCGCGCAGCTCAACGACGCGCAGCGCGAGTTCGACGGCGACATCGGCAGCATCGTGCGTTCCCTCTCGGCCATTCATCGCGATGCGAGCGGTGTCGTCGGGCACGGCCGCTCGCTGTTCGGCGGCGGGGACGGGCAATCGTCGTCCTACCTGACCCGGGTCAAGCAGACGCTGGCACAGGCCTCGACCCTGATCGCCACCTGCGAGAACGGCGGCCGACTGGTCGACGACGCCCTGGCGATCGTCGAGGAGACGCTGACCAAGTTCCGCGAGGCGATCGCGGAACTCAGCGAAGCGGTCGTGGACATCACCCTGATCGGCATGAACGCCGGTCTCAAGGCCGGCCATCTCGGGAGCAAGGGCAGCGCCTTCGTCGTCATTGCCAACGAGCTCAAGGCGACCGCGGACCAGGTTTCGGCCGGTGCCGGCCGCCTGCGGCCCGTGCTCGATGCCATCGAACAGTCGGCCCGCGACCTGAAGGAGCTTCGCGTCCACGGCGATCCGAGCCAGCTGGCCAATCTCGAGCCGCAGGTGCTCGAGGCACTGCGCGAGGTGGAAGCTGGCAACGAGCGGCTGGGCAAGCTGATGAGCCGTCTGGTCGAAGAGGGCGCCGAGTTCGAGGGCGTGATGAATTCGGCGGAGAGTCGTATGGCCGCGCTTGGTCAGGGCTGCGCCACCCTGCCGATAGTCGCATCGCGGATCGACACGGTCGGCGCCGGACCGCAACTGCCGAAGCCCGGCGACGAGGCCGTGCTCGACGATCTCTTTGCGCGCTACACGATGGAGCGCGAGCGCGAGGTGCATCGCGAATTGCTCGGACGTCTTGGTCTTGCGTCGGCGGCGAGCGCGCGTGCCGTCGAGACACAGGAAGCGGCCGATGACGGCATCGAACTGTTCTGATTGAGCGGGTTGTTGCGTCGAAACGTCAGCGTTCGCAATTCGACCGGTCGGTTTCAAGAAGCGTTAACCGTCGCGACATGGCGGTGCGATCCGCCATTGTCGTGCCCAAGAGTTGGTAGCACATACGGGCAAATTTCATGACGGGCGCCGCAATGCTGAGGGATGGCACATACGCTGCTTGGTTCCGGACCTCGCGTGGCCAGGGCACGGGGGTCGTGCATCTTGCCCAGGGCCGCTTCACCGGCAACGACTGCTTCTTCACCTATGACGGCAGCTATGAGGTCGATCAAGATCGCTTCACGGCCGTGCTGACGACGCGTCGGCACGCCGATGGCATGCCGACGGTGTTCGGCGTCGACGAGGTCGAGGTCGATCTCGCGGGCGCGTGCAATGGCACGGTGGCGAATTGTTGCGGACGGGCCAAGCAGGCACCGGACGTTCTGTTCGAGGTGACGTTGATCTACCGCCAGGACAGTGAGCCGGCGGCAGATCCCAAGGGCGCGGTCGTCAGACTGAGGACGGACAAGCCGGCGAAGAAGGACGGTCGGTCGCGTTCGTCGCACGACGCCGTGATGCCGTCATCCGAGGATTCTGCTTCCTAGTTTTCCCGGTCTATGCGCTGTCACCGCGCGGCGTGATATGCCGCTCAGCGGAAATCCGCATTGCACTGTCGGCGAGTCCTGCGCGCTGCGCATGCGTTTTCCAGCCGATCACCGCGCAATCAAACAAAGTATCAAACGCGAAACGCCGCTCGCGCGATTGCGATGCGGTGATCTCAGTGCATTCGAGGAATATGTTTGACGAATACTGGTTGTCACTCCTAAACTCTCAATCAAAATAAGAGCGGGAGGAAACGAATGCGGTGGCCTTTGGCATCGCGCAGTGTTGCTGTTCCGGCCACCACACCTCGCACTCCCGTCGCGTTTGCAAAGCCGAACCAGGAACAGATCGTGCTGTTGATCACGATCGTGCTGCTGCTCGTGTTCAGCTTCACGCTGAACGGCTTTGCGACGGTTTCGAACCTGCTCAATCTGCTGCGCAGCATCTCCATCCTCGGCGTGCTCGGGCTGGGCATGGGGCTGATCGTCATCAGCCGCGGCATCGATCTCAGCGAGGTCGCGATCATGGCGGGCTCGTGGTCGATTGCCCTGATCGAGATCCAGCGCGGAATGCCTGTCGGCGCTGCCGTTCTGCTCGCGCTTGCAATCGCGTTGCTGATCGGCGTGATCAATGGCGTCATGGTCGCCTTCGTCGAGGCGCCGCCGCTGTTCGTGACGCTCGCGGCCGGCTTCGTGATCTATGGCGTTGCGTTCTGGCTCGCGCCGGCCTGGGTGGTCTATGGCCCGAAGGACGCTCCGGCGCTGATGTTCGCCGGCGCTGGGCGCTTGTTCGGTATACCGGTCCCGATCCTTGTATTCGCGGTCGCGGCGATCGCGATGCATTTGTTCCTGTCCCGCACCTCGATCGGGCGCTTTATCTATGCGCAGGGTGACAATCCCGAGGCGGCGCGCCTGACCGGCATTCCGCTGCGGCCGCTGATCGTCCTCGAATACGCGCTGGTGGCCTTCCTCGCCTGGCTCGCCGGGCTGGTCTGGGTCGGCACCACCGGCAGCATGCAGATGGCGATCACCCAAGGCACCATGATCTTCGACGTCGTGCTGGTCGTCGTCATCGGCGGCATCAGCCTGATCGGCGGCCGCGGCAGCGTGTTCTCCGTCGTGGTGGGCTGTGTCCTGATCGGCGTCCTGCTCAACGCCTTTACCATCATGGACGTCAACAGCGAGGTGCAGAACATCATCAAGGGGGTGGTGCTGCTGGCGGCCATCGTGCTCGACAATTTCCTGCATCCACGCGACGAGGAGACCGCGCGGCAAGGTGACTAGCAAGGCGATTAACACGACAGACTGCTGACGACCGACGAGGAATGCCGGACAACGGCATCCCGTTTCTTTCAATCGACAAACATGACGTGGAGGAAACAATGAAGACAGCGAAGCTCTGGACGATCGCGGCCGCAGGCGCGGCACTTCTCGCACTGCCGACCCTGGCGGTTGCACAGGAGGAAGGTGGCACCAAGACCGCGCGCGAGCTGCGTGCCGCCTATGACAAGGCGCTGCAGGGCAAGACCGTCGCCTATCTGCCGATCGCGCTCGGCGTGCCCCTGTCGGACGAGTGGGGCCGCGTGGTGCAGGAGGAAGCCGAATGGCGCGGCATGAAGTTCATCGTCCGCGATCCCAACAACAATCCGTCCGCGATGCAGCAGGCCCTGACGGCGCTGGTCGACCAGAAGCCCGACGTGCTGATCGTGCAGAACCCCAGCGTGACGCTGCTGATGAAGGATCTGAAGCGCGCCGAAAGCCAGGGCACGCATGTCATCCAGATCAACATGTCCTCGAACTACAAGTCGGGCGCCTTTGTCGGCGCCGACTGGCGCGAGATCGGCAAGATGCTGGCGACAGAGGTGGTCAAGGTCTGTGGCACCGCCTCCGGCAAGTCCGGAAAGGTGCAGATCGTGCAGGGCGAGCTGACGGCGGCAGCGAGCGTCGACCAGGTCGGCGGCATCATGGAGGTCCTCAACAAGGACAGCAACATCAAGGTGGTCTCGAACCAGGCCGCCAACTGGGACGCCAACACCGCGCTCAACATCACGGCCACGGTTATCCAGCAGCATCCTGATCTCTGCGCCTCGATCGGCTTCTGGGGGATCATGGAGTCAGGTGCCGCGCAGGCGATCCGCAACGCCGGCAAGATCGACGACGTCAAGGTGTTCGCCTCCGGCGAGGGCTCCTCGCTCGACTGCGATCAGGTCAATTCCGGAAACTTCTACAAATTCCTCAGCTACAAGGCGACCGAGCAGGGTCACGACCTGATGTTCGCCGCCCAGACCCTGCTGATGCTCGGCGAGAAGGCGGGCACCCGCAATCTCGAATTCTATACGCGCCCGGTCTGGCTCGACAAAACCAACGCATCGGGCGCCAACTGCTTCGCGCTTCCCAAGAAGAGCTGAACTTGAGGGCTGACTGACGAGCCGGCTGCCGGCGTGCGCCTCATGTGCACGCCGGTCGATTGGGAGTGCCACGATCATGTCGACGACCGAGTCCTTTGCCGGGTCCTTGACCGCATCGGCGCGGCGGTTCTCGCCCCGCCTGCTGCTGTCGGAGCTGCTGCTGAAGCAGTGGTTCGAGCCGGTCGTGCCGTTCACGGTGATGATCGGGCTCTGGCTCTGGTTTGCGATCACGATCCCCAATTACGCCTCGGTGCAGAACACGCTGTCGTTGCTGCGGTTGTTCGCTGAGTTCGGCTTCGTCGCGCTCGCCATGGGCTTTTCCCTGATGAGCGGCGGCATCGATCTCTCCGTCGGCGCGATCTTCGCATTGTGCAATTTCGCCGCGCTGTTCTTCCTGCTGGTGATGGAGTGGCCGATCTGGGCCGTGGTGGTGGCCACGCTTTGCGTCGGCGCCGCGCTTGGCGCGATCAACGGCTTCCTGATCGGCTTCCTGAAGACGCGGCCGTTCCTGACCACGCTGGTGACGCTGATCATCCTGCGCGCCTCGGTGAACCTGCTCAACACCGGCTATGCCCAGGTGTTCGCCACCAACTCGGTCGATAGCGACGCCTGGGACTATATCGGCGGCGGCAGCGCGCTCGGCATTCCCGTCAACGCAGCGACCCTGTTCGTCGTGCTGCTGATCTGTCACATCTTCCTGTCGCGCTCGCGCTATGGCTGGCACCTCACCGCGATCGGCGCGAGCCGCAAGGCGGCGCGCCATGCCGGCATCCGCGTCCGGCTGATGCTGTTCCTGACCTATGTGCTGTCGGGCACGCTGTGCGCCGCCAGCGGCATCTTCTATGCCTCGCGACAGGCGAGCACGGATTCCACCACGGGGGTCGGTTGGGAATTCCAGGCGCTGACGGCCGTCGTGCTCGGTGGCATTTCCCTTGCCGGCGGCAAGGGCACGGTGTGGCGCGCGATGATCGGCGCTCTGATCATCTTCCTGCTCATCAACGGCCTGGTGCGGATGGGCGTCCCCGGCTACGTCACATCGGCGGTGACGGGCATGATCCTGCTCGCCGCCGTTGGCATCGATGTCAAATGGTCGAAGAACCGCGGCAAGGCGATCCAGAAGATCTATGTGAACCCGGCCTATGTGGCGCTGGCGCCGGCACCGTCGGTGCAGCCCGGTTCGGCCACGCCCTACGCGCAGAACGATCGTCTGATCCGGGCGCAGGCGATCGGGCTCGATCAGGTCGAAGGCCCCGAGGACGTCATCATTGACCGCCAGGGCCGCCTCTACGGCTCGACGCGCGACGGCAACATCATTCGTTTCTCCGGCGAGAATTTCGAAACGCGCGAGGTGTTCGCCCATATCGGCGGCCGTCCGCTCGGCATGCAGTTCGACCGCGACGAGAACCTGATCGTGGCTGTGGCCGGCATGGGCGTCTATGGCGTCGCGCCCGATGGCCGCGTCTTCAAGGTGACGGATGAGACCAACCGGACCTGGTACAAGCTCAACGACGATTCCCGGCTGCGCATGGCCGACGATCTCGACATCGCCCCGGACGGAAAGATCTATTTCAGCGACTGCACCACCCGCTACGAGATGACGACCAATACGCTCGACATCCTCGAGGCACGGCCCAATGGTCGCGTGGTCTGTTACGATCCGAAGACGAAGACGACCCGGACCGTCATCAATCACTTCTATTTCCCGAACGGCATCTGCGTCTCCCATGACGGCAAGTCGGTGCTGATCGCGAGCACCTCGCTCTGCAAGGTGTTCCGCTACTGGATCGACGGTCCGAAGAAGGGCAAGACCGAGGTGCTGATCGACGAGCTGCCCGGCAACCCTGATAACATCAACCGCGCTTCCGACGGCACCTACTGGCTGGCGCTGGTCGGCATCCGGACGCCGACGTTCGACCTCTCCGTGCGCAAGCCGGGCTTCCGATTGCGGATGGTCAAGCAAGTGCCTGCCGACGAATGGCTGGCGCCTGCGCTCAACCATGGCTGCGTGCTCAAGTTCAACGAGCAGGGCGAAGCGCTGGAGTCCTGGTGGGATCCGACCGGCATCTCGCATTCGACGCTGACCTCGATGCGCGAGCATCAGGGCTATCTCTATCTCGGGGGGCTCGAGAACAACCGTATCGGCCGCATCAAGCTCGACGGCGTCGACGAGAGCTGGACTGGATACGACGCCTATTGGGGCGGCAAGAGCAGGGCGGGGTAGCGCGATGGGGTTCTTCGATCATCTCTTGCGCGACATCCGCAGTGTCATCGATCGTGACGGTGGCCAGAACGCCATTCCCTCGCTCGACGGCGCGCTCAGCCCGAACGACCGGCTCGATGGCTGCACGGTGATCGGCGAGCCCCTGGCTGGCGTCGACGATGTCGCCACGGCTCCCGATGGCACGGTGTATGTGTCGGCCGGCAGGCGGGTGCTGAAACTCTCGGGCGATGATCTCGTCACCCGGACGCTCGTCGCGGAGCTTGAAGGCGATGCCGGCGGCTTAGCGGTCCATCCGGACGGGCGTCTCCTTGTCTGCGTTGCCGGTCGCGGATTGGCTGCGATCGATCCGGCGAAGCCCGAGCCGCGCTGGCTGGAGTCCGCCGACGGCCGTGCGCTCGGCGG
Source organism: Pseudomonadota bacterium (assembly GCA_023390955.1). Lineage (GTDB taxonomy): Bacteria > Pseudomonadota > Alphaproteobacteria > Rhizobiales > Xanthobacteraceae > Bradyrhizobium. The sequence continues at coordinate 7,737 of JAEWBW010000005.1, forward strand.
ACTGCTGTCGGTTGCCGCGAGCCCGGACGGACGCATCTTCATGGTCGAGGGCGCCGTCGGCCGCACGCCCGACCAGTGGCGCCACATTCTCATGGAGAAGGGTCGCAGCGGCCGGCTGATTGCCTGCGGGCCGGATCTTGCGAACCCATCGGTTCTGCTCCGCGATCTGGCGTATCCCTACGGCGTGGCGGCCTCCGCCGACGGCGCGATGCTGTGGCTCACCGAGAGTGGCGCCCATCGGCTCAGCCGCTTTCCCCTGACCGCGGGCGGCATCGGATCGGGCGAAGTTATCGCGGACAATCTGCCGGGCTACCCCGCGCGGCTGCATCCGGACGGGCATGGCGGCTTCTTCCTCGGCCTGTTCGCCCGGCGCACGCATCTCATCGAGTTCGTCCTCAAGGAGGATGATTTCCGCGAGGAGATGATGCGCACCATGCCGGAGCATCACTGGATCGCGCCGGCCTTCGCTGGCGGCGCCGATTGCCTCGAGCCGATGCAGATCGGCGGCGTCAAGGCGCTCGGCATCCAGAAGCCCTGGGCGCCGCCGCGCTCCTACGGGCTGCTCGTGCATCTCGATTCCGAGGGCGAGGCGACCGACAGCCTGCACAGCCGCGCCGGCGGCCGCTTCCACGGCATCACCGGCGCCTGCCGGGCACCGCAGGGCGTGGTGATCGCCGCGCGCGGCACCGGTTGCCTTGTACTGCACACGGGAGAGCTCCGATGAGCGATGGCGCAAACCTCGTGCCGAACGGCGCGGCCGAGCCGGTGCTGGAGATCATTGGCGGCAGCAAGATCTACGGCGGCGTGCACGCCATCGAAGGCGTCAATTTCAACCTCTATCCCGGCGAAGTGCATGCGCTGGTCGGCGAGAACGGTGCTGGCAAGTCAACGCTGTGCAAGGCAATCGCAGGCGCGATCCAGTTGACCTCGGGCGAATTCCGGCTGGACGGCAAGCCTGCCAATTTCGAGCAGCCGCGCGATGCGCTGAAGGCCGGCATCTGCATGGTGTATCAGGAGACCAGCCTGGTGCCGACCATGACCGCGGCGCAGAACATCGAGCTCGGCAACGAGAAGCTCCTGACACGCTTCCGCACGCTCAACATCCAGGCCCAGCAGCTGCTGCAGTCCCTCAATTTCCACGTCGACCCGGCAACGCCGGTGGCGATGCTCGGGACCGCCAAGAAGCAGATGGTCGAGATCGCGCGCGCGATCTACAACAAGGCCCGGATCATCATTTTCGACGAGCCGACCGCGTCGCTGACACCGGAGGAGATCGTCCACTTCTTCCATCTGGTGCGGGACCTGCGTGCCCGCGGCGTCTCGATCATCTACATCTCACATGCGCTGGAGGAATCGCTGCAGATCGCCGACCGCATCACGGTGTTGCGCGACGGCCGGCTGGTGATCACCGCGCCTGCCAAGCAGCTCACGCGCGACAGCCTGGTGCAGCACATGGTCGGTCGCGAGGTCGCGCAGGCCGTCTATGGCCGCAAGGAGAAGACGCATCAGCGTCGCGAGAAGGTGCTGACGGTCGAGAACGTCACCATGGGCATGGCGGTCAAGAACATGTCGTTCTCGGTCTATGCCGGCGAGGTCGTCGGCATCGCCGGCCTGATCGGGTCAGGTCGCACTGAGATCGCCAAGGTGATCTACGGCGCGCTCAAGCGCAATCTGGTCAATGGCGGCACCATTCGCCTGAGAGGAAAGCCGATCCGCTACCGCGTGCCGCGCCAGGCCATCAATGACGGCATCGCCTACATCACCGAGGATCGCAAGGCCAACGGCTTCTTCGAGACCATGGTGGTCGACGACAACGTCTATCTCGGCAAGCTCGGCACCAGGGTCGGTTTCAATTTCCTGCTGTCACGGGCGAAGCGCAGCAAGCTGGCGAATTACTGGGTCGAGCGCCTGAAGATCAGCGCGCTGCAGCGGAAGGCGAAAATCATCGAGCTGTCCGGCGGCAACCAGCAGAAGGTCGTGCTGGCCAAGACTCTGGTACAGGATCCCTCGATCATCATCTTCGATGAGCCGACGCGCGGCGTCGATGTCGGCACCATCCCGCATATCCATGCAGAGATCAGGCGGCTCGCCGACGAAGGCAAGGCGGTGGTGGTGATCTCGTCCTACCTGCCGGAGGTGCTCGCGGTCTCCGACCGCATCCTGGTCGCCCGCACCGGCCGCATCGTCGCCGAGTTCGATGCCGCGGAGGCGACGCAGGACAAGATCCTGTATGCGGCGGTGCATTGAAGGCAACACTGCCTTTACGTTTCCGGCCTAGCTTGTCGCCGAGTAAGGCGGTGAAACATGCCCCAGGTCTGGATGACATATGACGAACTGGCGACACTCTGCGGCTGCAACGCCGCCGAAGCCCGGCTGCGCGCGATGCATCTGTCGCTCCGTCGCCGCAAAAGCAGCGACGGCATGACGCGGGTAAAGCTCGATCTTGCACTGACGGCCCGGTTCCTTGCGTCTATTCGCGAGGCGGATTTCGACCTTGATGGCGCGATTGCGGCTTTACGCGAAACGCATCGGCGGATGGCCGAACTGCTGACGTCGGAAGAGGCAGGTCGCCGCAGCGGTGCGGCCTGAGCCGCATTTGTGGACGCGCCGTCAGCCGAAAGGATGAGGGGGAGCCTGCGCCATCTGCCTCATATGACGCCTTCGCATCCGGAACAAATTCAGGCATAAATCCCTATGCGGAATTTCCGTTTCGCACCGGGGTTCAACAAAACGGGTCCGAGACCCTGCCTGGGTCCGAGACTGGGGAGGATGCCATGAAGAAGGCTGCGTTTCATGCGATGCTGCTGGGCGTGACGCTCGTCAGCGCAACGACGTTCGGTCTGACCGCCGCCAACGCCGAGGTGGTCAAGCTGAGCGGGGAGCTCAAAGGCAGCAACGAGGTGCCGCCGAATGCGAGCACCGGCTCCGGCAAGGCCGAGGCGACCTACGACACCGGCTCGAAGGTCCTGACCTACACCATCACCTATACCGGCCTGTCCGGACCCGCGACCGCCGCGCATTTCCACGGGCCGAGCGAGGCGGGCAAGAACGCCGGCATCGCGCTGCCGTTCAAGTCGGCGGCAAGCCCGATCGAGGGTACCGCGACCCTGAACGACGCGCAGGCTGCCGATCTCCTCGGCGGCAAGTGGTACGCCAACATCCACACCGCAGCCAATCCCGGCGGCGAGTTGCGCGGACAGATGGCGAAGTAGGACTTAAGCCACCAGCGATGCGGCTTCGGCGGCGCTTTCCGGCGCCGAACGCCGCGTTTCGATCAGCTCCTTGAACTTCGCAAAGGGCAGCGGCGGCGCGACGAGATAGCCCTGGCCTTCCTCGACGCCGCAGGAGATCAGCGCGCGCGCCTGCTCCTCGGTCTCGATGCCTTCGGCAACGACCGACATGTCGAGGTCGCGTGCGAGCTCGACCAGCATGATCACGATCGTCGTGGTCGAGGCGTCCACCGTGACCGTGTCGACGAAGAACTTGTCGATCTTGATAGTGTTGGCACCCATCCCCTTCAACCGCGACAGGCCGCTATGGCCGACGCCGACGTCGTCGATGGCGACGCGGAAGCCGTAGCCGCGCAGCTCGCGCACCACGACGGCCGCGCGCGCGAGATCGTCGAGCTCGTCGCGCTCGGTCACTTCGACCACGATCTGCCGCGGCGAGACTTTTGCCGCGATGGCGTGGCTGCGAAGGGTGTCGACGAAGCCGAGGCTGAGCAGATGCTGAGGCACGACGTTGAGCGACAGTTTGAAGTCCTTGTCCGCCTTCAGGAGCGGCTGCATGTCCGACAACGCCTGGCTGAGAATCTGCCAGGTCATGGCCTGGATGCGGCCGCTGGATTCCGCGAGCGGGATGAAGTTCATCGGCGGCACGATCGTTCCATCCTCGCGCAGCCAGCGCGCAAGGATCTCGCAGCCCTTGATCCTGCCGGTCTCCAGCTCGAAGATCGGCTGGAAATACGGCTTGAACTCGCCGCGCGCGAGCGCGCGGTCGATATCGGCGACCGGGCCTTCGATGCGCCGGGTCCGCGACAACAGCACGCCAAACAGGACGCCGAGCGCGAGCGCGACCGCCATCGCCGGCCAATAGGCCTCGCTATTCCATGCGTTCAGGGCCGCGTTCTCGACGTGGATCGTGGCATGGAGCGGGTAGCGCACGGAGGTCTTGGTAAAATCGGACGCAGGGCCGAGCGGCTTGTCGGCGTCCAGCGCAAATTGTCCGAGCTTCTCGCCATTGTTCAGCCAGAGCCAGACTTCGCTGTGCGCGCGCAGCTCGGCCGGCATGATGTCGAACAGACTGGAGTTGACGCCGAGGATGGCGACCAGCGCCGTCTTGCTGTCGATGTCCCGGAGCACGCCGAGCGCGTCGCCGCCGAACTGCTCGACACGGAACAGCATGAGCTTGGTGTCGCGCGAGGGCAGCATGTCGGAGCGGTCGATCCAGCCCTTGTCGAATTCCAGCGTCTCCGAATAGGCCGAGCAGATCACCGAGCCGTCGCGATTGACGAGCCGGACGTCCTTGACCGTCGAGCGCTGGTAGACGTGAAGGCGGATCGCCTGGAGCGAGGCGGGTGCGCAGGTCGCAAGACCGCGGCCTGCGAGTTCGTCGAGGCTGGCGGCGCCAAATTCGACCGCGAATTCCGAGCGGCGCAGCACCACCTCGGTCAGCTCGTCGAGGGGGCGGACCTGCTGGTGGTGGATGAAGCCGGTGGCGGCCAGGTGACCCGCGAGGCCAAACGCCAGCGTGCTCGCAAGCACGAGCGCCGCTAGGGAAAGGTTCGGCCGTCCTGGTTTCATCCCCGCCCGGGAGAAATTTGATCAAAAGATAACCGCGTGAGCCTAGCCGGGAGGGGCTAAAATAGGGTTTAAGGGACCGTGGTGAGGCCTGAGTTAACCTCGATTGCGGTGCCTACGGGCTTTCCGGACCGGCCTGTCCCTCGAGAAGAGGAAGCTCACGCGTAAGATTGTCATTTCTGGCCTGGCCGCCGCCGGCCTGACGTTTGCGGGACTGGTGCCGGCGTTCGCCCAGGGTACCAAGGATCAGACGTCCTCCTCGACACAGACCAGCTCGACGACCCGCAGCGGCACGTCCACGAACGGGGGCTCCGACAGCATGGGCGGAGCGTTCCGGGGCACGGGAGTGCCGACCTACGGCACCAGCTCGGGCATGGGATCCACCAAGAGCCAGCGGCACTGACTGCCCGCAGCACCGGAGCCGCCTGATCAAGTGTTATCGGCGGTTAACGGTTGCGGATCGGTGATCGCGCCGGTGCTCCGGACTGCCAGGGCGTCCTTCCATAGGAGCGGTAGCTAGGCGCAAGCGCCGATGCGATCTTCCGACGTTTCAGGCGTGGTCTTGTGAGATCTCGAGACGCCCAGAGAACCTCGACACGGCGAACGGGCGCGATAGCGCTCCGAGCTTCAGCCCTTCCTGCTGTCCTTCGACTTCAGCGCTAGGCCGAGGCGCAGGGCCATGCGCTTGATCGCTTCCGGCGACCGTCCGAGTTGCTTTGCAGCTTGTTCCAACGTGATCGAAGATTTTGCCAGCTCCATCAATCTGCGGTCTTCCTTGAACGACCAGGGCTTGCGCGCCATAACCGAAACGATCCTCTTACACACTAGTACAACGACAAAGCCGCCAAGCGACCCATGTTCGCTCGACGGCTTTGCTTGGGTGGGGCCGGGCCTTGGGGAAGCCCGGTGTGCAAAGGGATAGGCGATTGGCGAAAACGCGCAACAAGCAACGCGGATTAAGCTAACTGCTCAACCTTACCGCGCTGAGGCTGGATTCACGTGTTTTTACGGGGAATTCCGCAGCGGATGCGCGCTCTGGTGCCAGGCCCAGGCGGTGCGGATGATGGTCGACAGATCCGAATGACGCGGTACGAAGTCGAGTACCTTGCGCGCGGCGGAAGGGTCGGCGACGAGATAGGTCGGATCGCCCGCGCGACGCGGTTTGACGACATGCGGCACCTCGCGCCCGGTCTCGTCACGGATCGCCGACAGGATCTCGCGCACCGAAAAGCCCGTGCCGGTGCCGAGATTGAAGCTCCCGCCTGCATGTCCATTCAGCAGCAGCTCGAGGGCGGCCAGATGCGCGGCGGCGAGATCGGTGACGTGGATATAGTCGCGGATCGCGGTGCCGTCCGGCGTGTCGTAATCGTCACCGAACACCGCGAAATCGCCGACGTGCCCCTGCAGCGCCATCATGGCGCGCGGAATGAGATGCGTCTCGACATCACGCTTCTCGCCGAGGCCGCCTGCGGGATCGGCGCCGCTGGCGTTGAAATAGCGCAGGCAGAACGCGCCGAAACCATAGGCTGAGCGATAATCGGCGAGCAGGCGCTCGATCATCCATTTCGACGCGCCGTAAGGGTTGATCGGGGCGCAGGAAAAGTCCTCCGGCAGCGCCTTGCTGTCGGCATTGCCGTAGACCGCGCCGGTCGAAGAGAACACGATGCGGTGGCAGCTCGCATTGCGCATTGCCTTGAGCAGCGACAGCGTGCCCTGAACGTTGTTGATGTAGTACCTCTGCGGATCGACGACGGACTCGCCGACCAGGCTCGCGGCGGCGAAATGCATCACAGCCGCGACCTTGTGGTCGGCGAAGGTGCGGGCGAGCGTCGCTTCGTCGAGGAGGTCGCCGGTCACCAGCGGGCCTGCGACGAAATCGCGATGGCCGGTCGAGAGGTTGTCGTAGACGACGGGCTGATAGCCGGCCGCTGCCAGTGCGCGGCACGCATGCGAGCCGATATAGCCGGCGCCTCCGGTGACGAGAATGATCGGACGGTCGGTCATTGGGTCTCCCGCGCGTCTTCCTCGAATGTGAGTTCTGGTTCGCTGCGGCCCTCAATAGGGCGGGTGGAGGATGGCGGTCAAACCGGTTCCGCCATCAGGCTTAACCATTGCAGACCGAATGCCCGTCGGCCATCGAAGGTCATGGTTCTGCGTGACACGAAAGGGGATCGCTGACGACTAGTTTTGGAGCAGGGTTCTGCCCAAATTCCGTCTAGGACTGGCAAAAGATTCAGCGAAGGTGATCCTTGAAGTCGCCACAACTCCACGATGAAATATCTGGGGGAGGAACGTTCCGCAGATGAAGGAACATTCCAAATGATGCCGACTTTGGCGCTGCTTTCGATCTTCGTGGCAGGATTTTGTTGCGGTTACGGCGTGCGGGCGCGGCGATCGCATCGACGATCCCAGCGCTACAAGCTGCACGCGCCCTATACCGAAAGCTCGATCGGCGTTGGTCGAAGCGGACATTCGTTGTGACAAGATCGCAAATAACCATGCGCAGTTAGGTTAATCCGCCTCCCTTCTTGATGACGCGGGAGCCGTAGCTTACGCATTGTTGCGTTGCCGGACTTTAAGGATCCCGAATTGCACGGGGCGCGCGCGGAGAAGCGTGGATGATGTATCTGGTTGCGTTATGTGGCGTGATATTTGGCGCGATTGCTTTCAGCATTTTTGTTTGGGCCTATGGCCGCCGCCTCGAAGGGCGCTCGGGGCCTTGGATCGTTAGCGAGGGCCATCGCAGTGATTGACCAGAAGAACCACGCCCCGCGCCGGTATTTTGTTGATGGGCAGGGGCATCGCGTCCTGATCGGCCTTTCACAGGCCGAGACCACTGAATTCGAGGCACTGGACCTGTCGACGGTTGGAGCGGGCGCCGCGGCGGTCAATGGGACCCTCCATGCGGAAGACATCAGATGGGTCGAACTCTATTTCAAGCATGAAGAGGCGTGGCGCACGTGGCTCGCGCAAAGCCGCGCCGAACAGACGAGAAGCTTCAGTCTTTATTAACCAAGTTGGCCCCAACTTCCGGCTTGGCGCTCCAAACCGGAAAGTGCACGCATGTTCCAACTGTTCTTGCGGGCTCGTGCCCACAGTCTGCTAAGAGGCCGTCCCAGCGATCAGCAGGATTTCCGCGCGCGTTCGCCTCAACGCGACGCGGAGACCGATCAATCCCGCATCGAAGCCATCATGACCGCGATCGAGGAGGCTCTACAGGCGGCCGAGCGCGAACAGTCCGGACTAAATCGTCGTGTCGAGGATGTGCTGGCACGGGCTGCGGTGACATTTGGTAACGGTGATGACGAATATCTCGAGCGTGAGACGCTCGATAATCATCATCAAAACCTCTTCGACAAGGAAATTCAGAACGGGCAGCGGCGGCTCCGGGAGCTTTCTTCTTCAATCTCTCATTTCAAGTTTCTCAAAGCCGCGATGCTGAGCCGGTTTCCGGTGTTTAGACTGACGGAGCGGCATTAGTTTGGACTACTGATCCGGGAGCCAACGGCCGTCCTTCTGAAGACGGGCTCGCGAGTTGGGGGCGCGACGCTTCGTACCCACTATGACGAATTGGCCTTATAGCTGCCATTCTCAAGGAACTTGTTGTTGGATTCGCGCAATCTCGCTGCAGCCTCGTCATACAAGAACGGAAGAAATGCGTATCGCCTGCCCGATGTCACCTGGGAAACTGCGTGTAGGATTGCACAAGGGAAGATTATTGCCCCACCGGGCGGTGACTTGAAGGTTCGAGGACTATATTCGGGGAAGCTCACTTCACCACCATCGAAATCTTCGTTGAGATTGATGGAAACTGCAAAACGGCGATGCGCCGTCCCTTTGGTGGTATTGTCTCGATGTGGCCGGAAGTGGCCTCCATCCTCCGCAGTATAGCAGCCGACAAGATAACGCTCCATTCGAGTTGCCTCGAACGAGTATATCCGTGCGATCTCCGGGCGTATCCGCCGATGAACACGTGATTGGGTTTGCCGCCTCACCTCTGGATCACTTATCAAATAATCGCGTCGCTTCTTATGGCTCCCATCCATGATCGGGACAGTCTTGCCGTTGACCTCGCGCATGAAGCCCGACTCGGTGCCACCATTCGCATCGTAAAGTGAGATGAGTTCGTTGCAGAGTTCTGGTTCGAAAACGTTGGGTAGAACCAATATGGGTGCCTGCAACTCCATTCCCGCAAAGCGCTCGGGAGGTGGCAGGCCTTTCAAATAATCAAAAACGCGATCCGAAGCGCCGTTACCAAAGCGCTCGACCCGAAGAATCCGCAGCGTAGGATCGATAACCACCCACGTCGGATTCGCGATATTGGTTTGTGGACCAAAATTGACCGGCAACGATCCGTACATCTGGCTTACACGATGATCGAAATCCCAGATGTATCGGATGCCGGGCAAACTTTGAACCGCGACCTCCCGTGACTCGTCCTGGGGGTCGATCGATATGCCGAAGAAGGCAAAATTCTTGTCATCGAACAAAGCACGGTTTTCTTGCACGAGTTGCGCAGCTTCCTGAAACGCTGGATAGCGACTCGATATGAAGAAGCAAAGAACGAGATACCGACCGGCGGCCGTGTCGAACGTGTAATCTTCGCTGCTGGTGGATCTTTGACTGAATCGAGGAGCAGGATCACCCGCGAGCAGCGCCTTGAACTTAACGTCTTGGTTGTTTGTTGATTCGCTCACCTTCAGTGCCTTCCGCTCTCAAATGTTGAGAGGGACTATATCAGAACCTCCGCTGCTCGATACGTCGTTCCGAAGCCTGGAATGATCCTGCCGGTGGTGCGCTGCATCATGCCTAACGGTGCACCGAATAGTACGGGCCGGCACCAGCGTTATGGCGCATGCACCCCTCTACGGAGGCATGTAGCGAGCTTGAGACCGTCTCACGATCAACTGCTGTACGTATCCAACCCGGGCCATGTCCGACTTACCGCGATGATCGATTTGGTGAAGCCTAAGAACTGTTCCCGATAGATCTCGGCATCTGGAAACAGATCTTGCACTTCCTTGTATGTGAGAAGTGACCAATCCGGCCTCTGGTCCCGCCGTGGCCAAAAACGATTAGTGATGGACATGACGGCCCATTGCAGATGGGTCGGTAAATATCCCAGCATAGGCAGCCAAGAATGGACCTCGACTGGAAAGTATCGATTGGGCGTTTGAACGAAATATCGCTTGCCGATCCGCCGGATCTCTGCAGCGAAGCGCTTCTGGTGCTCAGAAGAGATGGTCCGGAATGCATAGCCATCGCGCTTGAACAGATCGACGGCCAGATCCTTCGGGCCCGTCACGTGTTCAATAACGGATGAGCAAAACACAATGTCGAATTCTTTATCGGAGAACGGCAGGCGCTCCGTCGCGTCAAGAAGCACGGTCTCAAATCCGAAGCGCTGCCGCGCGAACGCCAGAGCGGCCGGGTTGTGATCGGCTATGCAGACGTTTCGTAACTCGGGCAGGTGCGTCGGAAAGTGTCGCCCTCTGCCACCGCCGAGGTCCAGTATTGAAGCTGCGGTGTGAGGGGAAAGCAAGTGGACAAAGAACTGCGCGCGCTTCGATCTGGATCGGCGGGCGATAAATCGCTGGGCCCTCGCAAGCCGATTATCTTCGCGCGTGACGGGAGCAGTTAGATGATCGACATTCATCGGATCCACCTGAATGTGCAAATTAGTTGAATGTAGCGTAAAATGCAACCTAAGAGGGAGTATGATCTGGTGAGAGCATTTGCTTGACGCCGCTGACTTGATGGAGTGAGGCGGATTAGGGCTAGGCGACTGATATCAGTTGGATGTTTCAGCAAATGGCGCGTATTTCAGTCGAGGGGGTGGGTCGCGATTGAATGACGTTGCACGAATTTACACCAGGACTTGATGTGAATTTTTGCGTCTTGGCATTTGTCGGGTGATGAATACATTTCGTCAGTTGCGGGAGGCCACCTTGCGCGCTGCCACATTTGGTGTCCGGTTCCGCTTTTCGGTGGTGAAAGTCTATGCCGCAATCTCCATGATCTCGTCACATCCACGCGGTGGAATGCAGCTTGCTTGGGACGGGATGCCGCAAGGTACAGGATAGCAGGTTTAGCGAGGGAAAGTCCGATGCTGCCATTATTGGTCTTGATGTCCATCTTCTTCATCGGATTTACAGTGGGCTATGGGGCGCGCGCTTGGCGTTCGCACAGGCGGCATGAGCGTTTCCGACTTCATGCGGCTTATCGGTCGTCGAACTTCCAGCCGACCGGCGAGCCCCATCTCCGCGTGAGGCGCTCGTTTTAAGAGAAATCAGACAGAGCGTCGGAGCTTGAAACAGCGGACCAGCTGTCTCAACAAGGACGCGGCTCAATTCCGAGAGTATTTTCGCGATACTAGTTCGGTGAACCGAAGCTCGCCGGGCTTAGGTCGACTGCCCTCCAGGGGAAAGAAAGTGCTCGCGGTTTCCAATTCCGTGGTCGAGCTGCAATCAGCTTACGGACGGTCGCGTCCTCTGGCTGCTTTCGCTTGTAGCGTGTCGTCGACGAATCTTCGAAATATTCGTGGCGTACCAGATTGGCCTCTAGCAGGCGTAGCGGCGCTGTAGCCGCTGCGCGCCGCAGAAATTCGCCGTCGGTTCCATAGTAACCGGACAGCGCTTCATCATATCCGCCGACCTTCCAGAACATGTCTCGCGTCATGAACCATATGTTGCGATGGGGAGGTAACCGAGAGGCGTCAGAATTGATGCGGGAGAACCGATAGATGGTGCCGGGGTCGTGCAGGCCATACGCAAGGGCGCGGTAGGTTTCCGGGGGGACGATATGATCCATGTCCAGCAACAGGCACCACTCGTCGCGGGCTTTGTGCATTCCCAAGTTTCGCGCCGCCAGCCAGTTCCATCGCACATCAACCTCAATGCGATAGAGGGAGAGATTCAGTTCCGGGATCAAGGCAAGCACGCTAGAGGCCGGGTATTCAGGCGAACCGTCATCGACAACGATGACGGAGAGATTGTCGGCTCGCATGTCGCGCCAATTCTTGATCTGCCGCGCAAGCATTCGCGGGTTCTCATAGTAGGCGTGAACGATCGTCAGCGGCTTAGGTGTCGACCCAAGCGCTATACGCGCCTGCCTTGTACGCAACTGCGCGACCAAACCCGATGGCAGGGCCGACCAGGGGAGATCGCGCAGGCCGATCATGCAAGACGCCTCGCTGTCCGACGGCGCTTTTGCTCAACAATCGATCTGAACAGCACTTCATGCGCACGGCTCATCACCTCAGGTCGGTGCCGCTCATGATACCGGCCCTTGGCGCCGGCGGCGAGACGTCGCGATAGCTCAGCATTGCTGAGCACTGCTCTCAAGCCCCTACGCAAAGCGTCTTCGTCACCCTTAGGGACGACCAGGCCCGTCTCGCCGTCAACAACAAGTTCGCGCGCGCCGCCCTCGTCAGTTACCACCGCAGGTAGGCCCACAGCCATCCCCTCATGGATCGCGATCGGTGACGAATCGAGCAAGCTGGCGTGGGCCTGGACGTCGATTGTTGTCCAGACGTCGGCGATGGGGCCGGGGTAGCCCGCGATGTGGACGTGGTCACGTACGTTAAGCTTCGCGGCCTCCTGATGGAGCTGTTTGAGATACATCTGATCCTCTGCGAACCCACAAATGAGCAAATGAAGGTCCGGTCGCTCGGCCATGAGAGGCGCGATGGCGCGGATCAAGATCAGGTGCCCCTTATGTGGTACGATGCGACTTACTTGGCCCACCACCGTGGCCGCCTCAGGCAAACCGAAATGACGACGCATCTCGGGGCGTGAGCGTTTCGATTGGGGGATCGGGATTCCATTTGGGATGACAACAGCCCGCGGGTGAGGACGCGGAAGCCAGTTTTGATATCCGTCGATTGCAAATTGCGAGTCGCTAATGAGGGCATCCAAGCGTGAAATAACAGCTCGACCAGTTGCAATGAGCAGGGGCTTCTCGAGAACCAAGCCATGAAAATACCCTGTGCCAACGATGGCGGGCACTCCGGCGAGCCGGCCGGCTGCCAAGCCCAAGGCCATGGGATAGTGCAGTCGCGCATCCACGACATCGATCCGCTCACGTCGGAAGAGCCGAGCCAGCCGGAAAACCAACTCAGTCGCCCGCATTCCGCTCACCAGTTGCGCACCTAGGGTACGGCGGCGAATGATGCCATTCGTTCCTACGATTTCCAGAGCAATATCGGCGGCATCGTAGGCCGGGATCATATCGCCCAAGCGAGCGTTGCTTTGCGGTGTCGGCATCACGGTCATCAGGACTCGATGGTCAAATCGGCTCCTGTCGACATGGCCACCAAAGGACAGCAGACGGTTCTCGTCGCCGCCCATGTGTAGCGTCTCTACCAGCGACGCAATCCGCAATTGATCTGTCATGTCG
>JAEWBW010000136.1 GCA_023390955.1 Pseudomonadota bacterium
GCTCCGAAGGCTGCGCGCGCGCCGGTCCAGCTCGCGCCGCCGGCGTCGGCTCCGGCCGCGGCGCCCGCGGCTGCGGATAACGACTAGTTCGGCATTCCAAATCCGCTGTCGTCCGGCTAATGCAGGGGCATGCCCCTACATCTCATCAAGCTTGCCGTCGGCTGTGACTCCGTCAAGGAACTGAAGGAGTGGACCGCCGAGCGGATGCGGACCGCCAAGAAGAAGGGCCTGCCGCAGCATCACATCCATGTCACCCGCATGGTGCCGAAGCGCGACGCCGAGATCCTCTCGGGCGGTTCGTTGTACTGGGTGATCAAGGGCGAGATCGCCGCACGCGAAAAGATCATCGGGATCGAGCCGTTCCGCGACAAGGACGGCATCGGCCGCTGCCGCATCGTCATGCAGCCGAAGGTGATTTCGGTGTCGCCGCGCCCGATGCGTCCGTTCCAGGGCTGGCGCTATCTCACCGACGACGCCGTGCCGCCCGATCTCAGCAAGTCTGCGGCGGGCACCATCGCCGCAATGCCGGAGCCGATGCGGCGCGAGCTGCGCGATCTCGGACTGCTCTGACGCACGCTTACTGCGACGGCGTGACGAGGTGCAGCCGCGCCCAGTCGGACGAGGGAATCTCCACCCGCTGGCCGCGTTCGGGAATGCTGTCCACGACATCGATCAGCTCCGGCTCGACGCCCATCTCGGCGAGGTATTTCCGGTACTGCTCGCCGAAATGCGCCGTCAGGCTCTCGCGCTGATCGGCTGCGACGTTGGGCGCGAGGCGGTTGCGGATGGCGCGCGCGCCGATCACCACCCTTGCGCCCTTGGGCAGGCTGCGATGCACGCCGCCGGCCAGCACGAGCACGCAGGTGAGGTCGCAGGCCGGATCTGGCAGCGACAGGGAAGCATCGAGCGGACCACCCGGGCGCTTCAACGCAAAGCAGTCGGCCTCTGGCCGGCCGGCGCAGGCGGTCGCCTCTGTCGCGCCGACGGTCACGTCGAGACCTCTATCGCGCAGGATGCGGCCGAGGCTCACCGCGACATTGAGATTGGATTGACCCCAACTGTGGATGATGACCGGCAGCTTGCGTCCGGCCTGGCGATCGAGGATCGCGATCAGCCGCTTGTAGCTGTCCCACTGCACGGTGCCTTCGGCGGCAATCCAGTCCGAGCAGCCGGGCCCACAGGCGCCGGGCGCGCCATGGGCGACATAGAAGATCATGGCGTCAGGCGCCGAGCCGAATACGCCGATCGGCGGCCGTTGCGGCCCCTCGGCCCGTGCTGAAGCGACGAGGGCGAGCGCGACCACGCCACGCGCGATGATGCGGATGAATGACATGCCCCTGCCGTCCGGCTCGTTGCCCGGGCAGATCATCCCTGCAGGCGAGAGTGTGCGCAAGCACGTCCTGAGATTGCAGATCGAAATCCGCGACACATGTTCGTCATCGAGTTCCCGCGTGGCCCGGCCCGCGCGGGGCTAACCTTAACGCGAGCCGCGGGTGGACCCGCGCAGCGCGGAGCGGCAAAGACCTGGTGAGCCGGTCCGGCCGCTGATGTTGTCTCACGCATTTCACTTGACCGCAGACGCGGTCAATTCGAAGATATTCCTTAAGGATTTCGAGGATCGCAATGCTTGTGCAGGCAAGCCAAGGCCAGTCTGGCTCGGCGCACGTGGTCGTTCTCGGCAACGAGAAGGGCGGCTCGGGCAAGTCGACCACGGCCCTGCACATCGCGGTCGCATTGCTCAAGGCCGGCCAGCGCGTCGCCACCATCGATCTCGATTGCCGCCAGCAGAGCTTCACCCATTACATCAACAACCGCGCTGCCTGGGCGCGCCGCACCGGCCTCGATCTTGAGCTGCCGCAGCATCGCTGCATCAAACTCGGTGAGACCATGCAGATCGCCGAGAACGAGAACTCCGAATTCCAGCAGTTCATGGAAGCGATCTGCGCGGTGGAGAGCAGTTTCGATTTCATCGTCATCGATACGCCGGGCACCGACAGCTATCTGATGCGTCTTGCGCATTCGATGGCGGATACGCTGGTGACGCCGATCAACGACAGCTTCCTCGATTTCGACGTGCTCGGCACCGTCGATCCCGCCAATTACGCGGTGACCGGCGAAAGCCATTACGCGGAGATGGTGCGTGACGTCAGGCGCAAGCGCCGTCAGCTCGATGGCTCGACCACCGACTGGATCGTGGTACGCAATCGCTTGTCGATGCTCGGCTCGCGCAACAAGCAGCTCGTGGCCGACGGCCTGAAGGATTTGTCGCTGCGGCTCGGCTTCCGTTATGTCGACGGCTTCGCCGAGCGCGTCGTCTATCGCGAGTTCTTTCCGCGCGGCCTGACTGCGCTCGACGACATCGACGAGGCGACGCTGGGCATGCGGCCCAATCTCGGGCATGTCACCGCCCGCGAGGAGGTGACGAGCCTGTTGCGGCAGCTCAAGCTGCCGCTCGACGAGCGCGGCCGCCGCCGTGCCGCCAACCGCGCCGAGTGGTTCACCCAGATCGACAAGCCGCTCGAGGTTCACGACATCCTCGGCGCCTGACGGCATTTTCGTCCGGCTGCACGGTACGCAGCTACTTCCTGACTAACTCAGTAATCTGGAACTGGAGCTATCCGCTGCCAGTTTTCATTGTGCGTTTACCGCGGGAATCGAACCCGGTGCAGAATGGTTGCGTCTGAAGGGAAGGTTCACCCTGAAGTCGTTCCTAGAATACCGACTGCCTAGGAAACGAGTGCAACGCACAATGAAACAGCTGCTGGCTCACAATATTTGGCCTTCCTGTCACGTGGCTGTGACATATATTAGGGAATAACCAAAAGGGGCCCGAGAGCCCTGAAGCAACACGATTTCAACGGGGAATATCAGGCCAGAATGGCCTGTGGCTGAGGACGATCATGAAGCGTGGAATTGCCATTCTGGTTTCGGTCAGCGCTCTCGCGGGCATCGCCTATTTCACCGCGAGCAAATGGGCGATCAAGCACGAAACCATCACGTTCTATGACGCCGCGCGCGACAACCGCCCCGTGCCCGTTTCGGTTGCGATCCGCAGGGATCGTGAGATGCAGGCCAGCGCCGGCATGATCACGCTTCCGGTCGCGGTGATCAATCACGGCAACACCGTCAAGAACACCGAGTACGGCTTCCTCGCCAACATCTTCGCGATGCGCGGCTATCTCGTCGTCAGCCCGCAGCACGACCTGCCCACCGATCCGCCGATGGTGACCAAGCCCGGCGAGCTCTACGTCGGCCGTCTGCCGCAGATCCTTCGCGGCGTCGCCAACATCCATCTGGCGATGCAGGAGATGAAGAAGATTCAGCCCAACGCCAACTATGACCGCGTGACCATGGTCGGTCATTCCATGGGCGGCGACATCTCGATGTACTTCGCCAAGCAGTACCCGGACGAGGTCAAGAAGGTCGTGACGCTCGACAATCTGCGCGTGCCCTTCGTCACCGCCGGCAAGTTCAAGATCCTGTCGTTCCGTTCGACGGACCCGCAGTTCAAGACGGATGCGGGCGTGCTGCCGACCGACGAGGAATGCGAGAAGGCGGGCATCCAGGTCGTGAAGACCGACTTCCAGCACAACGACATGCGCGACACCGGTCCGGATACTGCCAAGAACTCGATCCAGAGCATGCTGGATAAATTCCTCGGCGATACCGACAGCGACGTTGCGCCGGTCGATACGCTGAGCGCGCCTCCCAAGGTGCTCGAGCCGGGTCCGGTTGCGCTGGTGAGCCCTGCCAAGAGCTGACGTCGCCAAACCACGAGAGCTGATTTCAAAGCCTCCGCTGCGTCCCGCCGCGGAGGCTTTGCACATTGACCAGGCAGGGTGCGCTATCCACATTAGCCGCGTGCGTTGATTTGCGAGCGGGAATGACGGGCGAGCCTACCAAACCACGAAGCAGCGAGACCGTTGCGGCCAAGCCCAACAGGTCCGACGACGCCCTTGCGCGGGCAAAGACCTCCACCAGCGATGACATTGCCGCCTTCGTCGCGCAGGCGCGCGCGATGTCGCCGCATGCGCCCGGAGCGAAGGGGCGGCTGATCTTCGCACTCGACGCGACGATGAGCCGGCAGCCGACATGGGATCTGGCTTGCACCCTCCAGGCCGACATGTTCCGCGAGGCGGCGGCGCTCGGCAGCCTCGATGTCCGGCTGGTCTACTACCGCGGCATGAACGAGTGCCGTGCCACGGGCTGGATTTCCGACAGCACCAAGCTCGCCAGCCTGATGAGCAGGATCGATTGCCGCGGCGGCGACACCCAGATCGGCCGGGTGCTCAGCGACATCAGGCGTGAAGCGGTCGCCTCCGGCGTGCGCGCGGTGGTCTTTGTCGGCGACGCCATGGAGGAGAATGTCGACGAGCTCTGCGCCAAGGCGGGTGAGCTCGGCATGCTCAAGGTCCCGATGTTCATGTTCCAGGAGGGGCACGACGCCCGGGCCGAGCAGGCGTTTCGCGAGATCGCGCGCCTCACCGGCGGAGCCTGGTGCCGGTTCGATCCGGGTGCGGCGGCGCAGTTGCGCGAGCTGCTGCGAGCGGCAGCCGCCTATGCCGCCGGGGGGCGCGAGGCGCTGGTGCGGCTGGCCCAGAGCGGAGGCGGCGCGGCCCGGTTGATTGGACAGATGAAGTAGGGGGCAGGCGCCGCGGTCGGAAGCTTTTTGCGCCTGAGGCGACTATATTCCTCCCATGACCTTGCTTGCTGGCGTTGTCGCCGTCGTCACCCTTTACCTGCTGCTGCAGATGTTTCGTGCCGCCAACCCGGCCGTGCTCGCGCGCGCCGTCAAGATGGTCGGCGGGGTGGTCGCCCTGGCGGTCGCGGCCTTCACAGGCATAAAGGGCGAGCTGGCGGTCGCGATCCCGCTCGGCCTGTTCGGTGCGGGTCTGCTCGGCTGGACGCCGCTGGCGAATTCGAGCTTCGGCAATATCGGCGGATGGTTCGGCGGTGGCGCGGCTCGCTCGCAGGGACAGGCTTCGCGCGTGCGCTCGCAATATCTCGACATGCGGCTCGACCACGATACCGGTCAGCTGACCGGCCAGATCGTCGCCGGGCCCCATGCCGGTCGCGCGCTCGACGAGTTCAATCTCGCCGAGCTGATCGCGATGTGCCAGGCGTTCGACGCCGAAAGCGTGGCCTTACTTGAAAGCTATCTGGACCGCCGGTTTCCCGCCTGGCGTCAGAACGCGCAGGGCGACACGGCAGGGCGGCAGGGCCGCGCGGCGTCGGGCGGCAAAATGACGGCGGAGGAGGCCTATCAGATTCTTGGCCTGCAGCCGGGCGCGGGGCGGGATGACATCAGCCGTGCCCACCGATCCCTGATGAAGAAACTGCATCCCGACCAGGGGGGCTCGACGTATCTCGCTGCCCGGGTAAACGAGGCCAAGGATATTCTGCTTCGCACGCATAACGGCTAACTCCGGCAAACACGCCACAAACGCTCGTACCGCGTCTGCTCCGTCTTGCTCTGTTTGCCGTCGCCCCGAGGGTGCCCGCCGTTCTCGGCGTGGTCGGTCCCTTCAGTAAAGTTTTAACTGTAAATCCTTGACGAGAGGTTGTTGCGGAACAGCCTTCGATCAGGCTTGGAACGACAAAGCCCGCGCCGGAGGCGCGGGCTTTGGGTGGGCGTCGATATGAACCGTGTCAGTTGCGGACGGTGATGCAGGAAATGTCCGCCCGCTTCAGGGTACGGCAGACCGCTTCGGCCTGATCGCGCTCGAGGCCGGCGAAGCGGGCGCGGTAAAGCTTGCGCTTGTCCCTGGAGAGAACCGGTTCGGTGAAGGGATCGGCCTTGCTGAGCAGGCCGCGGGCCGAGCTGCGGGCGGCATCAATGCGCTGCTGAGCCTCGCCTTCGCTCTCCAGCGCGCCGACCTGGACGATCCAGCCGCTGTGGGTGACGGCGGGCTTGGCGGCGTTGCTGACCTGGATCGGCATCGGGGCGGGTTCGGCAGAGGCCAGCTTGGGCGCGGGGACCGGAGCTGCAGCCGCCGAAGCGGGGAGCACACCGAGAATGCCGTTGCCCGTGCCGTACCCGGCCGGCTGCGGCGGCAGCTCGGGCCTGGCGGCCTCGGGCGTAGCAAACACGGCCCGGGGGGCGGCCGCG
>JAEWBW010000146.1 GCA_023390955.1 Pseudomonadota bacterium
ATGACTTTTTCTTTGTAGCGCGCTTCGTCAAACCGGATGTGGTCGCGACTTTCGATTGTAAAGATATCGTCTTGTGACGCGACGGCATCCAGAAAACGATGCGAGCGAATGTCGAGATTGACTAGTCCTTCGCGGTGCGCGAAATGGCTATGTAGGTACTCAAAGGAAAACATCGCGACACAGTAGTTGTCGAAAGTCTCGAACCTCGAAAAATCAGCGGTCTCATATTCAGCTAAGGTCATAATTGGCTGGAAAAAAATCTTCGATGGGCCGGGAGAGCGAGTTGTCCAACGAGGCGGGTTCGGCTCTTGAAGTGGCTTCAGGACGCCGACTTGGATCAACGCTTCGGCGGGCCATTCCCAGTGGCCCGAACCTTCGTGATAGAATGCTTCGTGCAGCGTTCCATTTTCATCGGGAAGCGATGAATTAGAGCCTATCCTTCGGTCGTATTCCATCTTTCGATAAATTTCGAAGAGAAATTCGTACATGAGCGCTGTCACTGAAGCGTTTCGCATTCGTTAACCTCGATATGGACCGAGCTTGACGCCAAAGCTATTCCGCCGATCCTAACGTATAGCGAAGCGGGGCAACGTCGGCTTCGGGTCAAAAGCTGACGCTTGACGGCCAGTGCCGCAAGGTCAGCCCGGGGCCAGACGCTGCCGCAACGCACGGCAGATCGTGATATGATCTCGGCTTCCGTTGCGACGACCGGCTGAGCGCAACTATGGGGGACCCTGCGGTGGGGACGATGATGAAGCGCACGGCTATCAAGGCGCGAACCTGCCGATACGCCTCCTTCGCGTTTGCATTCGCTTTGGTTGGCAACAGCGTTGATGTCGCACAAGCCGATAGCGTGCCTGCTCGGGGGACGGCGGATTATCTACACTTCTCGCTCGACATGACCAAGATTCGGATCAGCCTCGTCAATGACGCAGTCCCCACTGCCAAGCTGCCGGACCTCGTTGTGCCGAGGGCATATGTTGTTTTTGTCGAAACTGCCCCACCCAGCAGGCACGGGCCGTTGCCGCCGCTAGTTAAGTCCGACGACATCGGTCTGATGCTTGTCGACGGCAGCGGCGAGCCTTGGACCGTGGCGGTCTCCGAACGCGCAAGGCGCGACGGCGTGGATAGAGATACTGCGGGCCATCGCATGCGTGCCGAGCAGACTGACGTGCAAATCAAGACCAGCACGCACGCAGACTTTGGCGAATTTGCACGCACCAACGTCATGAGAGCCGCTCCGAATCGCCAGGACGACAGCTTCGAAGGGTTGGCGCACTTCCGAGGGGTGGCCAGCTATTCCCACTATATCGGCCAGTCCGATGATGAGTTTTTCTCGGCGCAGTGCGAAGCGAGGCTAAACCCCGTATTTCTGTGCACATACACGATGTCCATCACGAGCGGCGTCGTGGCTTACGTTCATTTTGTCGATTTTCGACTCTATGGCGGGCGTACCTATGCCAACCGTCGCCTGCGTCTCGTTCGCGAAGTCGTCTGCCGCTATCTTCCCCAGTGCTAATGCCGGCCAGCGCGGCGTCTGCTCCGGGTCATTTGCGGACTTGATCTCGCGCCAACCGTTACGTCAGCTAAGGGCCAGCAGGCGGCTTCGTATCCCCAACGGCAGCCGATCCTGCTAAGTTCGGATTCTCGAGGAGGAGGCAAGGATGGCAAATGAAATGACGCTCGAAAAAGCCACCGAATTCGGTGCAGCCTGGAATAGTGGCGATCCTGATCTCGTCGCGAGTTTCTTCGCGGAGGACGGCGTCTATCATGCCTCCGTGGGACCGGATCACCTCGGCCGAACCTGCACCGGCCGCAGCGAGATCAGAGCGGGCGCGAAGGCGTTCTTCGAGCGATTCCCGGACGGCAAGTTTGAAAATCTGAAAGTGGTGGTCGCGGGCAATTTCGGCTCGTTCGAGTGGGATTTCGTTGCCACCGGCCCCGACGGCCAGCGGACCGTGACCGCTGGATGCGACCTTCTCCAATTCCGCGGTGATCAGGTGGTCCTGAAGAATGCCTTTCGCAAGGCAAAGGGTTGAGAGCGAAAATAAAGGACAGTCTCTCCATCGGCAGCACGCCGTTGATCAGGCTGCGACGGGCGTTGGATTTGTCCGATAGCGCCAGATATTCGTCAGCCGAGAACAGCGTCACGTTGCGCGTGCGCCATTCCATGCCGAGCCCGCCATGACCGCCCCGGACATTGGTTTGACCCGGCTCCTCGGCCACGTTCGCCGCGGCGGACAACCCTGCTAAGAGTATCGCCACGTGCCGCTGGCATGCCGCCAGCAAGAGCAGAGGGGAAACGCCATGGCCTACGAATACAAACTGCTGGATGTCGCGGTCTCCGGCCGGGTCGCGACCGTCACGATCAGCAACCCGCCGATCAACGTCATCACGCTGGCTCTGCTGGCGGAGCTCGAGGCGCTCTCGCACGCGTTAAAGGCGGACCCCGACCTCACCGTCGTCGTCTTCCGCAGCGCCGATCCGGATTTCTTCCTGGCGCATTTTGACGTGGCCGCGATCTTGCAGCGCCCGACCGACACGCCGGCCCGCCGCGATACGCAGATCAAGCCCTATCACGCCATGTGCGAGCGCTATCGCACCATGGACAAGGTGGTGATCGCCCAGATCGAAGGCCGGGTCGGCGGCGGCGGCAGCGAACTGGCGGCCTCGTTCGACATGCGTTTCGGGGTGCGCGGCAAGACCAAGATCAACCAGATGGAGGTCCCGCTGGGCATTTTGCCCGGCGGCACCGGCACGCAGCGGCTGCCTCGGCTGATCGGGCGCGGGCGTGCGATGGAGTTGATCCTGGCGGGCGACGATCTCGACGCGGAAACCGCGGAGCGCTGGGGCTATCTGAACCGCATCTACGAAGCGGAGGAGATCGGCCCGGCGGTCGAGAAGCTTGCGCGTCGCATCGCGTCATTCCCCGCGGAGGCGGTGCGGCTCGCCAAGCAGAGCGTCAATCAGTCCGACCGCCCCTTGATCGAGGGGCTGTTCGAGGAAGCCTATCTGTTCGACCAGACCCTGCGCACCGCGGGCGCCAAGGCCATGATGCGCCGGTTCCTGGAGATCGGCGGACAGACGCGCGAGGGCGAGTTACGTATGGGCGAACTCTGCGCCGAACTGGGCGCCGGTGACGAAGGGACAAGGAGGCGAGGATAGACCTATCGCCTGCGGGTCATCACCAGGCGCATCGCCCGATCCGAAGATGCGGGGCGCTGTGCCGCCGCCGGGCAAGGCCGACGACGCCACCGTCTTCCCGATCTAGGCCCGTCCGCTCCGGGTCTGCACGATGACTGCCAATCTCTCTTCGGTGGCCTTCGCGAGCACGGCACCCGTCGTGCGATCCAGCTCCTTGGCGATGAGCGCGAGCGGCATGGTCCCGACAAGGCCCTTCAGCTTCTCGAGCTCCTCCGTCGTCCAGTCGTTCTTCCAGCGCGCCATCTTGTCCCGAGCTTTCGCGAAACAAACAAGGCCGCCAAACAGGGCGGCCTCACCTCATGAAAACGGCAATCACGGCGATCAGGACCGGTAGGGTTCCAAACGTGACGACGACGGCCGTGTATGCCAAATCCCGATTCATGCCGGGGATGATGCGCCCGCCGCGAGCCGCCGTCATGTGCAGTTCGTGCCACCAGGGCTCGATCGCGCCGGGAACACCGCAGCCGGTGGCGCCGTGTAGGAACCTCGCCAAAATTAACCCTGTCGGCAAATGATCCAGGCGCAGACCAGCGGCCGCCGACAGATTGCCTCAAAGGAGCGGAGAATTTTCGCCAGCACTAACCAAGGTTAGAGGCGCATCATGCTGAGACTGACCTTCCTGGGTCTCCTGATCCTGCTGGGCGTGGGAGTCCTGTCGGCGATGGAGCTGAACGCTCCCCCACGCACCGCGGTCGCGGCCGTCCAGCCACCTGCCGAGCCAAGCATCGACGCTGCTGCTGCAAATGACACGTTGGCGAAGGGCGATCGCCTTGACGTGGTCGCCGTGAGCGATACGACGCCGACGCAGGCTGCGCCGGCTGAGGATCCCGTTGCTCCGCCGAGCGAGAGCCGCATCGCTTCGCCGGAGCCTCCGAAGCCGGCCGCCCGTCAACGGCACACGACAAAGGCAGCCGCGGCCGCTCCGCATCCCAAGCCGAAGCCAAAGGCAACCGCCGTCAAGCGAACTGCCGTTGCCGAGCGTCCAAAGCCCGCCGGCGATTCCATATCCTGCCGACTCGAGGCATTTGGTGGCTTGCGCAAGGCGTTGGGTTTGGCGGGCTGCGAGATCTGAGGCGCCTCGGGCTGCTGCACGAAATCTCGCCATTGCCACCTATGCCAAGGTGCAGGTCGCACCATCCCTGAAATAGATGGGACTCGTCGGGCGGTACGATAGCGCTCCTCGGTGCTTGTCCTCATTGTCGCGTCGCTCCGTGACGCAAGCGAGCGCGTCACCGAACTCCGAACATCTCACCACATGACCGCGCGCCCCACGCGGGACGCGCGCGACCACCGCAGGGATTGAGCTTAGCGAATAGAACCTGATCACCGAACACAGGAGTCTTCCAGATGAACGAGATGATCCGCAACATCAGGCAGAAGACGATCGAGAGCCTGGACAGCACACGGCGCGCCGGCGCGGCCGCGCCCGACGAATTGGTCCCGTCGCGCTACGCATTACGGGTCGGTGATATCGAGGTGCTGGTGATCAGCGACGGCGTGCTGACGCCGCCGGCGGAGTCGATGGCCACGAACGCCGATCCGACGATGCGAGCGGCCTGGCTGAACGAAAGGCTGCTGCCGCAGGACACGTTCGACTGGGCGCTGAACGAGGTCGTGGTGCGCAGCGGCGGCCAGACCATCCTGGTCGACAGCGGGCTGGGACTGGAATACCCGGACTTCCCGCGCGCCGGTCAGCTGGGCCTGCGACTGGAGGCTGCCGGGATCGATCTCGGGCGTGTCACCGACGTGGTGCTGACCCACATGCATTTCGATCACGTCGGCGGCCTGCTCGTCGACGGCGTGAAGGCGCGGCTGCGCAAGGACCTGCGGATCCACGTCGCCGCCGCCGAGGTCGCGTTCTGGGGGTCGCCCGATTTCTCCCGCACCGCCATGCCGCCGGCGCTTGCCGACGTGGCGCGACGGGCCGCGACGCAGTTCCTGAGCGAATACCGAGATCAGCTCCGCCCCTTCGACGAGACATGCGAGGTTGCGCCGGGCGTGGTCGTCTCCCGCACCGGCGGCCACACGCCCGGGCACAGCGTGGTTCGCCTCGAATCCGACGGCGACCGGTTGATGTTCGCGGGCGACGCGGTCTTCCCCGTCTCGTTCGACCACCCCGAATGGCACAACGGTTTTGAGCACGATCCCGAGGAGGCGACCCGCGTCCGGCTTCGGCTGCTGCGCGAACTTGCCGAGAGCGGTTCGTGGCTGGTGGCCACTCACATGCCCTTCCCCTCCATCGGCCGGGTTGCGACCGCCGGCGACGTCTTTCGCTGGGTGCCGGCGTGGTGGGACTACTGACCGCGCGCCGTCCTACCTCGCCATCACGCCGCCGCGCTTGAGCAGCTCCTTGCCGAGCGCGGCCATGTGGACCTGGTCCGGGCCGTCGCCGATGCGGATGAAGCGGGCGTAGACGTAGGCGCGCGCGAGGAACGTGTCCTGCGAGACGCCGGCGGCGCCGTGGATCTGGATGGCGCGGTCGATGACGCGGGCGGCCATGGCGGGCACCACGATCTTGGCCGCCGCGATCAAATCGCGCGCAGCCTTGTTGCCTTCGCGGTCCATCCTGTCGGCGGCCTGGAACGTCAGCAGGCGGGCCTGCGCGATCTCGCAGAAGGAATTTGCGATGTCTTCCTTGACCGAACCGTGCTCGGCGAGGGCTTTTCCGAACGCCACGCGCTTCATCGCGCGGTCGCACATCAATTCCAGCGCGCGCTGAGCGCAGCCGATCAGCCGCATACAATGATGGATGCGGCCGGGGCCGAGACGGCCCTGCGCGATCTCGAAACCGCGGCCTTCGCCGAGCAGGATGTTGTCGGCAGGAACGCGCACGTTCTCGTAGACGATCTCGGGGTGGCCGGCCGGTGCATCGTCATAGCCGTAGGTGAGCATGTCGCGCACGATCCGCACGCCGGGGGTGTTCCGCGGCACCAGGATCATGGATTGCTGGCGATGACGGTCGGGATCGTCGGGCGCGGTCTTGCCCATCACGATCAGGATCTCGCAATCCTCGTTCATCGCGCCCGAGGTGAACCATTTGCGGCCGTTGATGACGTAGTCGGCGCCGTCGCGCGTGATCGCACACTGGATGTTGGTGGCATCGCTGGAGGCGACCTGCGGCTCGGTCATCGAGAAGCCTGAGCGGATGCGGCCCTCAAGCAGCGGCTTCAACCAGCGTTCCTGCTGGGCCGGCGTGCCGTAGTTCGCCAGCACCTCCATGTTGCCGACATCGGGTGCCGAGCAGTTGAACACCTCGGGCGCCCAGAGGATGCGGCCCATGATCTCCTTCACGGGCGCGTAGTCGAGATTGGTGAGACCCGGTCCGTGCTCGCCGGAGAGGAACAGGTTCCACAGCCCCTGCTCGCGCGCCAGCCGCTTCAAATCCTGCAGCACGGCGGGCGTCTTGTAGCGCGCAGCTTCCGGCTTCACCTGCTCGTAATAGAGCTCCTCGACCGGCTCGACATGCTTGCGCATGAACTGGCTGATGCGGTCCTGCAGTTCGAGCGAACGGGCGGAGTGTTGAAAGTCCATTGTGGTCTCCTGTTCGCCGAGCTTCGCATCAGTATCGTAGGGTGGGCAAAGCGAAGCGTGCCCACCACTTCTGTTTCAGGATTGGATCGATGGTGGGCACGGCGCAAAGTGCGCCTTTGCCCACCCTACGATTCCTCGCGGAGAGATACCCCTCACCCGGCTGCGCTTCGCGCATCCACCCTCTCCCGCAAGGGGAGAGGGGGCACCGTCCGCGCGGCTCGCCCCTACCCTCGCGCCTCACGTCCCGCGCAACAGCTCGCTCGCCACGACCCAGTCGTTGCCGTCGAACTGCAGCATATAGCCGTCCTTGATCGGGCGGAAATCCTGCGGGGTCGTGTTCAGTGTGATGCCGGGCATCAGCAGCGACAGCGGCACGTTCTTCAAATTGGCCGCCTGCGCCATGATGTTCTCGCGCGTCAGATTGTCCTTGCACTGCTTGAGCACCACGACCAGCGCTTCGGCGATGGTGTAGCCATAAAGCCCGGCGACATTGTTGATGTCGGCATTGGGCAGGCGCTTCTTCATGAAGTCGATATAGGCCGTCATCGCCGGATCGTCCTTCGGCGTCTCGACGAACGGTTTTAGCGAGCCGAGCGACATCACGCCCTTGCCGGCCTCGAGGCCCGCCGGCACCATCACGGTGGCCTTGTTGGCGCAGCCGCTGGCGATGAAGCGCAGCGGCTGCCAGCCGACCTCGTGCGCCTTGCGGACGGCCTGCGCGCAGGCGCGCGGCGTCACCGAGTAGATCAGGAAGACGTCGGCCTTGGTGTTGGCGAGCGTCAGGACCTGCGAGTCGACGGTGGGATCGGCGACCTCGAAGCTCGATGCCAGCGCGATCGCCTTGTCGGCATCGGCGCCGAGCGCTTCCCTGACGCCGCGGAGATATTCCTTGCCGGCGTCGTCGTTCTGGTAGAGCACGGCGAAGCGCGCATTTGGGTTCTTGGCGCGGGCATAGGCGACGTCGATCGCGGCCTCGCTGGTGTAGTTCGGCGCCCAGGGCAGCGCCATCGACCACGGCATGTTGGCCGGATCGTTCCATTTCGAGGCCGAGCTGATCAGGAACAGCTGCGGCACCTTGTTGCTGTTGAGATATTTGGAGATTGCCGAGCTGGGCGCCGTGCCCATGGTGGCGAAGATGAAGGCGACGCCGTCGCCCTCGACCAGCCGTCGCGCGGCCTCCATGGTTTTTGGCGGCGAGAACGCATCGTCCAGCGAGATCAGGTTGAGCTTGCGGCCGTTGACGCCGCCTTTCTCGTTGATCTCGTCGAAATAGGCCGAGATCACCCGGCCGGTGATGCCGAGCGGCGATGCCGGCCCGCTATAGGGCATGGTGTTGCCGATCTTGATCTCGGTGTCGGTGACGCCGGGACCGTAGGATTTTTGCGCGGAGACGGGCGTGGACAAACAGGCGGCAGCGAACGCTGCGGCCAGGGCCAAAGCGGCTTTCATCGTTTCTCCCCAGTGTTTTCTCGTCGGCGTAACGCCTGAGGGCGAACGCGCGGCGGGCTGCCTTATGTCGGCGCTTCAGCTCAACGGAGTTTTGCGGAACCGTCTTGCGTCGAGCGGCTGATTACCCGGGGCCAACCTTCGAGCCGGCATAGGAGCGCCGCAACAAAGCGAACAGACTGCCGCCGGTTGCAGCGCCGAGCAGATAGACCACGAGCGTCTGCACCGCGAGCGGCAGGCGGACATTTATCCTGAAGAAGGAGATCGTGATCGTCTCGAAGTTCTGTGCGGCAAAGAGCAGCGTTGCGGCTGCGAACAGCACGATGACAGCGATGTGAAACCAGCGCATGACGCTCCCCTGCCCCTTTGATGTTTATTTGCGCTGCTTCAGGCTGAACCCGAGGCTCATCCAGCCGGTGCCGGCCATGATCAGGTCGATGCCGAGGAACAGGCCGAGGATGTAGACCGAGTTGACCGGCCAGCGCGCGACGATCAGGAGGCCCAGCAGCAGCGTGATGGCGCCCGACAGTGCGACCCACACCCACGGGCTTTCGCGCTTCATGCTGAAGGCGAGAAACAGCCGGACGGCGCCGGAGGCGATCAGCGACGCGCCGAGGAAGAGCGTCAGCAGCACTGCAGCAAACAGCGGGTTCTCGAAGGTGAGGAAGCCTGCGACGATAT
>JAEWBW010000344.1 GCA_023390955.1 Pseudomonadota bacterium
CCATCGGGCGCAGCGTACGCAGGTCGATCACCTCGGCCTCGATGCCGTCCTTGGCGAGCTCGTCGGCAGCCTTCAGCGCGTAGGTCATGCCGTTCGACCAGGAGATGATGGTGACGTGACCACCGGCGCGCACCACGCGCGCCTTGCCGATCGGGATCACGAAATCGGCCAGCTTCGGCACTTCGCCGGTGTGACCGTAGAGCATCTCGTTCTCGAGGAAGATCACCGGATTGGGATCGCGGATCGCGGCCTTCAACAGCCCCTTGGCATCGGCGGCCGAGTACGGTGCGACGACCTTGAGGCCCGGAACGTTCGAGTACCAGGCCGAATAATCCTGGCTGTGCTGCGCACCGACGCGTGACGCGGCACCGTTCGGTCCGCGGAACACGATCGAGCAGCCCATCTGGCCGCCGGACATATAGAGCGTCTTGGCGGCCGAATTGATGATCTGGTCGATCGCCTGCATGGCGAAGTTGAAGGTCATGAATTCGACGATCGGCTTCAGGCCGGCCATGCCTGCGCCAACGCCGACGCCGGCAAAGCCGTGCTCGGTGATCGGCGTGTCGATCACGCGCCTTGCGCCGAACTCCTGCAGCAGGCCCTGCGTCACCTTGTAGGCGCCCTGATATTCAGCGACTTCCTCGCCCATGACGAAGACGTCCTGGTCGCGACGCATTTCCTCGGCCATGGCATCGCGCAGCGCTTCGCGAATCGTCTGCGTCACCATCTCGGTTCCGGCAGGCACTTCAGGATCGGGCTCGGCAGGCGCCGACTTCGGTGCCGCGGGCACCTTTGCTGCGGGCGCCTCGGCCTTGGTCTCGCCCTTGGCTGCAGCAGGCGGCGCGGACTCCGCGGCCTTCTCCTGCTTGGCGGGCGCCGGCGCCTTGTCGAGATCGGCCGCACTCTCGCCGTCGGCCAGAATGGTCGCGATCGGCGTGTTGACGGCGACGTCGGCGGTGCCTTCGGGGATCAGGATCTTGCCGAGCGTCCCCTCGTCGGTCGCCTCGACCTCCATCGTAGCCTTGTCGGTCTCGATCTCGGCGATGACGTCGCCCGACTTGATCTGCTCGCCTTCTTTTTTAAGCCATTTGGCGAGGTTGCCCTTTTCCATCGTGGGCGACAGCGCGGGCATCAGCACTTGAATTGGCATATCAACTCCAAGGAAAAGCTTGCGCGCGATTAGCGGTAAACGTCGGTCCAGAGCTCGGAAGCATCCGGCTCGGGATCATTCTGGGCGAAGTCTGCGGACGCATTGACGATGTCGCGCACCTCGGCGTCGATCGCCTTCAGCTCCTGCTCGCTGACCTTGGCCGCGAGCAGACGATTGCGCACCTGCTCGATCGGGTCCTGGTCGTGGCGAACCTTCTCGACCTCCTCGCGCGTGCGGTATTTGGCGGGGTCGGACATCGAGTGGCCGCGATAGCGATAGGTCTGCATTTCCAGGATCATCGGACCCTTGCCGGCGCGGCACCAAGCCACCGCCTCGTCGCCCGCTGCCTTCACCGCGCGCACGTCCATGCCGTCGACCTGGTGGCCGGGGATGTTGAAGGACAGGCCGCGCTTGGAGAAATCCTGCTGGGCGGAGGCACGCGACACCGCGGTGCCCATGGCGTAGCGGTTGTTCTCGATCACGTAGATCACCGGCAGCTTCCAGAGCTCCGCCATGTTGAAGCTCTCATAGACCTGGCCCTGATTGGCGGCGCCGTCGCCGAAATAGGTGACGCTGACGAAGTCGTTACCGCGATAGCGATTGGCGAACGCAAGGCCGGTGCCGAGCGAGACCTGGGCCGCGACGATGCCGTGGCCGCCGTAAAACTTCTTCTCCACGCTGAACATGTGCATGGAGCCGCCCTTGCCCTTGGAATAGCCGCCGCGGCGTCCGGTGAGCTCGGCCATCACGCCGTTGGCTTCCATGCCAGTGGCGAGCATGTGGCCGTGATCGCGGTAGCCGGTGATGACCTGGTCGCCGTCCTTCAGCGCCATCTGCATGCCGACCACTACGGCCTCCTGGCCGATATAGAGGTGGCAGAAACCGCCGATCGCACCCATGCCGTAAAGCTGGCCGGCCTTCTCCTCGAACCGCCGGATCAGGAGCATGTCGCGGAGCGCTTTCAGCTCCTGCTCCTTGGTGAATTCCGGGGGCGAGCCGCCGTTGGTCTTGTCCTGTGCAGCGCCTGCGGCGGCTTTCTTGGGTGCGGCCATGGGAATTCCGGGTCAGAGAAAACTAAGTCCTCTCTAACCCAACTCAAACGCAGGCGAAAGCACTGCGGCGACGCGGCGCAAGTTTCGTTATGCCGCACTGCAGCGATGCCGAAATTTTGCAAAATCTTTAGCCGCGATCAGGCAACAATTTTCTGCGCGCGCGTTGAACAAACGGATTCGTGAGCGCGTTGTGGAAGCTGCCATGCGCTAGTGACATTCGACCGTCATTTTGACGGCCGACCAATTGCGGCTGAGCAGGTCGTCAGGTCCGATCCAGAACTGATAGACGCCGTTGTCCCCGAACGACCAGCCCATGAGGTCGTCATAGGTCAGCTGCAGCAGCATGATATTGCCCTCTTCGCGCATGGCGCAGGAATCACCCTGGATCTCCACGCCCCAGCCGAACATCTGGTGCCAGAGTTCGGGCGGCAGCAAATAGTCGCGATTGATGAGGTCGCGCACCTCTTCGGGAAGCGCGGCATAGGCGCGGTCCGGCCCGGTCGCCATCGCACGCAACGTGCTGCTTTCGAGGTCCGGCAAGCGAGCGGGCACAATAAAGCGCGCGAAGTCGCCGAATTCCTCGTCGGCCCGCGCCAGCGCGTCTTTCAAACACGTGACGTCGGCCGCTGTCATCTCGGTCCAGGGATCGCGCCCCGCGACCCACGCCGCCGTCTCTGCCGCAAATGCGCTGAATGCATTTTCGGCCGGCAGCCGCCCGGCAAGCCTGGCCTCATTCGCAGCGATCCGCGCCTCGACCACCCCGACCTCCTGGGCCCTGCTGTTAACAAGCCGACGCAGCCCGGCAAATGTCCCGCTCGGCCGCAGAGACGCGAGCAACTGGCGATCCGTCTCCAGCCTCTCCCGGTCGAATTTTGAAGCGCGCGGCGGACCGAGGCGCACCGCCTCCGTGAGGCCCTTTGCGAAGGCGAGCGCCGAATGCCACCACACCGGCCGCGGCGCCCGCTTCCGATCGATCAGCTCGCGGACCGATGCGGGAAGCGCTGCATATTCGGCGGTGCCGGCTGCGGGCAGCGCCTTGAACATCTGCTTCCTGAGATAGTCGAGATCGAATGTCCCGTGATTGAAGTGAATCGCGGCGAATTCCGCGTTGCGCGCCCAGCGCGATGCGAGCTGCTCGAGTTCGTCGGCACTCATGAGGGCCCAGGGCTCGCGCCCGCTGCAAAAGGCCGACATCTCGGCCGCGAAGTCACGCAAGAGCGGCGTCAGCCGGTGGATCGTGGCGATCTTGTTCTGGTAGAGGTCGAGAACGTTTCTCGCTTTCTGAACCTCGGCGGGACCTTTGGATTGCGCCTCTTCCACCTTCTTCAGCGCGTAGTCCAGCGAACCCTGTTCGCGCTGGATCAGGTTCGGGACCTCGCGCAGCGCCCTGTCGAGCCAGGCCGCATAGTGGATGGCAATTTGCCACCAATCCGGAATCGCGGGACCGGCGAAGGCCTGCTCCGGCGACAGATAGCATTCGCGTCTCGGATGGTATTTCTCGACAGCGCGGACCTGCGCAGCCCGATAGGCGTCGACGCGATCGGGGATCGGCGCAAGATCGAGCGCGGATATCCGGACCGGCCAATAAGGAAACAGGGGCCGGCCGTCGAGATCGCGATGCCAGTCCCTTGCTCCCCCGAACTTGGCCAGGTCCGGCGTGTCGGCGGGCGGCTCGGCAGGCATCGTGCCCTGCCCGCCCGGGACATGGATCACGGCGCCTTCGCGTCCGATGAAGAAAGCCAGCGATCCTTCAGTGGGAAGCGGCGTGCCGTTGGCGGCGCCGGCGACATCGGCAAGATCGATCTGCGCGACGAAGTGCAGCGGCTCGCCACCATCGTCCCTCGGCCACGGCGTAGCGCCGAGCCGCGGCGCACCGCCGAGCCAGCTGGTGGTGCCGGACCAGTCGACGCCGGCCTGACGCGGGCGGCGCGAAACGAGAAGTGTCGGAAAGCTGTCGGTCAAAGCGAGGCTCCCTGCACGATCGCGCAAGCTGATCGCACAGTTCCTCTAAAACCGGTTTAATTGCGTTATGTGGAGTTGATCTAGTTCTGGTTGTTGACCCGCACCAGATCGTGCGGATTGACGTAGTCGAGCTGGAAGCGTGCCCGCTCGTCCAGCATGTCCGGGTCGATCTTGTCGGTGCGCAGCAACGACACCCTCTGATCGGCCTTGGCCCGTTCGCGCTTGAGCTGTTCCAATTCGCTCGTCAGCGCAATGATCTCCTGGTCCAGCTCCTGCCGCGCGTTGAGGCCGTATTTGCCGGTGTAGGCGTTGACCCCGAAATAGCCGACGATCCCGGCGGCCATCATATAGAGGGCAAGGCCGGTCAGAATCGATTTCAGGCGGGCGCGTGAGACCATCTTGGGAAGATGGTGCAGGTTGGTTAAGGGAGCGCTAATTTTTGGGGCGGCCGTGCCCGTCATGCCCGGCCTTGCGCCGGGTGACGGAGAGCGATCAGCCCTGGTTCTTGGCGACGTGCGCCGCGAAGGCGTCGATGTACTGCTGGAGCACGGTCTTGAGCGCGTCCTTGGTCAGATTGCCGGCCGCGTCGAAGGCGTCGCCGACGCCGTTCAGGTAGATTTCCGGCTGCTGCAGGATCGGCCCGGCAATGCCCGGCAGGATGTTCTGCAGGTGCTTTGCGGCGCTGACGCCGCCGAGCGGACCAGGCGAGTTCGAGACGATGCCGACCGGCTTGCCGAGGAACGAGCTCTTGCCATAGGGGCGCGAGGCGACGTCGATGGCGTTCTTCAGCGCGCCCGGGATCGAGCGGTTGTATTCGGGGGTGATGAACAGGACGCCGTTCGACTTCTGCAGCTTTTCGCGGAAGGCCAGCCAGTCGGCCGGAGGCGCGGCTTCCAGGTCCTGGTTGAAGAAGGAGATGCCGGCCGGCGTCACCACGTCGAGCGAGAGTGAGCTCGGGGCGAGCTTGGCGAAGGCGTTGGCGATCTTGAGCGAGAAGCTTTCCTTGCGCAGGCTGCCGGCGATGGTGACGATGTTATAGGCCATGGTGTCCTCGAGACTTGAGCGGGAGTGCCGGGGCGGCACTTAATCGATCCGGGCCAGTAGATGCAAGTGCATGAACTGGCAAGATTTGGAAACGCAGCGTTCGCGAAATTGACCGTCGCCCAAAACAATCGGGCCGCCAAGGGGCGGCCCGCTCTTTCGTACGAAACTGAAGCTCCGCTCAGAGCGTCGGATTCCAGAGCGAGGGGATCAGGCGATACTTCGCGCCGTCCTTCTCGACATGGCCGACCGAGGGGAAGGTAAAGTGGAAGCCGACCACGGTCGCCTTCTCTGCCGCAGCCATGTCCAGGAATTTGTGGCGGGTCGCCTGCGCCATTGCGGGGTCGTTGTCGAACGCGACGTGCCAATCCGGATTGCGCAGGAAGAACTCCGGAATGTTGGTAACGTCGGACTGAACCAGGACCTTTGCATCGCCTGACGCAACCGCGAACGAGGTGTGGCCGGGCGTGTGGCCCGGGGTTGCGATCGAGGTGATGCCGGGCGCGACTTCCTTGCCCCAGTCGTACTTCGTGACCTTCGATTCAAGACCGGCAAAAGTCTTTTTCACATTGGCGAAGTAGTTCTTCATCATCGCGTTGGACTCGGCCTTGGCGGCGTTCTCCTCGCTGGTCCAGAACTCCCAGTCCTTCACCGGCACCATGATCTCGGCATTTGGGAAAGCGAGCCCGCCGTCGGCGAGGCGAATGCCGTTGGTGTGGTCGGGATGCAGATGCGACAGCAGCACGACATCGATGTTCTTCGGGTCGACGCCGGCAGCCTGAAGGTTCTGCAGCGTGCGACCGACCGCACCCTTGCTCGGCTCGAGATTGGCGACGCCGTTGCCGGTGTCGATCAGCACCAGCTTGCTGCCGGTGTTGATGAGCTGCGGGTTGAACGGCACCGTGACCATGCCCTTCGGCATGTAGGACGCCTCGCCCGCGGCGAGCGCCTCGTCCTTCGGAATGTTGGTGACGAACTTCTCCGGCATCGGGAATGTGCGCGCACCATCATTGATCGAGGTGCACTCGATGCTGCCGACCTTGTAGCGATAGAAGCCCGGCGCCTGGGCGCCGGTTTGCGGCACTGCGGCATTGGCCGGCGTCACGTCCAGTCGCAGGGCGGAGGCAGCACCGATGGCGGCGGCGCCTGCGAGCAAATGGCGGCGATTGAGATCTGTCATGGCGAGGTCCCCTTCTAAGCCCAGCGGATTTTTTCCGCTTTGATTGGCGGCGGGAATGTTCTCCCGCCGCGATCAGAAGGCAAGACCTACTTGGGGTAACGCGCGCAGGCGTTACGAATTTTTATTTGGGTTGATGAGGAATTTTTCACCGGTCGCCCGTTTGGCGTAGACGGCGATGTTGGCGGGATCGAGCGTCTCCTGGAGCGACACCACCTTGGTGTAGTGGCTGGCGAAGGTCGTCTTCAATTCGTCCATGACGCGCTGGCGAAGCTTGGCCGCATCCGCCTGCCCGATCTTCATCAGGAACGGAAACAGCAGCCAGCCGCCGACGCCCCAGGCCATGCCGAAGCCGCGCGGCAGCTCGATCGGGCGGATGTCGAGGGCGCCGTAGACGTAGACCTGCTTGTGCACGTTGGAGCCGTAGCGGCTGTATTCCTTGGCGGTCTTGTTGATCGCCACTTCCATGCAGTTGAGGATGTCGCCGGCAAGCTTGCCGCCGCCGATCGCGTCGAAGGCGATGGTCGCGCCGGTCTCGACCAGCGCATTGGTGAGGTCGGCAAGGAACGTCGGCGCGGTGGAGTCGACGACATATTTGGCGCCGATCTTCGTCAGGATATCCGCCTGCTCCTTGCTGCGTACGATGTTGACCAGCGGGATGCCGTCCTTGATGCAGATCCGGTTCAGCATCTGCCCGAGATTGGAGGCGGCTGCAGTGTGCACCAGCGCCTTGTGGCCCTCGCGCTTCATGGTCTCGGTCATGCCGAGCGCGGTCAGCGGATTGACGAACACCGAGGCGCCGTCCGCAGCGCTCGCATCCGCCGGCAGCGGCATGCACTCGCGCACCTTCATCGTGCGGTACTGCGAATACATCGCGCCGCCGATCATCGCGACAGTCTTGCCCATCAGCGCCTTGGCGGCATCCGACGAGCCGGTCCTGATGACGACGCCAGCGCCCTCATTGCCGACCGGCATCGACTGGTCGAGCCGGCCCGCCATCGCGCGCATGGCGGCTTCCGGCACTTTCGCGGTGATGACGGGGGCTTCCTTCGTCCCCGAAGCCTTGGCCGTGCTCATGTCGCCAGCGCCAATGAGCAGGCCGAGGTCGGACGGGTTGATCGGCGCCGCCTCGACGCGGACGACGACCTCGTCCGGGCCGGGCTCGGGGGTCGGCACGTCCTGCAGCGAGATTTCCAGCTCACCGCTCGCCTTGATCAGCGAACGCAGTTGCAGTCCGGTCTTGCCGTCGCTCATGTCGATCCCTCCCGTTGGTTTTTTGTCGCTACGCGGTTACGCCAGCGCCTTCAGCGCGGACCTGCCGGCATAGAGCGCCTGCTTGCCGAGCTGCTGCTCGATGCGCAGGAGCTGGTTGTATTTGGCGGTCCGATCGGAACGCGCAAGGGAGCCGGTCTTGATCTGCCCGCAATTGGTCGCGACCGCGAGGTCGGCGATGGTGGAATCCTCGGTCTCGCCGGAGCGGTGCGACATCACGGAGGTGTAGCCCGCCTTGTGCGCCATTTCGACGGCGGCGAGCGTCTCGGTCAGCGTGCCGATCTGGTTGACCTTGATCAGGATCGAGTTGGCGCGGCCGGTCTTGATGCCGTCGGCCAGGCGCGTGACGTTGGTGACGAAGAGGTCGTCGCCGACCAGCTGGCACTTCTTGCCGATCAGATCAGTGAGCTCTTTCCAACCGTCCATGTCATCCTCGGACATGCCGTCCTCGATGGTGACGATCGGATAGCGCGCAACGAGGTCGGCGAGATATTTCGCCTGCTCGGAGATCGAGCGGGTCTTGCCCTCGCCCTCGTAGACGTACTTGCCGTCTTTGAAGAACTCGGTCGAGGCGCAGTCGAGACCGAGCACGATGTCGGTGCCGACCTTGTAGCCGGCCTTGCCGATGGCGTTGACGACGAAATCGAGCGCGGCATCCGCCGACGGCAGGTTCGGCGCAAAGCCGCCCTCGTCGCCGACATTGGTGTTGTGGCCGGCCTTCTTCAGCTCGGACTTCAGCGTGTGGAAGACTTCAGCGCCGTAGCGCAGGCCTTCGGCGAAGGGCGAAGCGCCGACGGGCAGGATCATGAATTCCTGGAAGTCGATCGGGTTGTCGGCATGCACGCCGCCATTGATGATGTTCATCATCGGCACCGGCAGGATTCGGGCCGAGGTGCCGCCGACATAACGATACAGCGGCATGTCGAGCGAGTTGGCGGCGGCCTTGGCGCAGGCCAGCGAGACGCCAAGGATGGCGTTGGCGCCGAGGCGGCTCTTGTTGGGGGTGCCGTCGAGGTCGATCATGACCTGGTCGATCTGGACCTGGTGCTCGACGTCCATGCCGCTGAGGGCCTCGTAGATCTCGCCATTGACGGCGCCGACCGCCTTGGTGACACCCTTGCCGAGATAGCGGGCCTTGTCGCCGTCGCGCAGCTCAACCGCCTCATGGGCGCCGGGCGAGGCGCCCGACGGCACTGCGGCGCGGCCGAGCGAGCCATCCTCCAGCACGACATCGACCTCGACGGTGGGATTGCCCCGGCTGTCCAGGATTTCGCGGCCGATGATGTCGATGATGGCGGTCATGAGAGCCTCTTTGGGGGTCTGGAGGGGCAGTTGGCGGTGCTTCTACCGCAATGCATCGAAGCGGAAAAGGCCGGGTGACGGCCGCCGGTTGATTGGCTAAGAGGGCCGCTTGGAGGCCCACCGGATGTCGAAAAAGCCCAGCAAGTCAAAGAAGTCACCTGCCCTGCAGCTCGGCCGCGAGGTGGAATGGCCGGACGCTCCGGAAAAGGCCCGGCTCGACCGTGTTCCCAATCCGCAGAACGGAACGGACTATCTGGTGCGCTTCACAGTGCCGGAGTTCACCTCGCTGTGCCCCGTGACTGGCCAGCCGGATTTCGCGCATCTGATGATCGACTACGCGCCGGGTCCATGGCTGCTGGAGTCGAAATCGCTCAAACTCTACATCGCGAGCTTCCGCAACCACGGCGCCTTCCACGAGGACTGCACCGTGATGATCGGCAAGCGCATCGCCACCGAGATCAAGCCGAAATGGCTGCGCATCGGCGGCTATTGGTATCCGCGCGGCGGCATCCCGATCGACGTGTTCTGGCAGACCGGCCGCGTGCCGAAGGGCCTGTGGGTGCCCGAGCAAGGCGTCGCGCCCTATCGCGGTCGAGGCTAACGGCCGACGGGCTGATTCAGCCCACGGTCCCGATCGAACCGGGCCGTGCCGAACCAGTCCGACCAGACCAATCCTTCGACAATGCCGTTCTCCGAGGTGAACTGCACCCGGGCGCGCTCCCCGCGTGGCTCCTGCGGCGTGGCGATCGCTGGCAATGCCATGGA
Source organism: Pseudomonadota bacterium (assembly GCA_023390955.1). Lineage (GTDB taxonomy): Bacteria > Pseudomonadota > Alphaproteobacteria > Rhizobiales > Xanthobacteraceae > Bradyrhizobium. The sequence continues at coordinate 9,722 of JAEWBW010000344.1, forward strand.
GTCTCGGTCACCCTGATACTCGAAGCCCAAAGCCGAATAGCGCATCAGCGGCCCAAGCGGTGAACGCCCGACAACTTAGTGGTAGTGGTCGCCCCTGATCAACAATTCGAAATTGTCCCTGTAATAGCGCCCGCCCGCGCGAATGAAGAAGGCCCGCCGCAGCGTCTTGCTGCGACGGGCCTGGAATGAAGGCGGACCTGGATGCAGGTGATTTGGTGTGTGGCCTTACGCCACCGCCCTCACCTTGCTGATGAAGCTGTCGACTTCGCTCGTCAGCGACGTCGATTGGCTGGACAGGTTGGCGGCGGCCTTGAGCACGCCGGCCGCGGCGCGGCCGGTCTCGCTGGCGG
>JAEWBW010000389.1 GCA_023390955.1 Pseudomonadota bacterium
CACGTCGGAGACGATGTACAAGGGTTCGCCTGGGCTGCTCGATTACAGCGCGACCAAGGGCGCGATCACGGCCTTCACCCGGTCGCTGTCGAAGAACCTCATTGAGAAGGGCATCCGCGTGAACGGCGTGGCGCCAGGACCGATCTGGACCCCGCTCAACCCGTCGGGCGGGCAGCCGCCGGAGAAGATTCCGGAATTCGGCAAGGACACGCCGATGAAGCGGCCGGGTCAGCCGAACGAGGTTGCGCCGAGCTTCCTTTTCCTGGCCTGCGAGGATTCCAGCTACATGAGCGGGCAGGTCCTGCACCCGGATGGCGGAAACACCACCTCGAGCTGATCAGGCTTGGTGGGATTTCCCACACTCAGGCGTGAATTCCACCAAGTTCTGCAGTAGTCGCGCCGGCTTGCATTGAAAAACCTAGAGAATTTTGAATTGGCACGCTCCCTGCAATGAAGGTGGCGTGGGCTCGATGGTCGGGTCCACACACAAAAAGGGAATGTACCAATGCTCGCAATTTTCGCTCCTGGCCGTGAAACCGCCACCGCCCTCGCCGCCGCGTTCGTGACTGCCATGCTGTTCATCAGCTCGGCGGCCAGCGTGCTGCCGCTTGCCTAACCTCACCGAACACAAGGAAGCTGAAGTGAACCGTTTTCTCATCAATCGCGAACAGGGCAAGATCATGGGCGTCGCCGCCGGCCTTGCCGACTACACGGGCGTGGATGTCCTGATCATCCGCCTGGCGCTGGTCGCCGGCCTGATCTTCGTGACCCCGTTCGTCCTGCTGTTCTACGTCCTCACGGGTTGGCTGGCCGGCAGCCGTTGATCTGCCGCCAGCCTTCCCTCACCTTGCAGGGGTGATCGATGGTCCCGACCCTTTCCAGCTGCAGCGATTCGTCGAAGCGCAGGAAAGCGCGTTCGACACGGCGCTCGAAGAGATCCGGGCGGGGCGCAAGCAGAGCCACTGGATGTGGTTCCTCTTCCCGCAGATCGCGGGCCTGGGCCGGAGCCCGACCGCGCAATATTACGCGATCCGTTCAATGCACGAGGCTCGAGCCTATCTCGCGCACCCTTTGCTCGGCCAACGGTTGAGGACTGCAGTCGAGGCGACCGTCGCCGCTGCGTCTTCCCGGACGCCAACCGAAGTTCTCGGCGAGATCGACGCCATCAAGCTGAGGTCCAGCCTCACCCTCTTCGAAGCCGCATCCGGAGACCCGATCTTCGCCGACGCGCTCAACGGGCTCTTCGGCTCGCCCGACGAAGCGACCCTCGCTCTTCTCGGCCGTTAGTCGAACAGCTCCTCGAGGAAGCTTTTCCGCCGCTTGTACGGCTTGTGCCCATAGCCCTGGTCGTAATGCTGCTGAGGCGGCTGAGCACCCCAAGGGCCGCCCTGCTGCTGCTGTTGCGGATGCGGCGGCGCGACGGGCTGTTGCGCCGCGTTGCGCTCGATGATCTTGTCGAGCTCGCCGCGGTCGAGCCACACGCCGCGGCACGACGGGCAGTAGTCGATCTCGATGCCGGAACGCTCGCTCATCACCAGCGCGGTTCCGTCGATCGGGCAGGCCATCGGCCCTGAATTCGGCATTTCAGTCTCTCCTTCGGCGGTCGATTTGGGTTGGGTACGGCCGTTCGCCTAGACCGGAGCGGCGCATCCACGCAGCGCTTCGCCCGAGACCTTCAGCTCGGCCTCAATGGGGTAGATGGTGTCCGACATCCCGTCCGAGCAGCTCTTCACGGCTTTGGTCGTCAGCTCGAACGGCTTGTTTTCAAAGACGCCGACCCAGGTGCCGCCCTCGGCGCTGGGGGTGAAGCGAGTCCAGATCCGCGTCCCCGCCTGATTCTCGGGTGTCGAATAGGTGACGCAGCGCCCATCGATACGCGCACCCCAAAACGGCTCGGTCCCAACGACCTTGAGCGGTTGGTTGGACAAGACGGCATTGTCCTGGACGCGGCACGCACTCTCCTTCGGAGCGCTGGGAAGCGCCGTCCGAGCATTGTTCGTCTCTGCGGTCTGCGTTGCATAGGGCGCCGCGATGGGAGCGCCGCCGCCATCGGCACTACCGTCCGCACTTTGTCGGCTCGCGCTTTGACCGGAGGGTTGGGAGCAGGCGCCGACGGCGACGATCGCAAGGGACCACAGCAGTTTCATGGCGTCCTCAACCGGCGAAGGCCCACGCGGTTGCGGCGCGGAGCGGCTCGGGACTACACTCTCCACAGAAGAGGAGACGAGGATGCGCAAGCTTGCGGCCCTGATCGTTCTGGCAGCGATCGCAACTCCGGCAGGTGCCGCCCTGCCGGTCGGCGCCAAGGCTCCCGACTTCGTGACCACCGGCGCCCTTGGCGGAAAGCCGTTCCGGCTTCACCTCGCCGACGAACTGCGCCAAGGCCCGGTTGTCCTCTACTTCTTCCCGAAGGCGTTTACCCAGGGCTGCACGCTGGAGGCGCACGCGTTCAGCGACGCTGAGAAGGACTTCCGCAAGGCGGGAGCGCGCGTGATCGGTCTGTCGGCCGACAGCCTCCCGACGCTGAAGAAGTTTTCGGTCGAGGCGTGTCGCAACGCGTTCCCGGTGGCGACTGCGACACCCGGTGTCATCCGCGCCTACGACGTTAAATTGAAACAGAACCCCGCGATGACCGATCGCACCTCCTACGTCATCGCTCCAGACGGCCGTATCAAATTCGTTCACTCGGAACTTAACTGGAGCGAGCATGTCTCGAAAACACTCGCCGCGGTTAATGCCTTGCGGACAAAGCGGTAGCCGGTCTTGATCGGGGTTTTACTAAGGCCTCCGATTGTCGCGTTAAGGACACAACTGAACGTTGACGGTTAACTAGCCGTTTAGAAACTTCTTTCCGGTCGTCTCGTTTAGTGTTTCCCTGACGTAACGAATTTGGAGGGAACATGGGGAGCGCTCCGGCGGGCATAAGTCGCCGAGCCGCGCACGTCGCGGCTGCAGGCCTGGCGATCGCACTTTTCGGTGTTGCCGCACCGGCTGCCGCACAGACCCAAGCAG
>JAEWBW010000413.1 GCA_023390955.1 Pseudomonadota bacterium
GATCTATTTTGCCTGAGTCTCAGGTCTGTCATTGCCGGGCTTGACCCGGCAATCCATCGCTGCTCAAAAGCTGTCAACCTTGCGGAGCGCCTCACCCTCTCCCCTTGTAGGAGAGGGTGGCTTCGCGGAACGCGAAGCCGGGTGAGGGGTATCTCTCCGCGAACCCGGCTGTGGCGAGAGACCCCTCATCCGGCGCGCCTGCGCGCGCCACCTTCTCCCGCAAGGGGAGAAGGAAGAAAGGAACACTCATGGCAATCAGGTTCGACGGACGCGTCGCCATCGTCACCGGCGCAGGCAATGGTCTCGGGCGCGCGCATGCGCTGGGGCTCGCCAGCCGTGGCGCAAAGGTCGTGGTCAACGACTTCGGCGGCGCGCGCGACGGCACCGGCGGTTCGCTGTCGCCGGCCGAAACCGTGGTCGAGGAAATCCGCAAGGCCGGCGGCACGGCGATGGCGGACGGCGCCGACGTCTCCAATTTCGAGCAGGTCACCGCCATGGTCGAGCGCGCCACCAAGGAGTGGGGCAGCGTTGATCTGATGTGCGCCAATGCCGGCATCCTGCGCGACAAGTCGTTCGGCAAGATGGAGGCCGCCGATTTCCAGAAGGTGCTCGACGTGCACCTCGTCGGCACCTTCTACTGCTGTAAGGCGGGGTGGGCCGGGATGCGCGACCGCAACTATGGCCGCATCGTGCTGACGACCTCGTCCTCCGGCCTCTACGGCAATTTTGGCCAGGCCAATTACGGCGCGGCGAAGTCCGGCATGGTCGGCCTGATGAACGTGCTGGCGGAAGAGGGCCGCAAGACCAACATCCGCGTCAACATCATCTCGCCGACGGCTGCGACCCGCATGACCGAGGAGTTGCTGCCGCCGCAGGCGCTGCAGCTGATGCGTCCCGAGGCGATCACCCCCGCGGTCGAATACATGCTGAGCGAGGACGCGCCGACCCGCACCATCATGGGCGCTGGTGCCGGCTCCTTCGCCGTCATCAAGATTCTGGAGAGCGAAGGCGTCAACCTGGCCGAATCCGACTGGACGCCCGATGCGGTCGCCGCGCGCTTCGCGGAGATCAGCGACATGTCGAAGGCGAGGGCCCTGGTCGGCGCGTTCGAGCAGACGCAAAAATACGTTGCGCAGGCTGCGGCCCGGCTCGGTGTAAAGCTCTAGACCGCTGTCATTCCGGGGCGCCCGAAGGGCGAGCCCGGAATCCGTTTCTCCACACGACCCGTTGCACGATGGATTCCGGGCTCGCGCTGCGCGCGCCCCGGAATGACCATCTTTGGGTCGTGCGAGAATCTGTCCTAAACTCCCGATATGACCACAACGGAAAGCCATGTCGCCGTCATCGGCGCCGGTCCCGCCGGGCTGATGGCGGCGGAGGTGCTGTCGCAAGGCGGCGCCGGCGTCACCGTCTATGATGCGATGCCGTCGGCTGGCCGCAAATTCCTGATGGCCGGCCGCGGCGGTCTCAATCTCACGCACAGCGAGCCGCTACCGCAATTCCTGGCGCGCTACCGCGAAGCCGCGCCAAGGCTGCAGGCAGCCATCGAGGCGTTTTCGCCGGATGCATTGCGGGCCTGGAGCGAAGTGCTGGGCGAGCCGACCTTTGTCGGCACCAGCGGGCGCGTGTTTCCAAAGGCGTTCAAGGCGTCGCCTCTGCTGCGGGCCTGGCTGCGTCGGCTCGATGCGGCCGGTGTGAAGTTCGCGTTCCGCCATCGCTGGAGCGGTTGGGATGGGCAGGGGCGGTCCGTCTTTCAAACGCCCGACGGCGAACGCAGCGTCGAGGCCCGTGCAACGGTGCTGACGCTCGGCGGCGCGAGCTGGCCGAGGCTGGGCTCCGATGGCGGCTGGGCACACATTCTGGCCGACAAGGGCGTCGCGATCGCGCCGCTGCGGCCTGCCAATTCCGGATTCATGGTCGCATGGTCCGACGTCTTCCGGGATCGTTTTGAGGGCCAGCCGCTCAAGGGCGTGGCGCTGACCGTCGGCGCGCACACGGTGCGCGGCGAGGCGATGATCACGCGCAGCGGCATCGAGGGCGGCGCGATCTATGCGCTATCGGCGGAGCTGCGCGAGGCCGTGCTGGTGATCGGGCAGGCGACACTTGCGATCGCCTTGCGTCCGGATCTCACCACCGAGGCGCTGACAACGCGTCTGTCGGGGACGCGCGGCAAGCAATCGCTGGCGAATTTTCTGCGCAAGGCCGCGCAATTGTCGCCCGTCGGGATCGGCCTCTTGCAGGAAGCCGCCATTGCATCCGGCAGGCCGCTGGCAACGTTCTCACCGGCCGAGCTTGCGCGTCTGGTGAACGCGATTCCGGTTCAGCTCACCGGCGTCGCCCCGATCGATCGCGCCATCTCGACCGTGGGCGGGATTGCCTTCGACGAACTCGACGCCGATTTCATGCTCCGCAAGTTGCCGGGCGTGTTCGCCGCCGGCGAGATGCTGGACTGGGAAGCGCCGACCGGCGGCTATTTGCTGCAGGCCTCGTTCGCGACGGGGGCCGCTGCAGGGCGAGGCGTGTTGGAGTGGCTGAAGCGTTCCTAGAACGCCGTCGCCCTTCGAAGCCTCCGCTGCGCTCCGGCACCTCAGGGTGACGGCTATGAGAGAGCGCGGTCCTACCCGAGCAAAATTCGAGAGAGAGCGTCATCCTGAGGTGCTCGACCGGCGGCTTCCCGCCGGGCGAACCTCGAAGGATGCGCGGGCGCTGCGTCGCCTAACGCAGCTTCCCGCGCGCCGCGACCGGCAGCGTGCCCAGGATTTCGTCGCCGCGGACCATCACGACTTCGTCCATCATGTTGACGACGACGCAGACATGGTTCGGCACGATGCGGACGACGTCGCCGACGTTGGGCCGGGTGTTGCTGCGGGAGAGATCGAGGAAGCCGTGCTCCTCGGCGAACTTCGCAATCTTCGCTTCGGGATGTTCCAGGATCAGGCCGTGGCCGTCGAGGCCACCGGTGTCCGTGGTCAGCGTCTTCGAGCCGGCGTCCAGAATGCCGCGCTCGGGCGCAGCGCGGCTGACGACGGTGGAATAGATGTGCAGCGCGCAGTCGTCCCAGGTCGCAACGCCCGCCGCGACCTGCATGCGGTCGTTGTAGATATAGGTGCCGAAGCGGTGCTCGGTGCCGCCCTTCAGCTTGCCGAGATTCTTCAGGTTCGGCGTGCCGCCGGTGGACACGATCGCAGCGTCCAGTCCGTGCGCGCGCACGCCGGCCAGCGCCTCGTCATAAAACTTCTGCGCGTCGGGCCAGCCGGTTTCGGTCGGGTAGAGCATGAAGCCGGCAAACTGCAGCCCCTTTGAATCAGCGATCTGGCGCGCCAGTGCGATCGCCTCGGCCGGCGTCTCGACGCCGGCGCGCTTGCGGCCCGTGTCGCACTCCACGACGACTGAGAGCGGACGCCCGGCAGCCTCGGCAGCCTTGGGCAGGCCGGCGACGACAGTTGAATTGTCGGCCGCGACCGTAACATTGGCCTTCTTCAGCACCGCGCCAAGGCGGGCCATCTTCTCTTCGCCGAGCAGATTGTAGCTGATCAGGATGTTGTTGATGCCGGCATTGGCCATGATCTCGGCTTCGCCGATCTTCTGGCAGGTGATGCCCTTGGCGCCGGCCGCGACCTGCGCCTTCGCCAGCGTCGGGTTCTTGTGGGTCTTGATGTGCGGGCGGTTGGCGACGCCGGCGTCATCGCAGGCCTTCTGGATCCGCGCGATGTTGCGCTCGACTCGGTCCATGT
>JAEWBW010000466.1 GCA_023390955.1 Pseudomonadota bacterium
TCATAGTCCCGAACGACGAGCCTTCGCCAAACCACACCCTGTGGTTATGGGTCCCGGCGTACGCCGGCACGACACTGAGCGTGCGGCACGTATGTGCGTCCAACCCGCCACCACTTCGTTCCTCGTAACGACGGTGCTAAACGTGGCGCATGTCCAAAGTCACCCCCGCCACACGGGCGCTTGAGGCAGCCAAGGCCGCCTTCACCGTCCATACCTACGACTACGATCCCGACGCTGACAGCATCGGCCTGCAGGCTGCGTCCGCACTCGGCGAGGATCCTGCGCGGGTGTTGAAGACGCTGATGGCGCTGGTCGACGGCAAGCCGGTCTGCGTCATCGTTCCCTCCGACCAGGAGGTCTCCATGAAGAAACTCGCGGCCGCGACCGGCGGCAAGTCGGCACAGATGATGAAACCGCCGGAAGCCGAGCGCGTCACCGGCTTCAAGGTCGGCGGCATCAGTCCGTTCGGGCAGCGGCGCTTGGTTAAGACCGTGATCGAGGAAAGCGCACTCGCGCAGGATCAGGTCTACGTCAATGGCGGCCAACGCGGCCTGCAGGTGCGGCTGAGTCCGGGCGACGTGCGGGATATCCTGAAGGCGGTGGCGGCGGATGTCGTGGCTTGACCGCAGATCGGGTGGCTCATGACGCCGCCGCGGCTCCTGCTGCTGGCCATGATGCTGCTCGGCGTGGTTGCGCCGACGTCGGCGCATGAGGTCAACCTCTCGACCGCGCGCGTCGCGCTGAAGCCGGATCGCACTGTCACCGTCGAAGCCGGTCTGAAGGGCAGTGACGTTGATCGGCTGGTCGGCAGCAAGATCTTTGATGCGAAGGCGGACGCGGTTGATCCTGCCGCTGTCGCTGCTGCCTCCGCCGCCATACTGGCCTATTTCAAGACGCACCTTGCGGTCACTGCCGACGGCGCTCCCTGCGAAAGCCGCGACGCGGCGGTCTTTGCCGATGGAGACGGCATCGTCTTTCGCGCCAGCTTCGTTTGCGCCGATCTCGGGGGTGACATCGTCTACCGTTCGACGGTGCTGACCAAAGGCAATCCCGCCGCGCGCCAGGTCGTGCTGGTAACGCAAGGCCAGTCCGAAACGCAGGCCTTGCTCGACGCCGGCAATACGACCATCACGCTCTCGTCGGCGCCGCCGCTTCTGTGGTCGACGATGCAGCGCTATACGCTCACCGGCATCGAGCACATCTTCCTTGGCTACGACCATATCGCCTTTCTGATTGCGGTCGTGCTGTGGGCGCGCCGGCTCGTCCCTGTCATCAAGATCGTCACCGCCTTCACGATCGCGCACTCGATCACGCTGTCGCTCGCTGCGCTCGGTATCGTCGTCATTCCCGGCAGAATCGTCGAACCGGCGATTGCGGCGTCGATCGTCTATGTCGCGCTGGAGAACTTCTTCTCGCGAGATATCGACCGGCGCTGGCGCATCGCATTCCTGTTCGGCCTGGTTCACGGCTTTGGCTTTGCCGGTGTGTTACAGGAGATCGGCCTGCCGCCCAACGCGGTGGTGCCGGCGCTTGCCGCATTCAACATCGGCGTCGAGATCGGGCAGGTCGCGATTGTCGCGCTCGCGTTGCCGATACTCGGCCTCGTTGATCGGCTGGTCGCCGCCGATCGGACCCAGCCGGTGAGGGCGGCCGCGGTGGTTTACACGATATCCGCGATGATCGGCCTGCTCGGCAGCTATTGGCTGCTCACGCGCGCTTTCGAGGCCTGATCACGGACCGCGCATGCGATCCGTGGACCGAACTTCCCCTCCATGACTGCCTGACCGCGCCGTCACTGGTCGCGCCGATGCCGCACCATGACGTGGCGCCCTTGTGTTCGCCCGGGGGGTCTGTATAGAACCGATCTATAAATAGAATATCGTTCTATCTAACAGAACGATCAGAGTTCGACATTCCTGCTGCAGACATCTTCGGCAAACAGAATTCGTAATCGGGAGGCGTATCTTATGAAGTTGCGTTGGGTTATCGCGGCCGCTCTGGCCGCACAGGCAAGTGCCGTGTGCGCGGCTGACAACGTCATCAGGATCGGTGTGCTCAACGACCAGTCCGGCGTCTTCGCCGATAATGGCGGTCGCGGCTCGGTGGCCGCTGCAAAGCTGGCCGCTGAGGATTTCGGCAATGAGCTTCTCGGCAAGAAGATCGAGATCATCTCGGCCGACCATCAGAACAAGCCGGATATCGCTTCGGCCACCGCGCGTAAATGGTTCGACAATGAGAGTGTAGACGTGATCGCGGATGGTGCCGCGTCGTCCGCCGGCTTCGCCATCCTTGAGGTCGCCAAGCAGAAGAACAAGATCTTTGTGATCAGCGGCCCCGGCTCGTCCGATTTCACCGGGAAGTCCTGCTCGCCGATCAGCTTCCACTTCAACTACGACACCTATGCGCTGTCGAAGCTGACCAGCGATGCCATCACACGCGCCGGCGGCAAGAATTGGTACTTCGTCAGTGCCGACTATGCGTTCGGCCAGGCGCTGCAGCGCGACGCCACGAAGTTCATCGAGGCCGCCGGCGGCAAGGTGATCGGTTCGGCCGCGCATCCGCTGGGTACCGCGGATTTCGCCTCGTTCCTGCTGCAGGCGCAGGGCTCCAAGGCCGACGTCGTCGGGCTCGCGACATCGGGCGCGGATGTGCAGACCGCGATCAAGCAGGCCGGCGAGTTCGGGGTTGTCGAGGGCGGCCAGAAGCTTGCCGGTCTCCTGGTCTTCATCACCGACGTTGACTCGCTCGGGCTGAAGGTCACCCAGGGCCTGCAGGTGACGACCTCGTTCTATTGGGACCTCAATGAGGGGACCCGGGCATGGTCGAAGCGGTATGCCGCGCTGATGAACGGCAAGGTCGCCAGCATGGTGCAGGCCGGCGTCTATAGCGGCGTCCACCACTATCTCGCCGCGGTGAAGGCCGCCGGCACGACGGATGCGACCGCCGTTGCCGCCAAGATGCACGAGATGAAGGTCAATGACATCTACAACAAGGACGTCACGATCCGCCCCGACGGGCGCGTGCTGCACGCCATGCATCTGGTCCAGGTGAAGAAACCGGAGGAGTCCAGGTACAAATACGACTACTATCGCATCGTCAGCTCCAAGCCGGGCGAAGAGGTGTTCCGGCCGATGAGCGAGGGTGGCTGTCCGCTGGTCAAGTAGGGGATACGACCGGGCGGGTGCTTGCGCCCGTCCGGCCGCGAGGTTTCTTCAGGAGAATACGGAATGTCTGGTTCGATCGGATTTATCGGTCTCGGCGTCATGGGCGAGCCGATCTGCCGCAACCTGTTGCGCAAGAGCGGGCGGAAGGTGCTGGCGTTCGATCTCGCCGGGGAGCCGTTGGCCAGGATCGTGGCTGATGGTGCGACCGCGGCGAAGTCGGTCGCGGATGTCGTCGGCAGCAGCGAGACGATCTTCCTGTGCCTGCCGAGCGCAAAGCATGTGATGTCGGTATTCGAAGGCATCTCGCCGGCGGTCAAGGGCGGCCAGATGGTGATCGACCTCGGTACGTCAGATGTCGGCCTGACCCGGTCGTTCGCCAAGCAATTGGCGGAGAAGGGCGCGCTCTGGATCGACGCGCCGATCGCGCGCACCCGTCAGGCGGCGCAGGACGGCACGCTCAGCGTCATGGTCGGCGCCACGCCGGAGCAATTTTCACAGGTCGAACCGCTGATCCGGCATTTTGCCACCGACGTCACGCTCTGCGGCGGCACCGGGGCTGGCCAGGTGACGAAGATCCTCAACAACATGGTGCTGTTCGAGACGGTCAATGCGCTGGCCGAGGCCGTCGCCATTGCCAAGCATAGCGGCGTCGATCCCAAGCTGCTGCTGGACACGTTGTCGAAGGGTTCAGCGGACAGCTTCGCGCTCCGCAACCACGGCATCAAGGCGATCATTGCCCAGGAATTTCCGCTGCGCGCCTTCTCGACCGAATATGCGATGAAGGACCTCTCCTACGCGCTGGAGCTCGGCGCGCAGGCGGGCTTGAGCCTGAAGGGCGCGGAGTTGATGCGCACGATCTTTCAGGAGACGATCGACAAGGGCATGGGGGACGCATATTTTCCGGTGATCGCAAAGCTGATCGATCCGTCCGGATTCCCCCAATAGGAGACTGCATGCCTTCGCCCGGTGTCGCCGCCGTCGACCGCGCCCTGACAATCCTCGGCGCCTTCGAGGATGCGCCGGAGCCGATGACGCTGGCGGAGCTCGCCCGACGCACCGGCATGTACAAGAGCACGCTGCTGCGGCTGATGAGCTCGCTCCAGGAATTCGGCTATATCCTGCAGCTCGCCGATGGGCGCTATCATCTCGGGCCGACACCGTTTCGGCTGGGTGCGGTCTACCAGCGTGCCAACAATCTGCATGACCGCGTCATGCCGCTGCTGCGCCAGCTCGTGGCTGACGGTACCGAGAGCCCGTCGTTCCACGTGCGGCATGATGCGAAGCGCAGGCTCTGCGTGTTCCGCGTCGATTCCCAGCATTCGACGCTCGACCGGGTCGAGGCGGGCATGCTGTTTCCGCTTGATCGCGGCGCGGCCGGCCGAGTCATCCTGGCCTTCGACGGCGAGAAGGGCGCTGCCTTTGACGATATCCGCGAGGGCTCCATCGCCGTGTCCTTTGGCGAGCGCGATCCGGACTGCGCCGGGCTGGCATGCCCGGTGTTCGGTCCGGGCGGCAAGTGCGCCGGCGCGCTGTCGCTCTCGGGGCCGAAGCCCCGGTTCACGCGGGACAATATCAAGGAGATGACCACGCTGCTGCTGAAGGCGGCGGTTCGCCTCACGCGCACGTTGGGCGGCCCGACCGATCTGCTCGACGGTGCCTTGGCGTCCACAGCGGATACGCGTCCCGGACGACGGGCGCGGCGATAGGCGCTCTAGTGCTTCTGCAGCAGCTTTAGCCGGCAGCGCAACGCTTCGCGGATATGCGCGCGCGCAAGCTGCTCTGCCTTGTCGCCGTCGCGCGCGGCGATTGCGTTGATGATGGCCTGATGCTCCTTGTGGCTGGTCGCAGGGCGGCCGGTCACGGAGAAGGTGGTCGGGCCGAGCAGCGCGATCCAGTCCTGCAATTCCCGCGAGGCGTTGTCGAGATAGCGGTTGCGGGCGGCGCGGCAGATGGTTTCGTGAAAGGCCCTGTTCAGCTTCGCAGTCTCGGTCGCGTCGCCAAAGTTCTTCGCAATGGCCTGCTCGATGTCCGTCAGCGCATCGATCTCGGGCCGCGAGGCGTGCTCGGCCGCGAGCCGGGCTGCGGCGCCCTCCATGATCTCGCGCATGGCGTAGAGCTCGAGCACTTCGGAGATGTCGAGATTGCGCACCACCAGCCCGCGGCCTCCGGACGGGGCGACGAAGCCGCGCGCCGCGAGCCGGCCCAGCGCTTCCCGCACTGGGGTGCGGCTGACATTGAGCCGCTGCGCCACTTCCTCCTCCCGCAGCCGGTCGCCGGCGCGGTAGGTGCCGCCCTGCAGCGCCTCGCACAGCGAGCGGAACACGGCCTCGCCCAGCACCACGCCGGAGCCGCGTGCGATCGATGCGCCCGGCTTGGCACCTGATTTAACGTTCGCTTTGGCCGGCCGTCGCGTCATGGTCCCTGCTTGCGGCAACGCGCATCCTGCCCATGCAAAACGGCGCTTGCCGCCGAACCGTATATCTTTGTATACAATCGTGCGCAATAAGCGCGGCAGCTGGGAAGGCTGGAATGGCTCGAATTCCGGGTCACATCGGGCAGACGGCATGAGCGGCAATTACGACGTCCTGGTGATCGGCGGCGGCAATGCGGCGCTGTGCGCGGCGATTTCGGCGCGGCGCGGCGGCGCCTCGGTGCTTGTGCTCGAGGGCGCGCCAAAGTTCTATCGCGGCGGCAATACCCGCCACACCCGCAACATGCGCTGCGCCCATGACGCCGCCACCGAGATCCTGACTGGTCCCTACACCGAGGACGAGTTCTGGGAAGATCTGCTGCGCGTGACCGGCGGGCAGACCGACGAGGTGCTGGCGCGCCACATGATCCGGGAGTCCAAGGACATCTTGAACTGGATCGTGGAGCAGGGCGTGCGCTGGCAGCCGTCGCTTGGCGGCACGCTGAGCCTCGGCCGCACCAATTCCTTTTTCCTCGGCGGCGGCCGAGCGATGCTCAATGCGCTGTACCTGACTGCGGAAGCCCTGGGCGTCGAAGTCGCCTACGACGCCGAGGTGACCGACCTCGTGATTGAGGACGGCATGTTCCTGGCCGCCAAGCTGAAGCGGCCGGTCAACGGCGCGACCGAGATCCGCGCCAATACGCTGGTGGCAGCGGCCGGCGGCTTCGAGGCCAACATCGAATGGCTGAAGGAATATTGGGGCGAGGCAGCCGACAATTTCCTGATCCGCGGAACGCCGTATAACCGCGGATCGATCCTGAAGATGCTGCTGGCCAAGGGCGTGCAGGAGGTTGGCGATCCCACGCAATGCCATGCAGTGGCGATCGACGCTCGCGCGCCGAAATTCGATGGTGGCATCATCACGCGGCACGATTCGGTGGTGTTCGGCATCGTCGTCAACAAGCATGCCCAGCGCTTCTATGACGAGGGCGAGGACATCTGGCCAAAGCGCTACGCGATCTGGGGCCGGCTGGTCGCGGCGCAGCCGGACCAGATCGCCTACATCATCTTCGATTCCACGGTCGTCACATCCTTCATGCCGACGCTGTTTCCGCCGATCGCGGGGGCGACGATCGCCGAGCTCGCGGGCAAGCTGGAGCTCGATCCCGCGGCGCTGGAGAGGACCATCACCGAATTCAACGCCGCAGTGCGCCCTGGTACGTTCGACCACACCATTCTGGACGACTGCGTTACCGAAGGCATTACGCCGCCCAAGACGCATTGGGCGCGCAAGATCGAGACGCCGCCATATCTTGCCTATCCGGTGCGGCCCGGCATCACCTTCACCTATCTCGGCACGCGCGTGAACAAGGAGGCGCGCATGTTGATGAAGGACGGCACGCCGTCGGCCAACATGTTCGCGGCCGGCGAGATCATGGCCGGCAATGTGCTCGGCAAGGGTTATGCGGCCGGCATGGGCATGACCATCGGCAGCGTGTTCGGGCGGATCGCAGGACGGGAAGCGGCGAAACATGCACGGAACTAGGATTCTCGAGGAAGCCGACCGCCTTATGACGGTCTGCAATTCCTGTCGTTACTGCGAAGGCTTGTGCGCGGTGTTTCCCGCCATGGAAATGCGCAGGTCGTTCTCCGACGGCGACCTGAACTACCTCGCCAATCTCTGCCATTCCTGCGGCGGCTGCTATGTCGACTGCCAGTTTTCGCCGCCGCACGAATTCAACGTCAATGTTCCCCAGACGCTTGCGATCGCGCGCGCGGAATCCTACGCGGCCTATGCCTGGCCGCGGGCGCTGTCCGGTGCCTTTGCGAAGAATGGGCTCGTCATCAGCATCGTCGCCGCGCTCAGCATGGCCGCGTTCATCCTCGGCTTTGCGGTGTTGAATGATCGCGGCGCGCTGTTCGGCGTTCACACCGGTCCGGGTGCGTTCTACAAGCTGATGCCGCACAATGCGATGGCGGCGCTGTTCGGCGCGGCGTTCCTCTATGCGATGCTGGCGCTGGTCATGAGCGTGCGCGCCTTCTGGCGCGACATCGGCCCGGCGATCGGCGGCCGCGCCGACGGTGGTTCGATCTTCCAGGCGATCCGCGATGCCGGCGAGCTGCGGTACCTGCATGGCGGCGGCGTCGGCTGCTACAACGAGGACGAACGCCCGACCGACCGGCGCAAGCTCTATCACCATCTGACGTTCTACGGCTTCATGCTGTGCTTTGCCGCAACCTGCGTCGCCACGCTCTATCATTATTTGCTGGCGCGCGAGGCGCCGTATCCCTGGTGGGACCTGCCGGTCGTGCTCGGTACGCTCGGCGGCATCGGCCTCATCGTCGGACCGATCGGCCTGTTCGCCGCAAAATCGCGCCGCGATCCCGCACTGCTCGACGAGGCCAGCTACGGCATGGATGTCGGCTTCATCGCCATGCTGTTCCTGACCGGGCTGACCGGCATGGCGCTTTTGATCTTGCGCGAGACCGGTGCGATGGGCCCGTTGCTGGCGCTGCATCTCGGCGCGGTATTCGCACTGTTCATCACCATGCCGTACGGCAAGTTCGTGCACGGCATCTACCGCTTCGTCGCCCTCGTGCGCTATGCGCAAGAGCGGCGGACAGAGGGACACTGATCGGATTCAGGCGCGGGCAGCTTCGCGCGATGTCAGGGGAACGACGACAGGTCTGACCCTGTCGACCTGAACCCGGTTACGCCCTGCTTCCTTGGCGCGGTAACAGGCCGCATCAGCGCGATGCAGGGCTTCCTCAAGCGTCGTGGCGGGGTCCGTGACGCAGGCGACGCCGATGCTCGCGGTCACGGCGAAGCAGTGGTCGTCCGAGACGAAGTCGGCTTGCTCCAGTGACTCGCGGAGCCGCTCGGCGATGTTGATCGCGTCGTGAGCCGCGCAATTCGGCAGGATCAGGCCGAACTCATCGCCACCGAGCCGGGCGACCAGATCATCCGGCCGGCAGTTCTGTCGTAGAATCTGCGCGACGTGGCGGAGCAGCCGATCACCCGCGAGATGTCCGCCGGTGTCGTTGACGCTCTTGAACTGGTCGAGGTCGAGCAGGATCAACCCCAACGGCTCCCGGGCAAGGTTGTCCAGTTCACTCTGCAGGACCGCCTCGAAGGCGCGCCGATTGGCAAGGCCGGTCAGCCAGTCATGCGAAGCCTGCCACGCCAGACGTTCCTTCTCGGTGTGAAGGGCATCCTCGAACGCCTGTCGCTGCAGCACCAGCCGCCGCGTGTGCCAGATCAGGAGCAGGATCAGCGCGACGGCCGTGGCGATGTTGAGACTGGTCAGTGTGACCTTGATGGCGCGGGAGCCTTCGCCGAGCACGGTGGAGAAGCGGTTGGCATGCCCGGTGAACTGCGCGTTCAGATCCGAGAGCCGCTCCGAGAGATATTTCAGGCGATCGGGATCGCGGATGGGACCATTGGCCTGCTCGGATCGGATCACCTCGCCGAAGATGCTAAGCTCGAGCAGCATGGGGTCGGTTGCGGCCCACTCGCGGATCGCGTCGCGCAGGAAGCTGACGCGGCTGAAGTGGCGGAACAGCCAGATCAGGCCGGCAACGTCATCGGGATGATTGCCGCCTTGCAGGAATCCGATGCGCGCCGTTTCGAGATCGACGGGATCGCGCTCGAGCGCCCACCTTGCATATTCGTCCCCGATGGGAACGGCGAGCGCGGACTGATAGCGCTCGTATTGGCTGTGGTCGCCCGAATGCAGATAGAGATTGAGGAAGTAGACCGCGTTCTTCTGCGACCGCGACCACATCGCCTCGCCCGCGACATAGGCGCGGACCGAGGACATCACTTCGAGGCTGAATCCGGCGATGGTCGCCTGCAGCACCACGACCATGACGAAAGGCGAAACGAGCTTGATGACGTGAGGGAGGCTACGTCCCTTCGTCGACGTTGCGGTTCTGCGAAACACTGCGTTCCCCAAATCTCAACGACCCCAGCGGAGCGTTTCGCTGATAACGCGGATTAGAGGAGAACGCTGCTTAACTCGACCCGGCTAATTTAACGGGCGCGTTGCAGGCTGAATGGTGTGTGACGAGAATGCGGACAGATCGATGAAAATGCCGCAGATTGCCGTTGCTGCTAGACCAGCACGGCCTGGCGGACGCGGCCGGCGTCGCCGAACACGCGCAGATAGCGCTCGATCTCGGACGCCATGCCGGTCGACTTCTCCGGATTGTCGGAGAGCTTGACCGCCGGATGTCCATCGACCGACGACACCTTGCAGACCAGCGAGATCGGATCGAGGTTGATGGATGCGTCCGGCGGACAGCCGACGAAGTCGTTCGTCAGATTGGTGCCCCAGCCGAACGACAGCCGCACCCGGTTGGCGAAGTGGTGATAGGTGTCCTCGATTGAATCAGCGTCCATCGCGTCGGAGAACACCAGCAGCTTCTCCTTGGGATTGCGGCCCTTCTTCTCCCACCAGGAGATGATTTCCTCGCCGGCCTGAATCGGCGGCGCGCTGTCGGGACGGAAGCCGGTCCAGTCGGCGACCCATTCCGGCGCGTCGCGCAGGAACGCCTTGGTGCCGAATGCATCGGGCAGCGCGATCAGGAGGTTGCCGCCATAGGTCTGGCGCCATTGGTCGAGAATGCGATAGGGCGCCCAGCGCAGCTCTTCGTCGTCTCGCGCGAGCGCAGCCGCGACCATCGGCAGTTCATGCGCGTTGGTGCCGATCGCTTCGAGATCGTTGTCCATGGCGAGCAGCACGTTGGACGTTCCGATGAAGGACGGCCCGAGCCCTTCCTTCACCGCCTCGACGCACCAGCGCTGCCACAGGAAGCCGTGACGGCGGCGGGTGCCGAAGTCGGAGAGCCGCAACCCGTCGAGCTTTCGCAGCCGCTCGACCTTGGTCCAGAGCTTTGCCTTGGCGCGGGCATAGAGCACGTCGAGCTCGAAGCGGCCGCGGCCCTTCATCGCCGCGCGCGAGCGCAGTTCATTGAGGATGGCGAGCGCCGGAATCTCCCACATCGTGGTGTGGGTCCATGGCCCGTGGAAGTGCAGCTCATATTGCCCGTCGACCTTGCGCAGCTCGTATTCGGGCAGGCGGAATTCGGCGAGCCAGCGGATGAAGTCCGCCGAGAACATATGGGTCTTGCCGTAGAACGTATTACCGGCCAGCCAGATCAGCTCCTTCTTGCTGAAGCGGATGGTGCGGGCATGGTCGAGCTGGGCCCGGAGCTCGCCTTCGTCGATGGTCTCGGCGAGACGCACATGGCGGGACCGGTTGATGACCGAGAATGTCACCTTCTGATCCGGGTAGAATTCCCGAATCATCTGCAACATCAATAGCTTGTAGAAGTCGGTATCCAGCAGGCTGCGGACGATCGGGTCCAGCCGCCAGCTGTGGTTATAGGTCCGGCTCGCAATGTCGGTCACTGTCATGGGGGCATTCTAGCGAGGCTGCCGCGGCGCAACCAGTGGGTTTGCGGTGGGTCAGGCTTCCGTCATTGCCGCCACCGCCTCGAGCTGCGCCCGGATCCAGCGGTGCGCGGGGTCCTTCTGGTAGCGCTGGTGCCAGACCATGAACATCGGCAGCTCCGCGAGCGCGCGCGTGCGCGGCGCCAGGGGAATGCGGACATGGGCGAACTCGCGCATCAGCTCAGCAGCCAGCAGGCTCGGCATGCTCGCCAGCATGTCGGAGCCGCGCAGGAAGGCGGGCACGCCCGAAAAGCTCGGCACCGAGATTGCGATGTCGCGCTGAAGTCCGTTCGCGGCGAGCCGGCGGTCGAAGTCGAGCCGCTCGTTGTCGGTGTAGACCACGGTGATATGGCGCGCGGCGAGATAGGCGCCTCGCGTCGACGGCGCCGCGCGTGCCTTGGAGTCGTAGTAGCAGACATAATGATCCCGCAGCAGGCGCTTCTGCACGATGTCGATGCCGGAGGGCGGCAGCGGGCTGACCAGGAGATCGCAGCGGTTTTCGCGCAGCATCGCGGGCGAGGGCGATTGCGAGGGGATCACGCGCAGCGTCAGGCTTTTCACCTGGGCTGAGACCCGACGGAAGAACTGCGGCAGCAGCAGATCCCGCTGGAAATCGTTGGCGGCGATCGTCAGCGACAATTGCGCCTCTGCCGGTTCGAAATGCACGCCGCCGGCAAAACTGCGCATCTCGTCGATCAGCGTGCGCGCCTTGGCGGCGAGCGCCTGGGCATGCGCGGTTGCGACGATGCCGCGACCGGATTTGGCGAACAGCGGATCGCCGGCGATGCGCCGGAGCTTGTTCAGCCCGTGGCTCACCGCGGATTGCGTCAGCCCGAGCCGGGTCGCCGCCGCCGTCACCGAGCCTTCCTCCAGCACGGCGAGGAACAGTTCAAGTGCGTGGCCGTCGAGAGCCAAGTGATCGATTTCCTTCATGCAATGTATTATAATACATCTATTTATCTTGAGAATAGTCCGGCCGATGCTCTCGCGATAATCCGCGCCCGACCGTGGCGCCAGAGGGAGACAACGCCGATGACCGCCCCGGCCGCCCGCGTCGATGCTTGGCACGATGCCGCCCGCCTCAACCGCCCCGAGCCGCTGACCCCGCCGTTCGGCACCAACGGCTTCTTCCAGCGCGACCGCTCGATCCATCCGCCGGCGCACGCGCCCGGCTACAAATCCTCGGTGCTGCGCTCGCCGCGCCAGTCGCTGCTGTCGCTGGAGAGCTCGGTCTCGGAAATCACCGGGCCGGTGTTCGGCCACAACGACCTCGGCCCGCTCGACAACGATCTGATCCGCAACTACGCCAAGGACGGCGATCCCATCGGCGAACGCATCCTGGTCCATGGCCGCGTGCTTGATGAGACCGGACGCGGTGTGCCGAACACGCTGGTCGAGTTCTGGCAGGCCAATGCCGGCGGTCGCTACCGGCACAAGAAAGATACCTATCTCGCGCCGGTCGATCCGAACTTCGGCGGCTGCGGCCGCGCGCTGACGGATGACAGCGGTTATTACTATTTCCGCACCGTGAAGCCCGGCCCCTATCCCTGGCGCAACTACGTCAACAGCTGGCGTCCGGCTCATATCCACTTCTCGGTGTTCGGCTCGGGCTTTGCGCAGCGGCTGATCACCCAGATGTATTTCGAGGGCGATCCGCTGATCCCGATCTGTCCGATCCTGACGACGATTCCGGACAAGGACGCGCTCGACCGGCTGGTTGCGCCGCTCGACCTCAACGCCAGCGCGCCGTTCGACTCGCTGACCTATCGCTTCGACATCGTTCTGCGCGGCTCGCGCTCGACCTATTTCGAAAACCGCCGGGAAGGAAACTGAGCCATGCCGCAGCAGCTCAACTATCTCAAGGAAACCGCCTCGCAGACCGCCGGTCCCTACGTCCATATCGGGCTGATCCCCGGCATGGCCGGCTTCGATATTTTTGAGAAGAACTTTTCCAACGTGCTCGTCACGCCGTCGACCGAGGGCGAGCGCATCACGCTGGAGGGCCGCGTGCTCGACGGCACCGGATCGCCGCTGCGCGATGTGCTGCTGGAGATCTGGCAGGCCAATGCCGCCGGCCGCTACAACCATCCGGCCGACCGCTCGGCCGGCGCGCTGGACGAGGGCTTCCGCGGCTGGGGTCGTGCCGGCTCCGATTTCGAAAGCGGGCTCGTCACCTTCGAGACCATCAAGCCCGGCGCGATCACCGACCGTTCGGGGCGCAAATGCGCGCCGCACATCAATGTCTGGATCGTCGCGCGCGGCATCAATATCGGGCTGAACACGCGAATCTATTTCTCCGATGAGGATGCGGCGAACGCTGCCGATCCGGTGTTGAACCTGGTCGAGCCGCCGATGCGGCGCTCGACGCTGATTGCCACGCGGAGCGAGCGGGCTGGGAAGATCGTGTACGGGTTCACGATCAATTTGCAGGGGCCGGAGGAGACGGTGTTCTTCGACGTGTGAGGTCCTTCCCTCTCCCCTTGTGGGAGAGGGTGGCTCGCCGCAAAGCGGCGAGACGGGTGAGGGGTATGTCACCGCGGACGATCCTCTCGCATTCGAATTTGTTGAGGCAACCCCTCATCCGGCGCTTCGCGCCACCTTCTCCCACAAGGGGAGAAGGAAGAGCAACGAGACACACGTCCGCATTCTCGCGACATCATTCGCCCGAGTTTTTCCAATCGTCTCGCCCTCGAAGAATCCAAAGGGCGCAGGGAAGGCCGGGCGCCGGCTGGCACCCGCGGTCCGCGTGCAAAAAAATGCACACGGGGTGGACTACAGGTGTGCCGGTCGCCCGGCCTTCCCTGCGCAATGGTTTTACGGCTTACTTCGCGCTCTCCCCGGGGAGGCGATCCCAATTGCCCCCGTCGCCTTGCCGATGATCGATGCTTGCGTCCGGTTGGACGGTCCGCATCACGGCAAGGCTTGACGCCGGCTTCGGGCGTCAGGACCACACGACTTGGCCGTCCGCGCACGTCTCCGCCGGTCCTTCGACGACTGGCGTGTGCTCGCCGTCGAAGCCCGACACGAAGACGCTGTCAGCGTCGTGTCGCCGGCGCGCTTGCTTTGCTGACGGTTTCCCGCCCTGCAATGCCATCACGCGCCCCGACGCCGTCGCGGCCACCGCATTCCATCCCACGTGTCGTGACGATCGCGATACGCCCTCTGGAGGGATCGAACGGGGCGGGAACGTAAACTGTAGCTACCACGGACGTCAAGTGAAATAACGCAAATCCGAATATTTTGTTTTGCCGAAATTGAGGGCGGTCCCGTTTTGCTGCAAAGGCTACTTGCCTTCGAGCGTGTTCACTGGCGTCCAGTCGGCGGGCGGCGGAGCAAGCTCCAG
Organism: Pseudomonadota bacterium; assembly: GCA_023390955.1. GTDB lineage: Bacteria > Pseudomonadota > Alphaproteobacteria > Rhizobiales > Xanthobacteraceae > Bradyrhizobium. The sequence continues at coordinate 14,373 of JAEWBW010000466.1, forward strand.
CAGCCGCGCGCGCTTGGCGAAATATTTGCTTGGCACGTCGTTGCCGGCCGCGCTTTCGAAGCGGTCGGCGGCGGCGGCGAAATCGCGCACCCGCCAGCGCGCCAGCCCTTCGGCGTAGACCGCGGCGCGCTCGGCCTGTGCCTGCGTTTCCTGGCCTTTGGCGGCCAGCGGTTCGAACACCTTGATCGGCTCGTCGCGGCCCTGCACCCTGATCGTGTCGAGCTCGCGCCAAATGAAGGCGTCGCCGCATTGCGCGACCGTCATCTCGGAAGCCATGATGCCGGTGCCGAAATATTTGTTGGCGCCTTCGAGCCGCGAGGCGAGGTTCACGGTGTCGCTCATGACGGTGTAGTTGAAGCGCCGCCGCGAGCCGATATTGCCGACCACGGCCTCGCCGCTGTTGAGCCCGATGCGATGCGCGACGTTGCGGCTCGTGAACGCGGGATGGCTGGTGTTGAGTTCGGCGAGGCGGTCGCGGCACGCAAGCGCCGCTGCGACCGCGCTCCGGGCGTGATCCGGATCGTCGGCCGGCGCGCCGAACATCGCGACGATGGAATCGCCGATGTACTTGTCGACATAACCGCCATGGTGCTCGATGATGTCGGTCATCTCCGACAGATAGTCGTTCATCAGCGTCACCAGCTCGCCGGGAGTCATCTTCTCGGCGATCGAGGAGAAGCCGGCGAGGTCGGAGAAGAACACGGTGACGTTGCGCATCTCGCCGCCGAGCGCAGGCATCTTGCCGGACGCGACCATGCCGTCTATGACCTCCGGCGCAAGATAGAATGCAAAGCTCTTGCGCAGGAAGCGCTCCTCGCGATCGGCGATGACGAAGCGATAGCCGATCATCATGGCGAGCGCGGCAAGCCCGGCCAGTGTCGGCTCGGTCAGCGGCAGCGCCACTCCGCGCATGAACAGGGCGACGGCAGTGGCCGCGTAGATTGCGGTGATGACGAACCATGCGGCGGCCGCACCGACCGGTGCCAGCAGGCAGGCCGCGACGGCCGCGAGCGCAGCGATCGCGATCGTCAGGAGTGACCGCAAGGGAAAGCCGAGCTCGCGCACGGCGTCGTGCTCGATCATGTTGCGCACGGCGGCCGCGTGGATGAAGACGCCGGCGATGTCGCTGCGCGCGGCCGCGGCCGTCCTGGTGGGAGCGGGCAGGGCGCAGCGCGGCGCCGCCGCGCCGTCGGACGTGCCGCCAAGCCGCATCGAGGTGAGCTTGCGGTCTTCGAAATTAAGGACGGTGCCGAGGATCACCACCTTGCCGTCGAAGGCGCGGCGGAAGAAGTCACGGTCGCCCTTTTCCGTGCAGGCGCGCAGATCGGCGAAGGAGAAGGCGGGCACGTCGCGCCCGGCGCCGCGGAAGTTCAGCGTCAGCGTGTTCGGCACCGCGCTCGGGACCGCATAGCCCGCCAGCGTCATGGCGCCGCCATCGGAAAACTCCGGCGTCGCGGCGAGGGCGCGCGCGGCGAGCTCGACCGCCATGGCGGGAAAATATTTGCCCTCGCTGCCGAAGCGCAGCGGCATGCGCCTTATGACGTCGTCGATGTCGGTGTGGACGTTGAGGGTGCGGATGTTGTTGCGCACGGCCAGTTGCTGCGCGCGATAGGGAAGGTCCGGATGGTCGTTGCTCAGGACCTGGCCGAGCACCAGCTTGCCGGCGTCGGACATTTGCCTGAGCGCGACAAGGTAGTCGCGATCGAACCCTCGCATGCGCGCGCCGATCGGCGTCTCGCCGAAGGGAATCTCGGACTGCTCGATCGAGCTCGGAAAGATCACGTCGAAGCCGATCACCTTCGCGCCGCCGTCGACGATCTGGCCGAGCACCCGGCCGATCTCGCGCGTCCATGTCAGCGTCGGCGATCCCTTGAACGGCGGCGTGTCATAGGTCTCGCCGTCGATGGCGACGACGACGACGGGCGAGGTGGCGGGATCCCTGGTATCGGTGACGAGCCGGCCGCGCAACGCCGTCAGGATGTCGAGTGACAGGCCTTGCAGTGTCTGCAGGGGTGGCGAGGTGAACACCGCGCCCGTGACGAGCGCGATGAGGATCGCTGCAATGATGTCCCGCCTGCCCAGCCCCCGCATCGTGCGTGTTGCGGGCGCCTAGTTGAGCCGCAACATGCGGCCGATGATCGGTGTCGGCGACGCCGTGGCCTCGGCATCGATCTGGAAAGTGACGCGCCGCGGGCCGAGGACGGCGAGATAGGTGCCGCCCGGAGTCAGCGTCTTGCCGGCCTTGGCGAGATCATAGAATTTTCCGCGCACCAGGATGTCGCCCTTCAGCGGTAGCGAGATCACGGGCTCCTTGGCGTCGATCCGCTCGACCGAGAGGACGCCGCCGGTTTTGGCATCGACCTTGGCTTCGATCAGCGGCGACACGCCGTAGAGTGTCGGCAGCTTCGACGGCGCGGGCGCCTTCGCGTCCGCGCGCACGGTGCGGAAGGTCGTCGCCGCGCTCTGGTTCGCCTCGCGCTCGCTGAGCTGCGCGGCCTTGCCGTCGCAGGGCACCTTGACGCGCTGGACGTCGCCGAGCTGGACCGTGCTCTGCTCCGTTCCCACCAGCGCAACGGCGCCGGTGATGGTCTCGCGCATGCACGATTTGAGATAGCTGAGCACCAGCGTCGACTTGGGCGGGATCTTGATGACCTTGCCGGGCGTCACATAGTCCATGAACTCGACGCCATCGACCTTGCCCTGCACGTCCTCGACGATCGCGGACGGCGTCTCCGCCATTGCGGGTGCGACCAGGCAGACAACGCCGACCATGGCTCCAATCAGGCTTCTCATGAACTTTCTCATCCACTTCAAACGATTATACGAACAGTCCCTGCCTTCCCCGTGGCCGTTCCTTTAGCAAAGGCTGGGTCGAGGAAGTGTGACGGGAATCACTCAAGTTATTGGTGCACTTTATCCGGAATAGGTTCAATGCGGGCGGCCGTGCGGCGAACTATCTCCGCACGTCGTCCTGGCGAAAGCCAGGACCCATAGCCACCGAATTCGACGTGGCGAAGACTCGTGGTTACCGGCTGTGGCTCAGCGGCGATTTGGGCTAATGGGTCCTGGCTTTCGCCAGGACGACGGCGGGGAGAGAGCTACTCCGCCGGGCAGGTCTCCGGCAGGTCGTTGTTGCTTGGGGCAAGTTCTGGAGCCTTTACGACGGCCGGTCGCACACCAGCCTTCTGGAACGGCGCAGCGTTCTGGCCGGTGGCGATCGCCTCGACGTCAGTCCAGCGCGACAGAAAAGCATCGACGCAAGCGGGATCGAACTGCCGGGCTTTGTTTTCGACGAGGTAGTCGCGCGCAACAGCCAGCGGCATCGGCTCCTTGTAGGGCCGGCGCGTCGTCAGCGCGTCGAACACGTCGGCGACCGCGACCACGCGCGCCGCGATCGGGATCGCGGTCGCCGCGAGGCCGTTGGGATAGCCGCCGCCATCCCACCGTTCGTGATGGCTCGATGCGATCTGCGCACCGAGCTGGATCAGCTCGCAGCTGGAATCGGCAAGGATCCGCTCGCCGATTTCGGCATGGGTGCGGATGACAGCCATCTCGTCGTCGGTCAGCCGTCCGGGCTTGAGCAGGATGTGGTCGGGGATCGCGACCTTGCCGACGTCGTGCAGAGGCGCGGCGAGGTAAATGTCGCGGCAGAGCCGTGGCGGCAATCCGAGTTGCTCGGCGATGAGGCGGCTGTATTTGGCGACCCGCAGCGTGTGCTCGCCGGTATCGTTGTCGCGATACTCGACCGCGAGTGCGAGGCGCAGGATGATCTCCTCCTCGCGCTCGCCGAGTTTCTGCGTTGCTGCCGCGACCGCGCTGGCGAGATCGGCGGCGCGGTCGGCCTGCCTGCGGGCGGCGACGCCGAGCCGGATCAGATTGCGCAGGCGCACGGTCATCTCGACGCTCTGCGGCTGCTTCGGCAGGAAATCGGTGGCACCGGCCTGCAGCGCCTGCATCTTGATCTCCTCGGTCTGGCGCGAGGTGATCATCGCGATCGGAATGTCAGCGCAGCGTGGCATCGCGCGCAGCGCGCGAATGAAGCCGATGCCGTCCATGTGCGGCATCTCGTAGTCGACCAGCACGAGGTCGAAGTCGCGCTCGCGCGCGCAGGCGATCGCCTCGACGGGATCGAGGAAGGTGGTCGCCTCGACGAGACCCTCGGCCTCGATGTGCCGCTTGAGGTAGTTGAGGACGGATCGGCTGTCGTCGACCAGGAGCGCTTGGGTCAGCATCCACGGAGTCTCTCGAAGGACTGAGACGGGAACCATCGCCGATCGGATTTAACGCAAAGCAAATGCGTGATTGCGCGGCGCGACCTGCGCGCAGCGCATGAGATTCCTTGCGCTTATGCACGTTCGCGGGAGCACGCGAAGTTCCGGGGATTGTGACCCGTAGTTGTACGGACCGATACATTAGGAGTTTGCTCATCCTCCGATCCGAAAAGTTGTGTTCATGGAATCTGCGTCGTGCGTCAGTCGATTCCATTGGAATTTGGGGGACGAATGACACCAGATGCGACCGAGCCGAAGTGGTCCCTGCGGCTGCCTGCCGATTGCAGCATCGCTGCGATCCGCAATGTCTATGATCTTATCCGCGAAGCCTTTGGCCGGCAGGACCGGCTCGAGATCGACTGCTCCAGCGTCGACAAGGCCGACGTGACGTCGATCCAGCTGCTGCTGTCGACCGCGAAATCCGGCGCGGCGCAGGGGCGCCCTGTGGTCCTGACATCCTTCTCGCAATCCCTGCGTAACACGCTTCGCCGCGCCGGCTTCGCCAGCGATGCGATGATCGACCAGCATTTCCCGCAAAAGAAAGATGGCGTCTGATGGCCACGATCCTCACCGTCGACGACTCGCCGAGCATCCGCCAGATGATCAAGGTCGTGCTCGAGCCCGCCGGTCACAATGTGATCGAGGCCGGCGACGGCGCGCAGGGGCTTGCGAAGGTGCAGGCCGGCAAGCCTGATCTCGTCATCACCGACCTCAACATGCCCGTCATGAACGGCCTCGAGCTGATCAAGGCTCTGCGCAAGCTGCCGAACGTCGTCGGCATGCCGATCGTGTTCCTCACCACCGAATCCAATGACACGGTAAAGCAGGAAGCCAAGAGCGCCGGCGCGACCGGCTGGATCACGAAACCCTTCAAGCCCGAGCAGCTGCTCGCGGTGGTCGCCAAGCTGGTGCGCGCATGAACGCGATGGACCCGGCCGAGGTCTTTCGTCAGGAAGCCAGCGAGCTGTTCGAGGTTCTGGAAGGCGCGCTGCTCGATCTCGGTCAGCGCCCCGACGATCGCGAGCTGGTCGATTCCGCGTTCCGCGCCCTGCATACCATCAAGGGCTCGGGCGCCATGTTCGGCTTCGACAAGGTCGCCTCCTTCACCCACGAATTCGAGAC
>JAEWBW010000492.1 GCA_023390955.1 Pseudomonadota bacterium
GATCTTGTTGCGCAGCGTGCGCACCGACAGGCCGAGCACGCGCGCCGCGCGGGTCCGGTTGCCGTCACAGCGCGCCAGCGTCTGCACCACGAGCTCGCGCTCGACCTCGCCGACGGTGGCGCCGATCAGGAGCGGGACGATGTCGTGGGGAGCAAGGGACTGCGCGGCCGAATGCGACGCAGCGGAATCAACGATGGTCATCAACACCTCCCGATCTACGCCCGCTTCCATCTTTGGAAGCGGATCGAGAACAACGACCCCCAAGCCGTAGAACCACGGTGATTTGGTTTGGTTAACAGAAGGTTAATTCCGCGCGGATGCACCAGATGACCCCGACAATGCCGCTAAGCGGCCGCGATTGGCACGAGATGCATAGCCGCGCGGGCCTATCGTTGCGCCCTCACACCGTCCTGTAGCCGCCGTCGACCATGACGATCGAGCCGGTGACATAGGCCGACAGGTCGGAGGCCAGAAACACCGCGGGGCCGACGATATCCTCGGGCTTGCCAGTGCGGCCGAGCGGGGTGTGGTCGAGGAAGGCCTGTACCAGCGCCGGATTGGTGGCGCGCACAGACGCGTTGATGTTGGTCTCGATGAAGCCGGGACCGATCGCGTTGACGCGGACGCCTTCCTTGCCGAGCTCGGCGGCGAGCGCCTTGGTGAAGCCGAGCACGCCGTGCTTGGAGGTGGTGTAGGCGGCCGAGCTCGGCGTGCGCAGATGCACGAAGGATTGGATCGAGGCGATATTGACGATGCGGCCCTTCGCTGCGCGCAAGGGCGCGAGACAGGCCTGCGTCATGTTGAAGACGCCGCTGAGGTTGAGCGCGATGATGTCCTGCCAGTCCTTTGCGACCGCCTCCGTGTCGGCGGTGAACGCGTTGCGGCGGGTGATGCCGGCATTGTTGACGAGGATCGAGACCTGGCCGATTTTCTCGGCAATCTCCTTCGCGAGCGTGAAGCAGGCCTCGCGCTGGGTGACATCGAGGGCGAAGCTGTCGGCCTTGCCGCCGGTGCCGCGCACCGCCTCCGCGGCCTCCGCCGCCGCGTCGCCGTTGATGTCGAGCAGCACGACCCGGGCGCCCTCGCGCGCATAGCCGGTCGCAATCGCGCGGCCGATGCCGGAGCCCGCGCCAGTGACGATTGCGATGTGGTTTGCGAGCAATGCCATGAAAATTCCTCCCGGTTTCGTTTCTAAGTTTCATGAAAGGCTAACCCGAAATTAAGGGGTCGGAAACGGCACGCTTGGCATACTCGGCGCGGTTGCTAAGTGTTGCGCGCATGATGGATCGTATCGACTCCTGGAAACTGGCTCTGGAACGGCTGCGGACCTCGCATGCCGTGGACTGGGACGAGGCTGGCCGGCTGGCCGCCGAGATCGCCCGGATGAGCCCTGACGCGACGCTGCGCCAGGCGGCCGAGCAGGCGATCCCGATCCTGCGCCAGGCCCACGAGCGTGACGACCACGGCATCACGGTCGCAGCCCAGCGCCGCCTCGGCGTGGTGCTCGATGTCGTGAACGACCTGACCGCGCCGCGCTTCGGCCGCCGCAACGCCGCGCCGAAGAAGCTCACCAACGAGGAGCGCGCCCGCAGGACACTCGGCCTGCCGCTCGCCGTGCAACTCACCTGCGACGAGATCCAGCAGGCCTATCGGCGGCTGGCGAAATCGGCGCATCCCGATCGCGGCGGCAGCGAGCAGGCCTTCCTCGACCTCGCCACAGCGCGTGATGTGCTGATCCATCCCGGCGCGCACAAGGACGCGTGAGCGCGTCTCAGCTCTTGTTGACGCAGCTCGGATAGGGCGCCTTCTCACCCGGCACGATCGGGCAGAGATCGATCGGCCGCAACTCGCGCAGACGCGCGACCCACTTCTCGTCGTCGATCGGCGGCTTCGCAGCACTGGCGCCGCGCTCGGCCCACTGGATGGTGTAGTAATCGGACGCGCCCTTGAGCGTGATCAGCAGCGCGGTCTCGCTGTGCTTGTCGGCGCCGACGCTGCCGCAGCCGATCACGGCGATGAAGCCGTCGAAGTCGCCGAACTTGCTATTGCCGAGCGACTTTGCCGCGAAGCTGTCCGGGCAGGCCGCGCGGAATCCGCCGGCGATGCCGCCTGCGAATTTTTCCGGTGAGCCGCCTTGCGTGCCGGCCGATCCCTTTTCACCGGTGACCGTGATCATCTGCGTCCAGGCCTGCGCGGTCTCGCCCTTCAGCACGGCCTCGCGGATGTAGTGCGTGCCTTTGGTGTTCTCGAACACCGCGACGAAGTTTCTGGGCATCGCGAACGACACCAGCTGGCCGAAGATCGGCGAGATCACGCGGAACGACTGCTGCGCCTGCGCAGGCAGCGCGCCGAGCGACAGCGCGAGAATAGCAGCCTTGATGATCGCAGCGCGCATCTGTCCCTCTCACAAGCGAACGGGCAAGAGCGCGGCAACGCGCCCTTGCCCGGCTTCACGTCGATGGTTGGACGAGGATTACCAGGTGCACTGGCCGTTCTTGAGCGCGTGGTCCTTCAGCGCGAGCGCGTCGACGAAGGTCGCAACGGTCGGGCTGACGCGGTGATAGTCGGCGGGGAACGGCGTGGTCGGAATGCTCTCGTCCCAGATCTGGCAGAAGCCGCCGGTCTGCCAGCGGATCAGATGATAACCGGCCTGGGCCGGGCTGGAGGCGACGAAGGCGGCGGCGGCGAGACCTGCGGCAGCACACAGCATGGAAATACGACGCATCGATAGCTCCTCAAATGAAAGAAATGATGCGCCTCCGCCAGTATGAAGGGGAGGCAGGTCGCGAGGCGCGCGTGGCGCCCCGGACAAAAAGTGTGTCAATCGGGCGCGGTTCCAGGTTCAAGCCGCGAACGCATGAAACGGGGGAATCGGGTCAAAAAATGTGCCCCGCCAATGAGAAGGGCGGATGCCGCTCGCGCGGATCCGCCCTCGAAATACGATGAACTGGCGCTGCGTTTACAGCGTGCAGCGACGCTCGGCGCGCAGCTTGATCTGAAGGTCCGAGGCGGCGGTGAAGGTCGGGAACGACTTGCTGACGACCTTGTAGGTGACGCCGTTCCACTGCAGCGGCTTGTAGCGGAGGTCCTCGTTCCAGACCTGGCAGATGCCGGTGTTGTCCCAGCGGATCACGTAATAGCCGACCTTTGCGGACGCCGGCACGGCGAACACGGAGGTGGCGATGCCGGCAACGGCACAGAGGGCGAGAACGCGGCGCATGGGAGGTCTCCTGAAGGGAAGGTAATGGGGAGACTGGTGCGGCAAAATGGCAGGCGTTGCAAGGCATGGGGCGGCCGTTCACGGATATGTCAGAGGCGGGGGGCGCGGCCGGCGCCGCATTTTCCGTCATTGCGAGGAGCTCTTGCGACGAAGCAATCCAGACTGTCTCCGCGGACGCATTCTGGATTGCTTCGCTGCGCTCGCAATGACGATGTGGAGGTGCCGGTCGCTCCACTGACACCATCCCTCACTTCGCCAGCGCAGCCACCGCTTCGATCTCGATCAGCATCTTCGGATCGGGCAGCGCCTGCACCACGCAGGTGGTGCGCGCGGGGTAGGGCGCGGGACCGAAGGCTCCGGCATAGAGCGCGTTCATCGGCGCTACGTCGGCGGCGCGCGTTAGCAGCACGTTGACCTTGGCGAGATCGCGCGTGGTGGCGCCGGCTTCCTCCAGCACGCGCTTGATGTTGATGACGACGTTGGCGAACTGCGCTTCGAAGGTGTCGGGCAGCGTGCCGTTGGCGTCGAAGCCGGGAATGCCGGAGATGAACAGCAGATCGCCGACACGCGTCGCGAAGGACAGGGGCGGCGCCTTGACGCGCGGCGGAGCTGCAAAGTGCTGGATCGGCATGGGTCACCTCGGAGTGGGACGTGGATGTGGGAGCGTAGCTGTGGGGGAGGGAGTTGCAATGGTTCTTCGCCTCTCCCCGCGTGCGGGGAGAGGCCGG
>JAEWBW010000506.1 GCA_023390955.1 Pseudomonadota bacterium
CATCATCCAGCGAGCGCAGGCGATTTGCGAGTTGCGGGCTCGCGACGAGGATCCGCGTGGAGGTCCCGAGCGACCGCATGGTCAGTGCAGCATCGCCGGTGAGAACGGACCGCACCCGTAAGGCCACGTCGATCCGCTCCTCGATCAGATCGACGGGACGGTCGATGGCGACAAGCTGCAGGCGCACCTTGGGATAACGGATCAGGAAACTCGAGGTCAGCCCGGATATCTCCGCGACCATGCCGGTCGGACAACTGAAGCGAATGCGACCGTGGGGTTCGGCCTGGGCTTGTGTCACCAGCGCCTCTGCCTGCTCGGCTTCGGCCAGGATTGCACGACAGCGCTCGTAGAAGGCTTGCCCCACCTCCGTCACGCGAAAGCGTCGGCTGGATCGCTCGATCAGGCGCAAGCCGAGGCGCTCCTCCAGCCCGGCAATCCGGCGGCTGAGCTTGGATTTGGGCTCTCGCAGCGCCCTCCCGGCGGCGGTGAACCCGCCATGTCCAACCACCTCGGCGAAGTAGGCAAAGTCGTTCAGATCGGCCTTCATCGTTCCTCCAATAGAACGCTGTGTGCCATATTTGCCGTCTGTTGGCATCATCGTTCTACGGGCATCTACAGGGGGCAACGGCGCTTTCGCCACATGCTTCCCGAGGAGACGGACGATGACGAACAGGTTCAACAACAAGGTCGTGGTGGTGACCGGCGGCACCAGCGGCATCGGCCTGGCGACGGCAAAGGCTTTTGCGGCTGAGGGCGCCTCGGTGTTCATCACCGGTCGCCGGCAGGATGCGCTGGACGCGGCGGTGAAGGCGATTGGTGGTCGCGTCACCGGTGTGCAGGGCGACATGGCCAACCTCGCCGACATCGACCGGCTCTACGACGCCGTTCAGAAGAAGCACCAGCAGATCGACGCGATCTTCGCCAATGCCGGCGGCGGCGAATTCGCACCGCTCGGCGCGATCACCGAAGAGCACTATCAACGCACGTTCGACACCAACGTGAAGGGGGTTCTCTTTACGGTCCAGAAGGCGCTGCCGCTGCTGCGCGACGGAGCTTCGATCATCCTGACCGCATCGACGACCAGTGTATCGGGGACGCCGGCCTTCAGTGTTTATTCGGCGACCAAGGCGGCCGTACGCAACTTCGCGCGCAACTGGATCCTCGACTTGAAGGATCGCCATATCCGCGTGAACGCCGTCAGCCCCGGTGTCACCGAGACGCCTGCACTCAACCATCTGTTCGGCGGCGGCGAGCAGGCGGAAGGCACCAAGGCATATCTCGCCGGGCTCATTCCGGCAGGTCGTGTCGGGCAGCCCGAGGAGATCGCCAAGGCCGTGCTGTTCCTGGCCTCCGACGAGTCCAGCTTCGTCAACGGCATCGAACTCTTCGTTGATGGCGGTCAGGCCCAGATCTGAGCGAGCAGCCGCGTCGCCTCTTCAAACAGTAACAACGCGCACCGTCTTCCAAGGCGTCAGCCTTGGAAGACGGCAGGGAGAATGACATGACACAGAGCAACACATCAGACGATCGAACCCACCAACTGCTCCGCCGCAATCTTCAAGAGGTCTTCGGAGAAGGCGATGCAGGGCGCCGCAGGACTGCAATCGACGAACTCTGGACGGAAGACGGCATGCTCTACGTTCCGCCGGGCGTCATCGTCGGGCGCGATGCGATCGACAAGTTCGCCGGCGATTTGCGCGCAACTCATCCCGACTTCGTCTACACGCCGCACGGCGAGCCGCAGGCGCTTCACAATGCCGGACGACTGGCGTGGGGGTCTGGCCCGCGCGGCCAGGCGCCCGATTACACCGGATGGGATGTGATCATCGTCAGGGACGGCAGGATCGCCGCGCTCTACGTCTTTCTGGACCAGCCCGACAAATAGACGTCGGGTCTCCCAGCAAGGCCCGAAGGGCGGAGGGCTGTCCAGCGGGCGTAAGCTGAAGTCAGCTAAGGGCCACAAGCGGAAATATGTCGTTTCGACACTGGCTGCTACCTTCGGAAAAGACTTTCTGGCTCGACCGCTTCGCCGATCATGTTGTTTTGGAGCCATGCGCGCCGAGCGACCGATGCCGGTCTGTTCGGGTGCGACCACCAAGGCAAGCTTTTTTCCAAGGCTCGCGCTACCGGGGCAGAAGTGATCTCAATTTTTGCGTCGACAAATGTCACGCCGGCAGCAACCTGCCCTCCAGGCGCAATCGGTTGAGGCACCAGTATTGCCGTCTTCGGATCGCTTCGATTGCTAAAATACACTAGCGGGGGAATTTCGCTATCCGAGAGAACCCTCACACCGGCTTGGCGCTCAAGCTCCGGTACGCTCGCGTCGCCGTCCACGAGGCGAAACGCCTTTGCTACCAAATATTCCAGCGGAACGGGCCGATAAGACGGATCAGCGCGCAAAAGCGTCGCGACAATTGCGCCACCGTTATCCAACTCTACAACGGGCGCATCGCCAGTCACCCGAGGAACGTAGCGGGGGACAGGTATCGGTACCGCCCTTTTAGGCTGCTCGATCCAGTTCACCTCGATGATGCTGGCCCCGCTGCGCTTTACTCCGTCCGATTCTACGGTAACGGTCAGCTTGTATCTGTGAGTAAATGTCTTTGCTAAGGCTTGCTCGGGTAGGAGAAGTCCGATGGTACACAAGATTGCGAGGACTATCGAAGCGCGATGCCTAAGTCTCATCGGTATGGCGGCCTTGTAGGAAGCTGGACCCCAGGAGAATAACGTGAATGCTGAGGGAGAAGTGCAGTGGATCTCGATATTGTCGGAAAAGTCGCGCTTTGACTAATTCGTCCTTACCTTGCGATGTCCGCTATGGGTCAAATCCGGACATCAACAGGAAGATGCCAAAGACGCTTGCCTTGCGTTGATCCCTGCTGCCTCAGTCCATTCCGCCAATCACGCCAAGAAACGAGCCACCGAAGAAAGAGGCAACAAGCATCATGAGATAGGTCGTCGCGGTGGGACCGAGTTTTGGCTCGCGTTGAAAATGATGAAATCCGAGCAGCCTCAGCAGACAAACCCCCCGCACAAAGTGTCGGCCAAAGCGCTCGCCGCCGTGCTGCGAGCCGCTGGTCCGGGGTAGCCCACTGAGGCTGTGATAGAGTTCTGGATCGACGAAGCGATACCGCGGCACTCAGGACTACGACGATCAGGCAGGCAGTGAGGAAGTACGTGGCCACAATCCTTTGCACCCTAGTTTGTACTGGCTAGGTCCTAGGGAAGGGCTTGCCGACCGGATCGAAACGCGATCCGTCAAGCGCCGACGGTTTGGTGGCTCGTGAGGATCAGGCAGAGGGCGGGTCATCATGGCCAATCACCCCGCTTCGCCTCGTTGCGAGAAATCTTACCCGGTCCGCAAACTCGCGAGATGTTGCTTTGAGTGGCAACTCGCAACACCCCAGCACCACCGCCGAAATCAACATCGAAGCAGCGGTTGCGACAAGTCCCCAAAAGAGCACGTCGGTTACGGATTTACCGTGCCAAATCAGGTAAGGAACGAAGCCACCGCCGATGCCGAATATGGCTTGGTTCAGAATAAACGGCCAGCGATCCACTTAAGGGCTCCATTTAGCCGATTGCATCGCAACTATGGCACAATCTGGGGCCGAACGTCCATCCGCCAGCCTGCGGCAGACCCACGATTTCGACCGAGTTGTCGCTGCATTAACTGCCAAGCGCTACTGGGGCTCCATGGCAGCCTTGATGAGCAACTTACCTGCGATCGCGTCAGCGGATGTGTCCGCTATGGGTCACAAGCGCCCCTCAGGAGCAGTGCTCGCGAGTTCGGCTAAGGGCCAACAGGCGACCTCGCTACTCGGTCCTGTACACAGACACCTGAATGTCTATCCCGGCCTCGCCCGCAGCCGCAGCCAGATCGGCGGGGACGGTCAAAGACCTGGATAAAGACGAACAGGGAAAGTCCATAGCTACGTCCAAGCTGGGCGTCCCAATCGAACCCTCGGAAAGCAGCCGCGGAATGACGCCCCGAATTGACTGAATACAGTCGAGAGCAGCGGCCCATTGATCTTCGCTACTCGCGATGTCGATCTGAGCATGTGTACGCCCAGTCGATGCCTCATACCGGTCGACTTGCAGCCCCATCGAGGAGTTCAGATCAGAACGTGAGAGGGCCACTTCTGGTATGCGAATTACGATGGTCAGGGGCTGTGAGCTTGTCATACTGCACTGTATTCTGGTTCTCGTGACGTCGGCAAAGGGTCAAAATGCGAAGAACTCATGGTAAGAAAATCTAGTCCGCCGTGGCGCACCGAGCGGCCCCCCATCAGACGGGACGTCACTTCGCTGATGGCCCAAAATCGGAGAAGCAGGTCTCGGATTAATGATGCTCAATGATGTCACAATCGTCCGAGAGGAAGTGTTTTTCCAGAAATCGATCTACGTGAACTCGGCAGCGACGGAGTTGTCGGGAGTGAATGTCATGCACCACGACCATATCGGTAGCCCGATCAGCCTCATCCATCGGCAGCCTGCCAAGGTCCTTCAAATGCAGGCTCAGGTCCTCAGCGAAATTTCTAATTTTGTGAATGTCTAAGGCTCGATCAGGAGCCCTATCGCGTATGCGGAATTTCAATTCGAGGGATTTCATGTTGATTTCCGAGATGTCCCGTTCGACCAATAGATTGGCCTCGGTTCAGCGGGCTTAACAAGCAATTCGAATTCATTCGTTCGTTTCGGTTCGCTACGGGGCACAAGCGGCCTTCAGCGAGCAGCGCTCGCGAGATCGGCTACGGGCCAACAACGAACGTCAAGCGCTCTTTACGAGATCGGCCAACCTCTGCTGTCGAACACGCTCCGCGTCGCAGACTCGAGCAGTGATGGGCAAGCCAAGCTCGCGAAGCGTACCCCACCCCGCCACCAACCCCATCAGTCCAAATACGATAGCTGCGGGAATAGCGTGCGATACCCGTGCAGTCCCAATGACGCCTCCGACGGTGCCACCAAACACTGAAATGAGCATGGGGATCGCTACGCATGGCAGATCACGAATGACTTCGTAACCACGTCGACCAAGGAGGATTACGGCCAGAACACCCAAAATGCCGAGGTAGACCAGCAAGGCGTTTCCGCCGATATCGAACAGGACGGCGATCGCCCCTTGAGACCATGCCTCTCTAACATCCGCGAGATGTCGGATGAGGCGCAGACTCGCAATCCACGTCAAAAGCAAACAGAAAAGCCCGAAACCAAAACCGATCAGTTTTACACGCATATTCACGACAAAGCTCCCCCCGCGCGTGCGGTACATGCTCCGTTGCTGGGAACGTAGATCGGACGCGTCAACTCCCCGCCTAGCGAACCGGTAAAATTTGAAAGATTAAGTCCGCAATGGGTCACAGGTGGTGTTCAGCGAGCAACCCTCGCGAGGTCGGCTAGAGCCTTAACGCGGTTTGCTTTCCCTTCTGAATTTCGACATTGCCCCGGCCAAGCTTTCCTTTGGATTTACCGGACAATATCGATCCAGCCAGACATTCTGCTCTTCAAGGTCATTCGGGTAATTGCCGAGAAACAAGCTGACGACTTTGCTATCAAGCTTTGCCCGATTTCTCAAAAACCACTCGCAAGTGATGTCATCATACGAAGAGCTTGAGCGATCCTGCGACCTTTCTTCGGCGAGGGCCCACGTACTCAGCGATACCGATAGCAGAACCGTCAAACATTGACGCATGCATCACCATTAGTAAGCAGCGAGGAAAAGGCGATGTCCGTTCCGGGTCACAAGCGGTCCTCAGTGGAGTAGCACTCGCGAGGCAGTAAAGGGCCAGCAGCGGAAGTTCTTAGTTGCGTACTTCATAGGCTAAGTGGTCAAACCGATTGTCGTATGGAGCTGGGACTACCGCGTGCGCGGATGGTCGGCGCCATTCGCCAACGCTTCACGAACAACCTGTCGAAACAGGCCGGGAGAAACGGCGCCTACACCGGCCATATCGCTTAGCGAAATCGCACCTGGTTGAGCGATCGGCGGCAGTCCCCCATTGACCAGATCAATTAGCGACGGAGTGCATGTATCAATTAGACGGTCGATAGCGTTGCGCTGATCCTTAGCCTGGATTGCGGGTGCGTACGTTCGAACACAGGCTCTCAGCTTCGCAAGCACTTCATTCAGCTTCTGATCCTCCGCTGTTTGCCCTGATGTCGACCAGGGCGCAACCAACAGCACGGCAATCGCAGTTCTCATGTGAGCTTCCAGTAGCAGATGCGCGGCCAGATTGAACTCACACAATGAGGCCAAATGCAGACGCGCCGTGTAGCCGGCGTCAGGTCAAACGTGGCGCTTCGGGCACACGTCGCCCAATGTAATGTCTACCGCCGGTAGCCGACATCGCGATGGGATCACTATGGTTCGGCTATCCGGGATCGAGGCTGGAAGTTATCGCAATTGCAAAGCAGGAGAGGATCGCCGAAACGAGGGCTGCAACGGCATTGAGAAGGAAGATGGCTTTGGCGAGATGCACCCACGACATGGCCTGCATCCCCGGTCGCATCTCGACAGCAAAGGCATACATGATCCAACCAAAGATCGCGAGGCAGGCAATACCGCCCGTAATTTGAAAAACATCAAGTCTTATCGGGTAAGCGCCTGAACGCCAACTGCGGTACACCGTGCCACCCAGGACGCATACCCA
The DNA here is from genome assembly GCA_023390955.1 of Pseudomonadota bacterium. Lineage (GTDB taxonomy): Bacteria > Pseudomonadota > Alphaproteobacteria > Rhizobiales > Xanthobacteraceae > Bradyrhizobium. The sequence goes on from JAEWBW010000506.1 coordinate 6,651, forward strand.
TCCAGCCATACAGATTAACAACGCAATATCTTGCCCCAGCAAGACACTCGGCAATTCAATGAGCGATACAATTAAGCCAACGCCAAGCGCCGAGTTGAGATTGACAGTTGTTTCGCCCACTCCGGCAGCGCATCGATAGCTTTCGACGCTTGAGTCAAACGGCAACTGATACCGACGCAGGGAGATGATTCCGAAAAAGAGGCCTAGCAACGCACCAAGGAAAGGAGCGATTTTTAGCGCCGTCCAGGAATGCAGTCCGAATAACGCAATTGCCGTCGCGACAATGGCCCCTAAGGCCGAAACTAGGATCACGTAGGGCATCGGTAGATACTCAGCATAGTCCAATCATGCACGGGGAGGATGTATTCGGAGTGATTAACAATTGAGAAAGATTGTCGGATGCAAACGAGCTGTTAGGGCAGTCGGTGCCCGCTATGGATCACAAGCGGACGATTCAGCGGATGTGGCGGAAGGTCGGCTAAGGGCCAAAGGGCGACATGGGTCGCCGCACGCGGGTCTCGCCCGGGATGGCGTCGCCAGCGCTGCTCGCGACGCTTGCCGGGCCGCATGCCGCGGTCGTAGTTTGATGGCAATCGCCTCCGCGCGTTGAGACCTTTGCGATGCGGCTCTTGCTCACACTTGCTGCTGCCTGCGCAGCTCTCGCTCTCACTGGACCGGCGGCGGCCCAGCAGCAGGGGCAATTTCCGTTCGCGCTGACGCATGAGGGGCAGGTGCTCGGCGGCGTCGAAGGCGAGATCGCCTCGTTCCGGGGATTGGCCTATGCCGTGCCGCCAGTCGGGCCGCTGCGCTGGCGTGCGCCGGAGCCGTTGCCGGAAAGTTCGGAGATGCGGACCGCCTACGAATACGGTCCGGCCTGTCCGCAGGACGCAATGCCAAAGGCGAGCGAAGATTGTCTCACGCTGAACGTGTTCCGTCCGTTCGGCGTCGATGGCCCGCTTCCGATCATGGTCTTCATCCACGACGGCGCGTTCGTCGCGGGCACCGCGAGCGATCCCTTGTTCGACGGCGCGCGGCTCGCGCAAGCCGGCATCATCGTCGTGACGCTGAACTATCGCCTCGGCGCACTCGGCTGGTTGGTACATCCCGGGCTCGCCGAGGGTAATAGCGGTTCTGCCAATTACGGCCTGATGGATCAGATCGCGGCACTGCGCTGGCTTCGCGACAACGCCGCCGCATTCGGCGGCGATCCCAACAACGTCACGCTGTTTGGCGCCGGCGCGGGCGCGACGTCGATCGCGCTCTTGATGCTCTGCGAGCAGTCGCAAAATCTGTTTCACAAGGCGATCCTTCAGTCGTTGCCCGGCCGCGATCGCGTGCGGTCGCTGCAGGAGGCCGAAGCCCTCGGTCAACGCCTGTTCGGCCTCGTCGGGCGCGGCAACCGCGCGGTCGAGCCGCGCACGGCGGAGGCAAAGCGGCTGATCGCGGCGGAGCGGCTCCTCCTTGCCAGATCACCGCAGAGCTTTGGCCCGGTGCTGGACGGACGTCTCGTGCGCGAGGATATCGCGAGCGGCTTTCGCGCCGGCCGCTCAAGCCGGATCCCGCTGATCATCGGCTCGAACGCGGACGAGACCAGCTTTGTCGGCGAGCCCGACCTCAATGAAGAGCTTCGCCTCGCTGGCCTGTCCGGCGACGAGGTGCAGAAGCTTTATCCCGACGTTTCAAGCAAGCCGGAGGAGCTGGCGGCAGAGCTCTATTCCGACAGGGTGTTTTCAGAGCCGGTTCGCATGCTCGCGCGCCTGCACGCAGCGACGGGCGCGCCGACATTCCGCTATCGCTTCGCCTATGTGCCGGAGGCACAACGGGCGAACCGCGAGGGCGGTCACGGGCGGGAGCTGCAATTCGTCTTCGGCATTCAGGGTGTGCCGGGCGCCGTGCCGTTCGCGCGCGCCGACCGCGAGCTAGGCAATCTCCTGCGCAACTACTGGACCAATTTCGCCAGGAGCGGCGATCCCAACGGGCAGGGCCTGCCGCAATGGGACGCGAGCGCGTCGGGTGAGCGCCTGCTGTCGATCACGAACCAGGGCGTGTCTGACGGCGCTGACCCGAAGTCGGA
>JAEWBW010000587.1 GCA_023390955.1 Pseudomonadota bacterium
GCCGACGAAGGCCCAGAACAGCGCCGCCTTGGCGTCGAGCCCGCCAAACCCGATGCCATAGGAGCCGTGCGGCCCCGAGGCAGCAGCATTGGCAGTCACCGCCTGCAGCTTGGCGACGTCGGCCTCCTTCATGTGCCACTTCGGATTGACCGGCTTGACCAGGTAGTTGCAGATCAGACCAGCGACCAGCATCGCGCACAGGATGTACATGGTCGAATTGTAGAGCTGATCCCGTGGCACCCCGGCTGCGAGCTGGAATTCACGCAGATAGTTCACCACGACCGGGCCGATGATGCCCGCCGTCGACCACGCCGTCAGCAGCCGTCCATGGATGGCGCCGACGAACTGGGTACCGAACATGTCGGCAAGATAGGCCGGCACGGTCGAGAAGCCGCCACCATACATCGACAGGATGATGCCGAAGCCAAGCACGAACAGCAGCTTCGAACCCATCGCCGCGAAGGTCGGCGCCAGCGCGTAGAGCGCGATGCCGAGGATGAAGAACGTGTAGTAGGTGTTCTTGCGTCCGATCTTGTCCGACAGCGAGGCCCAGAAGAAGCGGCCGCCGATGTTGAACAGCGAGAGCAGTCCGGCGAAGCCGGCGGCGATTCCCGCGATCTGCGCCTTCTGTGCGGCGTCGAGCGCATTGAAGCCGACGTTCGGCAGACCAATCAGCTTGCCGGCGAAGATCTCCTGCAGCATCGGCGAGGCCATGCCGATCACGCCGATACCCGCCGACACGTTGAGGCAGAGCACCCACCAGATCAGCCAGAACTGCGGCGTCTTGTGCGCGTCGTTGAGATGGACATTGTTCTTGGAGATCATCGCACTGGCTTTGGCTGGTGCGGTCCAGCCCTCGGGCTGCCAGCCAGCGGGCGGAATGCGATAGCGAAACGCGCCGATCATCATGAAGACGAAATAGATGATGCCCATCGCAACGAACGTCTCCCAGACGCCGACCGAGGTCGGAGTCTTGAAGTAGTTCATCAGGATGTTCGCCAGCGGCGCACCGATCATGGCGCCGCCGCCGAAGCCCATGATGGCCATGCCGGTCGCCATACCGCGGCGATCCGGGAACCACTTCACCAGCGTCGACACCGGCGAGATGTAGCCGAGACCAAGTCCGATGCCGCCGATAACGCCCGAGCCCAGCCACATCAGCCAGAGCTGGTGGGTGTAGATTCCGATGGCGCCGAGGAAGAGGCCGCCGCACCAGCACAGCGCCGCGACGAAGCCGGCCTTGCGCGGACCGGCCCGCTCGAGCCAGCCGCCCCAAACCGCGGCTGCGACGCCGAGCACGACGAAGAACAGCGTGTACATCCAGCCCATGCTGGCGACCTTCCAGTCGCAGCTGGTGGTGAAGAGCTCCTGGAACAGAGAGATGTCGCCACACGTTTTCGGCGCGGTCACACCGAGCGCGCGCGACAGCGGCAGCCAGAACACCGAGAAGCCGTAGGCCATGCCGATGCAGAGATGGATGCACAGTGCAGCCGGCGGAACCAGCCAGCGATTGAAGCCGGCAGTCGCGATCGTACGTTCGCGATCGAGAAAGCCGGAGGCACCAGCCGGTGCGTAAACAGTATCGGCAGTCGTCATGAGCATCACCTCCAAAGCGTGGCCTTAACGGGCACATCTGGTTGAGATCGCGCGCAAGCCTTACGAGCCGCACACGACCGGTTGGACTTCATGCCGAAGTGGAATCGTCTGGCGCGCACCCGTTCGTTTGCGCGGAGCAAGCAACCGATCGCGAGCGATGTCCCTCCGTCTCGCGGGCAGCGTTGCAACTGACGGCTATCGCGCCCTCATCCCCCTCAACACCCGGTCTTTTGTTGAGCAACGCGCGTGCCAGTTTGCGCGTCGTGATGAATCAAAGACTTCCCGCAGCGCAATGTACCGCTTTAGACAAAATGTCCTGACCGCGCCGGACAAAATGTCCGGATCAGTTCGCTTCGGGTAGCCACACGGTGAACGTGCTCCCCGAACCGACACTGCTTTCGGCGGTGATTTGTCCACCCTGGCGCTTGACCAGTGTCTGGCTGATCGACAGCCCAAGCCCGGTGCCCTGCCGCTGCTTCGTCGTGTAGAAGGGATCGAAGATCTTTTCGATCACATCCACACTCATGCCAACACCGGTGTCGGAGACCTCGAGGACGACGCCGCGGTGGCCCTCGCGCTCGGCATCGAAGGAGCGGAGCGTCAGGGTTCCACCGTCGGGCATCGCGTGGATCGCGTTGACGATGAGATTGACCAGCACCTGCTGCAGCTCGTTACGGTTCATCAGCACGAGGCGACTGGCGCGGTCGTCCCGGGCAACAGTGATCTCGGTCTTGTTGAGGAGATGCTGCACCAGCGGCAGGCAGTCCGAGATGACGCTGGCCGGCGCGTGGCGCTCGACATAGCCGGCATATTCCTCGGGCCGCGCGAACTGCAGCAGCTTGGTCACGATCTGGCTGATGCGGTGGATCTGCTCGTCGAGCAGCCGGAACTCGACCTTCGCCTTGTCGGCCTCGGACCCGAATACGCTGCGGATGACGTCGAGATTGCCCTGCATCACCGCGATCGGATTGTTGATCTCGTGCGCCACGCCGGCGGTGATCTCGCCGATCGCGGCCAGCTTCTCCGACATGATGAGCTGCTTGGTGGTCGATTCGAGCTGGAGGTTGGCGTGCTCGAGGTCGCGCGTGCGCTCACGGACGCGGACGTTCAGCTCCTCGTTCCACTCGCGCAGCTGCCGGTCGCGCTCCTGGATCTGATCGAGCAGGCTGTCGAGATGAACCGCCACGCGACCGATCTCATCGCCGGATACCGGCATCTTGGTGCGGGCGGCGAGGTTGCCGCGTTCCACCTCGGTGATCGTCGCCGTCACGTGCTCCAGCGGCATGAAGATCGAACTCGCCCAGCGCAGGAAGATCGGGACGGTCGCGACCGTGATCGCGATGAAGGCGAGGATGATGATGAGCAGCGTCTGGTACTTGGCCTGGCTGAACGGCTTCTCCAGGAAGCCGACATAGAGCATGCCGACGCGCTTGCCGAAACTGTCGACCAGCGGCTCATAGGCGGAGATGTACCAGTCGTTGACCACGAAGGCGCTGTCGAGCCAGGTGCGGCCCTCGCCCAGCACGGCCGAGCGCACCGCCGAAGACACGCGCGTGCCGAGCGCGCGCCGTCCCTCGAACAGGCGGACATTGGTGGAGATCCGCACGTCCTCCAGGAACAGCGTCGCCGTTCCCTGGCTGCCCTCCGGCAGGCTCGCCTCGCGATAGACGAGGTCGTTGATGGTGTCGATGAATTCGAGGTTCTGGTTGAGCACGGTGCCGCCAACCAAAGCGGCTGCCGCTCCATCCGGCAGCATCGCTCGGCTCGCCGCGTGCACCACCATGCCGCGCGTCTCTGTCGAGCGGTCGGTCGGCACGGCGTTCGGCGTCGGCACGAGATCGAGCCGCGCGCGCTCGGCGAGCGTCGGTGAAATCGCCGCGAGTTCCTCGTTGGAGAAAATGTCGACGCCCGTCGCCGGCGCTTCGCCCGACAGCGCCATCTTGATGATCGGCCATTCCGCCCGCGGCACGCCGTGCAATTGCGGCGACGCAGCCAGGATGTCGCCGCGGCCGTTGGTCAAATAGAGGAAATCGAGGCCGATCTCCTTGCGGGTCTCCTCGAGCAGTTCCTGCAGCGCGCCGCGCGCATCCTGCGCCATCACCTCGTGGAAGCGCGCCGACTGGCCGAGCGAACGGATCTGAACGCCGGTCTTTTCCAGGATGCGAGCGAGATATTGATGGGCGATGGTGAGATCGCCGTTCACCTTGGAGATCAGGGTGGCGTCGAACTTCGCGTTCCAGCGATAGATCGCGACGCCGAGCAACAGCGGCAGGATGACCAGCATCGGCAGCAGTGCAATTGCAAGCAGGCGGAAGCGGACCGAACGTCCACGCACGGGCTCATCGCGGTGGCCGATTTCGTCAGACATCCCACAGCGCGCATTTGCGGTCGATGGTCTTGCGCGAAACCCCGAGCCGCCGCGCCGCTTCCTCGCGATTGCCGCCGACCTCCTTCAGCACGCTGAGAATGTGCCGTCGCTCGAGCTCGGCAAGACTATCGGCGGGCGCAGACTGGCCGTCATTGCGGGGACCCGCAAAATCGTCCGGAAAGGCGCCGAGGATCAGCGTACGTTCGATCAGGTTGCGCAGTTCGCGCACATTGCCCGGCCAGTCGTAGCTCGCGAGCGCCGCCCGCACCGGGTCGTCGATCGGGACGGGCGGCATGCCGAGCTGAACCGACAGCTTGTTCATGAAAATGGTGGCGAGCTCCTGCACGTCGTCGCCGCGATCCCTCAGGAGCGGCAAATGGAGCTGCATCACGTTCAGCCGGTAGAACAGGTCGGCTCGGAAGCGGCCCTTCTCGACCTCCTTCTGCAGCTCGGCATTGGTCGCGAAGATGAAGCGCAAATCGACGGGAACCTCGCGCTCGGCGCCGACGGGACGAACACGACGGTCTTCGAGCACACGCAGCAGCTTGCTCTGCATCGGCAGCGGCAGCTCGCCGATCTCGTCGAGGAACAGCGTGCCGCCATGCGCATAGAGGAACAGGCCTTCGCGCCCGGAATCGGCACCGGTGAAGGCGCCCTTGATGTGCCCGAACAGCTCGGCCTCGATCATGTCGGGCGGGATCGCCGCGCAGTTCACGGGCACAAAGGGCTTGTCGGCGCGATCGGACAGCGAGTGGATCGAGCGTGCCGCGACCTCCTTGCCGGTGCCGGATTCGCCGGTCAGCAGCACCGAAGTCGGCAGCCGCGCCACCCGCGTGATCGTCTCGCGCACGCGCAGCGCCGCAGCCGATTCCC
>JAEWBW010000599.1 GCA_023390955.1 Pseudomonadota bacterium
CCTGGAACGGCGCCCGCGCCTTCACCGCAACCTCCGGCCCCGGCATCTCGCTGATGACCGAATTCATCGGCCTCTCTTATTTCGCCGAGATCCCGGCCGTGATCATGAACATCCAGCGCGCCGGCCCTTCCACGGGCATGCCGACGCGCACCCAGCAATGCGACATCATCGCCTGCGGCTACGCTTCGCATGGCGACACCAAGCATGTGCTGCTGTTCCCGGAAGACCCGGCCGAGGCCTTCGAGTTCGCGGCAGCGGCGTTCGACCTTGCCGAGCGGCTGCAGACCACGATCTTCCTGATGCTCGATCTCGACATCGGCATGAACCACCGCCTGTGCCGCCCGCTGAAGTGGGACGATGCCAAGCAGTATGACCGCGGCAAGGTGATGACCGCGGAGATGCTGGACGAGGGCCGCGACTTCGGCCGTTATCTCGACGTCGACGGCGACGGCATTCCCTACCGCACCTATCCCGGCACGCACCCGACCAAGGGCTCGTTCTTCACCCGCGGCACGTCGCGTGACCGCTATGCGCGGTATTCCGAGGAAGGATCGGTCTACGCCGACAACATGCAGCGTCTCGTGCGCAAGTTCGAGACCGCGCAGGATTTGGTGCCGCGTCCGCTGCAGGCCAACGCAGAACGGCCGACCAAATACGGCGTGATCTATTTCGGTTCGACCTCGCCGGCGATGGACGAGGCGATCGGCCTGCTCGAGGCGCGCGGGCACCAGCTCGACCGCCTGCGCATCCGCGCCTTCCCGTTCCATTCCAGCGTGGCGAGCTTCCTCGCCGAGCACGACTTCGTCTACGTCGTCGAGCAGAACCGCGACGGCCAGCTGCGCTCGCTGATCGTCAACGAGAACGGCATCGACCCGGTGCGCCTGATCCCGATCCTGCACTACGACGGCACCCCGATCACCGCACGTTTCATCGCAAAAGCCATTGGCGACCACCAGGATCACCTCAAGGTGACCCCGCTCCGCAAGGCCGTGTCATGACCTATATTGCCAAGCCGAAATTCCATCATCCCGGCCTGAAGAAGAACGATCTCGGCTACACGCATCGCGACTACGAGGGCAAGATCTCGACGCTGTGCGCCGGCTGCGGCCATGACTCGATCACGGCGTCGATCATCGAGGCCTGCTACGAGCTCTCGATCGAGCCGCACCGGGTGGCAAAGATCTCCGGCATCGGCTGCTCGTCGAAGACGCCGGATTACTTCCTCGGCAATTCCCACGGCTTCAACTCCGTGCACGGCCGCATGCCCTCGGTGCTCACAGGCGCCAACCTCGCCAACCGCGACCTGATCTATCTGGGCGTCTCCGGCGACGGTGATTCCGCCTCGATCGGCTTCGGCCAGTTCGCGCATTCGATCCGGCGCGGCGTGAACATGACCTATATCGTCGAGAACAACGGCGTCTACGGCCTGACCAAGGGCCAGTTCTCCGCCACCGCCGACCGCGGCTCGAAGTCGAAGAAGGGCGTGACCAACACCGACAACGCCATCGACCTGGTCGCGATCGCGCTTCAGCTGGGCGCGACCTTCGTGGCGCGCAGCTTCTCCGGCGACAAGACCCAGCTGGTGCCGCTGATTGCGGCCGCGATCCGCCACAAGGGTGCGTCCTTCATCGACGTCATCAGCCCCTGTATCGCCTTCAACAACCACGCCGGCTCGACCAAGAGCTTCGATTATGTCCGCGAGCACAATGACGCCGTGAACCGGCTCGACGTGCTGGTCGGCCGCGAGCCGATCGCGGTGGATTACGCGCCGGGCACGGTGCAGCTGGTCGAGCAGCATGACGGCAACAAGATCGCGCTGCGCAAGATCGACGCCGACTACGATCCGCACGACCGGCTGGGCGCCCAGACCTTCCTCGCCAAACACGCAGCCAAGGGCCAGATCGTGACCGGACTGCTCTATGTCGATCCCGAGGCCGGCGATCTGCACGAGCATCTCAACACGGTCGATACGCCGCTGAACACGCTGGAGGCCGACACGCTCTGCCCGGGCTCGTCGGTGCTGGACAAGATCAACGCGAGCCTGCGCTGAAGCCGCGTCCTTTCCGGGGTGCGCTCGCCGCGAGCGCGCTTTCCACTTTGGAGCCGAGGAGCCCGCCTGCTATGGTCGCGGGCGCGCCCGGATGGATCCAGCATGCAGGTCGTTACGCAATACGCAAAAAGCGGCGATGTGCACATCGCCTACCAGGCGTTCGGTGACGGGCCGATCAACCTCGTGCTGGTGCCGGGCTTTGTCTCCAACGTCGAGACATATTGGGAGCAACCCGATTTTGCGCGCTTCCTGACACGGCTCGCGGGCTATGCCCGCGTGGTGACCTTCGACAAGCGCGGCACCGGCGGGTCGGACCGCGTCAGCGAGCTCCCCGGGCTCGACGTCCGCATGGACGATCTGCGCGCCGTGATGGATGCCGCCGGAATGGACCAGGCGGTTCTGCTCGGCATATCGGAAGGTGCGCCGCTGGCGATCCTGTTTGCGGCAACCTATCCGGAGCGATGCCGGTCGCTGGCGCTCTACGGCAGCTTTTCACGCTTCTCGTACTGGTTCCCCACCGAAGAGGCGCTCGCTTCCTTCTTCGGCTATGTGGAGTCGGCCTGGGGCACGGGCGGCAGCATTCAGAGGTTTGCACCGTCGCGGGCCAGCGACGCTGCGTTTCAGCGCTGGTGGGGACGCAATGAACGCTCCGGCGCAAGTCCGGCCGCCGTCACCGCCCTGATGCGCATGAACAGCCAGATCGAGATCAGCGGTGTGTTGCCTGCCGTGCGTGTACCGACGCTCGTCATCCATCGCACCGAGGACCAGGTCGTCAGCATCGAGGGCGGCCGCGACGTCGCTGCAAAAATCCCGGGCGCGCGTTTGGCAGAGTTTACAGGGACCGATCATCTCTTTTATGTCGGCGACAATGCCGACGACATAGCCGACACCATCGAGGAGTTCTTCACGGGATCGCGCGGCTCCGCCGTGATCGATCGCGTGCTCGCGACCGTGATGTTCACGGATATCGTCGGCTCGACCGAGAAGGCCGCCGCGCTCGGCGATCGGCGCTGGCGCGCCCTGCTGGACGATCATCACGCCATGATCCGACGCATTCTCACGCGTTTCCGTGGCCGCGAGGTCAAGACGACCGGCGATGGATTTCTGGCGACCTTCGACGGGCCCGCGCGCGGCGTTCGCTGCGCGTCCGCGATCGCCAACGAGATCAAATCGCTCGGCATCGACATTCGCGCCGGCCTGCACACCGGCGAGTGCGAAATGATCGGCGACGACGTCGGGGGCATCGCGGTCCACATCGGCGCACGCGTCGCGGCCCTGGCGGGTGCCGGAGAGGTTTTGGTGTCGGGCACCGTCAAGGATCTCGTCGCCGGCTCAGGACTCTCCTTCAGTAACCGCGGTGCGGCCGCGCTGAAGGGCATTCCGGGCGAATGGCAGATATTTGCTGCCGGCAGTTCGGCCTGAACTGAGCTGGCTTTTCACTCGATGGTTTCGTCGGCGCTCGCGAGCAGCGCGGGCGGGATCTCGATGCCGAGATGTCTTGCGGCCTTCAAATTGATGACCAGCTCGAATGTCGTCGGCGCCTGCACCGGCAGATCCGCAGGCCTGGTGCCGCGCAGGATCTGATCCGAATAGGACGCGACCTGGCGGAGCAGGTCCGGAAAATCCATCCCATAGGACATCAGCGCGCCGGCCGCGGCAAACGTGCGGAAGGGATGGATGGCGGGAATGCGCAGCTCGTTCGTCAACCGCACGATCAGATCCTGATGCAGGATCGGCAGCGAGTCCGGCAGCGTCATCAACCCGGCGCGCGGCGCGTCGGCGGCGGTGCGGATGGCGCGCTCGATCCCGGCGGCGTCACGCACCAGCACGGTCTGCACGCTGACGCCGGAGCCCGGCCCGTCGCTCTCGATCTGGCGTGCGAACGGCGCGCTGGTGTTGTTGTCAGGATTTGCGATCAGGACGATGCGCTCGATGGTGGTGTCCGCCGCCTTGAGCAGGTCGACCCATTTGCCGCCCACCGCCAGCTCGAAATTGGTGAAGCCGGTGAGGCTGCCGCCCGGGCGCGCCAGCGACGCCACGATGCCGAGCTCGACGGGATCGGCGACCAGCAGGAACACCACAGGCGTCGCGCCGGAATGCACCCGCATGGCCTCGAGCACCGGGCTGCCCTGCGCGATCAGGAGATCGGGCTTTCGCTGCATCAACGAGACCGCGGCAGCCGACAGCGCCGCGGGCGTCGGCTCGGCCAGCCTGAGGTCGAACTCCAGATTGTCGCCTTCGCGCCAGCCGAGCTCCCGGAGCCTGGCCAGCAACGCCTTCCGCAACGGCTCGATCTGCTGCGCGCTGAACGAGGCGACCATGCCGACAAGCTTCTTGCGCTGGGTGATCTGGGCCCTCGCGGCGAGCCAAGGCATCGCCGCCCCGGCCGCGATCGCGCCGATCAGGGTTCGCCGCCTCATGCCTCGGTCACCGGATCCAACCTTCATCGGGCCCGTGTAGCAGCATTTATCCGGCCACGGACAGGCAAAACAGGCCGGTTCGCGCGGCCGTGAACGCATCCGGTCCGGCCCGCGACTAACCATGCGAAAGCCGCCGATGGACGGCGGCCAAGAGCCCGGACCGACCATGAAGCGCGCCCTGCTCATCGTCATTGCCATGGCGGCGTCGATCGGCGCCGGCCACGCCCAGGAAACCTCCACCGAAGCTGAGCGCGCCGCGCTCGATGCGCGGATGTTCATCCCGCCGCCCGGCAAGAAGACCTCCTACGCCTGCTTCGTCCGCAAATATGATGCGGATCACCTGGCGCGGCATCCGAAGCAAAAAGTTGCTGCGATGAAGCTTTTGATGACAGCAGAATTCCAGGAAGACACCAAGCAGCAGATGTATTCTTTCCGGCTCGGCTTCCGCTATCGCCATCGCTCCGGCGATTTCGACTCCAGCGGATCCTGCGGCCATGGCGTGTTCGAGGAGAACGGGCGCGAGATCCGCTTCGGCTGCGGCGTCGACTGCGAGGGCGGCGGTATCGGCGTTGCCGTCTCGAAGGACGACAAATCGGTGCTGGTACGGCTCGAGCGGGTGCGGGTCTGGCAGAACAACAAGCCTGATGATGATGCCGAGGAATCCCTGGTGGCGGGCGCCGACGACAAGATTTTTCGTCTCGACCGCGCTGCCAATGCGGACTGCGCTTCGCTGGTGACAGATCGCAAGGAACTGGCCGCGCTCCGCCGCAAGTGATAAGCGTTCCGCCATGTACCGGAGGAATGCCATGAACCGACGCAACATCCTGTGGAGCGCAGTGTCCGCCTTTGGCGCGGCCTTCGCCGCATCCCGCGCCAACGCCGCGACCGAGGCGCCAGCGACCGGCAAGCTCAAGGTCGTCTATCACCTCAGCGACGCCGAGAAGGTCAACTTCGTGGTCGGCAACATCCAGAACCACATCGAGGGCGTCGGCGGTCCCGAGCACGTGACGATCGCGCTGGTGATCCATGGACCAGCGCTGAAATCGTTCCAGTGGGACAAGGCCAACCCCGACATCACCAAGCGCGTCAACGATTTCG
>JAEWBW010000010.1 GCA_023390955.1 Pseudomonadota bacterium
CGGCGTGCGTTCGAGGCGCCGGGATAGTCGCGGCAGGCCTGCAGCAGCTCCTTGATCGGATATTTGCGATTGAGCGGCACGAGCTCGTTGCGCAGCTCGTCGCGCACCGCGTGCAGCGAGATCGCGAGCATGACGCCGATCTCCTCGCCTGCGCGCACGATGTTCGGCACCACGCCCGAGGTCGACAGCGTGATGCGGCGGCGGGAGATGCCGATGCCTTCATTGTCGCCGACGATCAGCAGCGCATCGCGCACCGCGTCGAAATTGTAGAGCGGCTCGCCCATGCCCATCATCACGATGTTGGTGACGCGGCGCGTGCCGTCCTCGCGGTCGGCCCAGTCGTTGAGGCGATCCCGCGCCACCATGACCTGGCCGACGATCTCGCCGGCGGTGAGGTTGCGCACCAGGCGCTGCGTGCCGGTGTGGCAGAACGAGCAGTTGAGGGTGCAGCCGACCTGCGAGGAGACGCACAGCGTTCCGCGGTCGGTCTCGGGAATGTAGACGCACTCGACCTCATGCGCCTTTTCGGCGTTGTCACCGCTCGGCAGCCGCAGAAGCCATTTGCGGGTGCCGTCGCTGGAGATCTGCTCGGCCACGACTTCGGGCCGGTCGACGGTGAAGTGCTGCGACAGCTCGGCGCGAATGGTCTTCGAGACCGAAGTCATGTCGTCGAAGCTCTGGGCGCCGCGGAAATACATCCAGTGCCAGAGCTGCTGCACGCGCATCTTGCGCTGCGCAGGCGCGACGCCGATCTCGCCGAGGCGGTCGGCAAGCTCGGCGCGAGACAACCCGATCAGCGACGGTTTGGCCGGCGGCACATAGGTTTCGAGTGGAGTTTTCTCCACCAGGATGGCGTTGCGCGGCTCGGTCGTCGGTTGCATCGATAGGCCTGATTGCTTGGTCGTTCCGGGGCGCCCGAAGGACGAACCCGGAAGTACGAGACTCCAGGTTCGATGCTTGGCATCGCCCCGGAATGACGGAAAGAAATTGGAACCGGCCTTATATAGCAACCGGCCCCGCCGATTGCGACCGTAGAGCTACCGCCTGACGGTGATACCGCCTGCAGCCTTAACGCTTGCAGTCCTGAGAAATCCGGTCCAGCGCCTGGGCGAGGCCCTTCAGGGAGAACGTATCGGTGGTCTCGGTCCCCTTGGCCGAGACGCCCTTGACGGTGAGATCGGCCGATTTGCGCATGGCCTCAACCATTCGCTCCTCCTCGGCCGCGTTCTTGATCCAGAGGCCGTCGCCCTGGGTGTACATGGCATATGACCCGCCACCGACCTCCAGGGTCGATTCCGAGCCGGGCTTCAAAGCGTAGCCGATCATGATCGAGACTTCGTTGGCGACCTTCTCGGCCGGCCGGGTCGAGACGAAGGCGTAAGCGGGGTCGCGCGGCCGGTTCGGCGGGTTGGTCTTGGACGAGGAGGGCTTTGCCAGGGCAAAACAGACCTTCTTGCCGTTCGGCGTCGCCGAATAGGCGCCCCAGGTGCCGAACTGTCCGATCAGCGTGGGCTCGGCCCCACCGGTCATCGACGCGGGAGGGGCCACCGGCTTGGTCTCGGGCTTTGCCGCCTGCTTCGCAGCCGGGGCGGGAGCCGGAGCCGCCGCCTTCGGCGCCGGATGGGCAGCCTTAGGCGCCGGTTGCGCGGTCTGCGCCCGCGCAAGTCCGCCCGCACCGCACGCCACCACGCCCGTCATGAAAGCTAAAATCAGCACCCGCCACATGCCGGAGTCGTTCCCCTAATATTGTGACTGGAAGATGGCCCACCCGCGCTTTGTCGACGGCCTAGAGATAGCCGGTAAGCGACTGATTCGGAACGCGGTTGCGGCAGAAGCCCTACCCCTTCGACCGGGCCGCGCGCTGTGACGCCCATTGTTCATCGGTCCACTGCAACAAGTCCTCGGCGCCGGAGCTGCGCAAATGCGCGCCGCCGTCGATCACCACCATCTCGCCATTGATGTAGCCGGCGCGATCCGAGACCAGGAAGCTGGCGAGATCGGTGAGCTCGCTGTGCTCGCCGGTGCGGCCGAGCGGATTGCGCAGCGACCAGTTTTCGTCACGCCCCTGCGGACGAAGCTGTCCGGACGCACCGGCAGTCGGGAACGGCCCCGGCGCGATCGCGACGGTGCGGATGCCCTTTGGCCCCCATTCGACCGCAAGGCTTTTGGTCATCGCCAGCACCGCCGACTTCGCCATCGCTGATGGAACGGTGAAGGCGCGGCCAGTGATGGTCGAGGTCGAGAGGATCGACAGCACGACGCCCTTGTGTCCGCCCTCGATCCAGCGCTGGCCCGCGGCGAGCGTGCAGTACATCGTGCCGTGCAGCGTCGGCGCCAGGATCGCATCGGCGGCGCGAAACGAGAGATGCTCGCTCTGCGCGATGAAGGTTGCGGCAGCATTGTTGACGAGGATGTCGAGCGGCGCATCGCGCCAGATCTGATCCATCATGCCGTCAACCGCCGCACCGTCGCGGATATCGCAGGCGATGGTGGTGACATTGCCGCCGGTTTCCTTTTGCATCTCCGCAGCCGCAGCTTCGAGCCGGTCGAGCTTGCGGCCGCAGATAACGAGCGTCGCACCAAGCGAGAGAAAGCGGCGCGCCATCGCCGCGCCGAGGCCGGAGCCGCCGCCGGTGACGAGAATGCGCTTGTTCCTGAGCAAGCCTGTTTCAAACATCGTTTGAATCTCCGGTATTTCGACACACTACGTCATTGCGAGCGTAGCGAAGCAATCCAGGCTATTTCCGCAACACGGACTCTGGATTG
>JAEWBW010000066.1 GCA_023390955.1 Pseudomonadota bacterium
GCTCCCTGAGGGGCACGACGTGCACCTGCTGTCGATGATCATGCACGATTGGGACGAGGCCAAGAACCGCGCGCTGCTGCGCCGGTCGTTCGAAGCTCTGCCGAGCGGCGGCGCTGTTGTCATCAGCGAACTTCTCGTCAATGACGAGAAGACCGGGCCGGCATCGGCCGCACTCATGAGCCTCAACATGCTGGTCGAGACGGAAGGACGAAACTACACGCCGGCCGAATATTCGGAATGGCTCAAGGAAGCCGGCTTCCGACAGCTGGAGACGGTCTGGTTCGACGCGCCCGGCGCCAACGGCGCTGTCATTGGCCGCAAGCCGTAGGGGCAGATCATGCTGTGGATTTCAGTTCGTCTTGCATTCGCGGCCGCATCAATGATCGCGTTTTCGACGCCAGTGGCCATGGCCGACGAGTTGCAGGTTTCGCGCGGCAAGTATCTCGTCACGGTTGGCGGCTGCAACGACTGCCACACGCCTGGATATTTCCTCGGGAAGCCCGACATGTCGCGCTTTCTCGGCGGCTCGGACGTGGGCTTCGAGATTCCGGGGCAGGGTGTCTTTGTGGGCTCGAACATCACACCCGACAAGAAGACGGGCATCGGCAGTTGGACCCAGGAGCAGATCGTGAAGGCGATACAGGCCGGTGAAAGGCCGGATGGCCGCATCCTGGCGCCGATCATGCCCTGGCACGCCTTTGCGTCACTCACAGCGGATGATGCCAGGGCGATTGCGGCATTTCTCCAAAGCGTGAAGCCGGTCAGCCACCAGACGCCCGGTCCGTTCAAGCCCGGGGAAAAGGTTTCGACGTTCCTTTTCCGGATCGCGCCGCCGGGCGAAACCGCGGCAGCAGCGCCCAAGTAACTTGCCTCAGTTCTAGCAACGTCACGCCGCTTTCGCGCGCCGGGACAGGCGCTCATCGAAGCAATTGCGCAGCCGCTGCAGTCCTTCGGCGATCAGCGCCGTCTCGATCGCTCCGTAGCCCAGCATGATGCCGGCTTGAGGCTTGCCGTTCAGTGGGAAGGATTGAAAGGCAACGCCGAGGTCGCTGGCTCGCGATGCAATCGCATCGATGTCGCTGACTGACGCCCTCCGCGCGTAGGCGGCAATATGCAGCCCGGTGCTCGATGGAACGAGGTCGAGGTGGTCGCCGAAGTCGTTCCTGATCCCCGCGTTCAGCATCTCGTGGCGTTCGCTGTAGATGCGGCTCAGCTTGCGGACGTGGCGCGCAAAGGCGCCTTCGTCGATGAACTGTGCCAGCGCGTTCTGCGCGATTGTCGGCGTATGCCAGTCGGTGATGAATTTCGCTTTGTGCGTCGCCTCTCGCAGCGATTGAGGCACCATCATGAAAGCCAGCCGGAGGCTTGGCAGCAGCGTCTTCGAAAACGTGCCGACATAGACGACGCGTCCGGTCCTATCGAGCGTCTGGAGCGGCTCGAGCGGACGTCCTCCGAAGCGAAACTCGCTGTCATAATCGTCCTCGACCACAACTGCGTTGCAGCGTTCGGCCCAGGCGAGCAATGCGCGTCGACGTGACAGGCTCATGGCCATGCCGAGAGGAAATTGATGCGAGGGCGTCACGTAGACCACCTTGGCATCAGTCGGCAACGCCTCTACGACGAGGCCTTCGCTATCGACCGGCACACCTACGACGCGCGCGCCCTGCGTCCTGAACAATTCCTGCGGAGGCAGATAGCCCGGCTTCTCCACGGCAACGACATCGCCCGGCTCGAGCAGCACGCGAGCGATGATGTCGAGCGCCTGTTGAGCGCCATTCGTGATGATGATGTCGTCGGGCGATGCGGAAATGCTTCGCGAGATGCCGATATGGCGAGCGATCGCGGCGCGCAGGTCCGGATTGCCCGCAGGCTTCACGTAGCGGCCCTCCGCCATCTCGCGCGAGCGCAGCGCGTGGGCAATGACCCGCCGCCAGGTTCGGTGTGGAAACAGCGAGGCGTCCGGAAGTCCCGCTCTGAAGTCGTAGTGGGCCGTGACGGAAACGATGGCCGGCAACGGGATCGTCTCCCACACGTCACGCACCCTGATCGCGCGGGACGTCGCGCGCCTCGTTTTCGATGCAGGACGCCTTGCCTCGAACTGATCGCTGACGAATGTCCCAGCGCCCGTACGCGAAATTGCAAAGCCTTCGGCAACAAGGGTTTCATAGGCGATCGCGACTGTCGACCGTGCGACCGTCAGTGCGGTCGCGAGTTCCCGCGTTGCGGACAGCCGCTCCCCAGGTCGAAGCCGTCCGTCCAGGATCGCCTGCCGGATCTGACGGTAGATTTCGCCGCTCAGGTCATCTCGACCCACAAGGCTGACATGAAAAGGCACAATCCCGAGCTCGCTTTTCTTTTGGATTGGACTGGCAACATGGCGCAAAGGCCGATGTTCCATCCTACCGCATAGGAGCCTTTGTGAATCGCTCCCCGGACCACTGTGGCGAAGGAATGAGGTATCTCCGAGATCGTCCGCCGCATTTGACGCGTCGGGCAAAACACCTGCTTCTCCCAAAATCCCGTCAAGCCCTCATCGCAGAAATATTCCACTTTACCGAAATTCGGAATTGCGGTATCAATCTGTATCCCGACCCGAGAAGAGGGGCGATCGTACGTCGTCACGGTTCGTGGGTTGGGGTGCGGTGGACGCGGCAGCGTCAGGCACAAGATGGTGCGGGGTGGGCGGGTAGTCCCTGTGAACCCGAGGCTGTGTGCTCCGGCGTCACCTGTATACTGCTGTGCGGTTCTTCTGCGTGTGCCTTTCGCGCAGCAGACCGCGGGTGCTAGCCGGCACCCGTTCTTCCTTGCGCCTCTTGATTGAAGAAGGAGCGAGACGAAGCAAAGCTCGGGCGAAATTCGCCGCGAGGCTGCAAACCTGTGTGTGCTATTTTCGATGTTGTAGCCAGCGAGCAGCGGCGGCGGCTTCTCGACGATTGGCTCCGCAAGCGCGGCGGGGCCATAGAAGGGGTCTCAAATCTAGTTGGTGCTGGCCGCGTCCGCGCTGGTCTCGAGCACATGAATCCTGACGTTGTTGCCCTGATCGCGGCCAAGCACCTTGACCTTGCGATCCCTGAACGTCGTCTTCATCAGCTGCTCGACGATGGGACGCACAAAGCGAACTTCGCCGGCGGCGTGCACGAGCCAGGGGATATCGCCCGATGTCCAGTCGGCGGGCTCGAGCTTTGGAGCACCGGTCTTGGTCTCCATCAGGCGCTTATCGATGTCTGGCGACACGAAAGCCCAAAGCACTAGCCCGACGGGGAGCGTCGAGCCGCCCTTTGCGTCGGTCAGCTTTGCCTCGGCAAGTCGAAATTGACGGTTCGCGATCGCGGGAACCAGCAGCCATTCCAGATCGCCGATAGTGTATTGCCTGTAGTTTGACGATCGCATCAGCACGCCGATCGCCTGGGTGAATGCAACGGCATTCTGCAGCGACGCGGCTTGAAGACGCATCTTGTCAGTGATGCCCACCGATCCATCTTCGCGCCGGTTTGCCTGCGGGTCAGGCGTCTGGCTGCCTGGTACGTCCGCTCCGTTTGATCCGGGAGGGGAGCTGGCGGCATTATTGAGATTGCTCATTTGGGAATGCTCCTGACTACTTTTCTGGCTGATTGCTCCGACCTAATGGCGGTGATGCGCGTGACCGCCACCTCCGCCCGAAGGCATCGCGGGTCCCTGCGCTTCGCGAATCCGGGCCGTCTCACTGTCGATGAACGTGATCAGGTCCGCGACGTCCTGCTGTGCGACGCCGAGCGCGGGCATTCGTACCGCGGGGAATCTTTCGGCGAGCGCCATCGCATCCTTGTCATGGGCGGCGTGCAGCTTGGCAGGATTCCGGATGAAGGCGGAAAGCCAGGCACGATCCCGGCGCGACGAAACGCCACGCAGATCGGGGCCAACCCGATCTCCAACTCCGATGGTGTGGCAGGGCGCACAGATCTTCTTGAAAAGTGCTTGTCCGGGTTGGTCGCTCATCGCGATGCCAGTATTGGCCGCTCCGGCAATGGCGGTCGTCCGCACCTGGTCGCGCCATTTCGGATCCATGCCGCGCACCGTCAAGACAAGGCGATTGAGATCGCCGAAGGCCGAATCGCGTTGCCACTCGCCGGTGGCATCATTGCCGAGCACGATTTCATTGCGATGCTCGCTGAGGATCTCACTGCGTTCACCGAATTTGTAGTTGATCGCGCGAATGTCCTCGGGATCTCCCGTCACGAATGTCCAGCCCGACCCGGTCTGAAAAGCCCCCGAGAATTCCTTCATTCGCTCGGGAGTATCCCTCTTCGGATCAACAGTCATCGAGATCATGAAAACGTCGCGGCCGACAGCGTCGCCGAGCTTCTGCTCGAGCTGGGAAAGACGAGCGGTCGTTAGCGGGCAGATATCTGTGCAGCTCGTGTAGATGAAGCTGATGATGACGATCTTGCCCTTGATCAGCTCATCGTAAAACCGGACCGACTTTCCCTCCTGCGTCTTGACGACGGTATTCGGAATGTAGTTCTCGCCCCACTGACGACTTTGAGCGCTACTCTCGCGAGACCCCATGGCCGCAGCCACAACGGTCAACGCCGTGATCAACCAACGCCGGCATCGCATGTCCGTCTCCCGACCTTACAAAATTGAGGGATCGACCGTCAGTTGGTCTTCCCTGGGACGTAGGTGAACGGCTCTTCGCTGCCGAATTTTTCGGGTACGCGTTGATCTCTTTCCTTGACGGTCCGAGCCTGCGATCGCTGGATCGCCTCATCGATCATTTGTGGCGTAGCGACGGACGGTTTCTTTGTCGCCGGCGGGGTCGTGGCCTGCCCTGCAGCCGTAAGGGTAAACGCCAAGGTGGCAACAATGGCGACCTTCACCTGGAGGAGCCTTGTCGAGAGCGTGCTCATCTGAATCTCCCTGTCGATCATCTTCAGGTTCTCGGATCACCTTCCGGCAGGATTTCCGGTGTGGTCCAGACGATCCCGTCCGGCGTTGGATTGGGCGTGGGAGTCACAGCCGTTTGAGGCGAGCCGGGAACACCCGTGAGCAGTTGAATCCGCATCAGCAATGCAAAGTCTTCATGCACCGTGTTGTGGCAGTGGTTGACGTAGGATCCGCCGTACTCGCCGAACTGAATCTGGAATGTGACCTGCCGCTGGCCAGTTGCGCGCAGTCGCCAGACGTCCTTCCTGACGTTCTTCTCCGTTGCTGGAATCGGATCGATTCCGCGGTTGATCGTCACGCCTTCTTCGAAATGAAGGTGGATCGGATGATCCCAGCCACCGCCGCCATTGACATAGGTCCAATGCTCGATCTCGCCCGGTTTCGGGATCAGCAGTGAAATGCGGTTCGCATTCATGGAGTGAGCTTCCTGCCCGTTGACCTTGATGGTCCAGGGGAATGTCGCGTTCTCCGGGCAGTCCGGCGTGCATTGGCCCGCGCTGTTTCGTGCATCGCCATTTCCCGAACGCCCGAACTCCACCAGCCTCGTTCTGACAGGCGCCACAATCGGTATCTGCTGCGTCAGCGTGACGGGGACAACGCTGCGATCCGGCGTCGCGGCGGAAAGGATGACGCCCGGAACGTCCACGCTCTCCTTCGTGTTGACGACGTTGAACTGCATGATGCCGCCGATGCAGGGATCGAGTGGATCGCCCGCGAGCGCCTGGGCGAGCGTGAGTTCTTTCGTCGGGCCACGTCCGTCGGGACGCATTTGCAGCAAGTTGACTAGGGTCACCTTGTCTCCAGGCCGGAACCGGGAGAAGTCCACGACGATGTCATAACGTTCGGCCGTGCCTTGGTGGTCCAGGCTCGTCAGCGTGATCGGGTTCACGACAAGGTTGCCGTCATTTGCAATGAACTGGAACGGCACCACCGTGTTGGTCGGGCTCGCAAGTGCCAGTTTCCAGAACCGCGACATCGCCGCATTGAGAATCCGGAAGCGGTACTTGCGCGGCAACACCTCGAAGTATGGCGCATAAGCCGAATTGACGAGCGGCATATCGCCGAGGAAGCCGTCGGTATTGAAAATGTCGAAGAACAGTTGTCCATCAGGGCGCGTTGCGCCGTCGGACAGAACGAGATTCACGTCGAAGTCGATGTTGCCCCAATCGAGCAAGCTTCCGCTGGGCAAGCGCAGGTTGACGCCGTCGTTGAGAGCTTCATTACCGCGGTCCGGACCACTGTAGAAGTTCACCATGCCGTAATTGCCCTTGTAGACGTTCTCGGCGGTGAAGAAGAAGCGATGGTCGTGGAACCAGAGTGTGCCCTGGAGCTCGCGGAAATCGCCGGGGACCTTGACCAGGCCGCCATTGCCGTCCGGTCCGGAAGCGCGAAGATCAGTCGCCTGCGTATTGATCTTGTCACGACGCGCCAGAGTGGTGCTCCAGCGGTAGTCGTAGAAGGTGCCGGGGAAGTGGTGCACATTCGCTGCGCCGTCGCTCTCGGCGCCGTTGTGCGCATTGTGGAAATGGACCTGGGTTTCGTTGACGCCAAAGCCCTCGTTGGCGCTGCGGTAGAGCGGCAGATTGTTGTAGATGCGGGTGAGGACGGGCTCACCATAGCGCGCCTTGATGAGGGGAGGCGGCATCTTGCCGGACACATATCGTCCGGCACCGTAGCACCAGACGCTGTTCGCATACTGGTCGACAAAGCCTGGATGGAAGCGGCAGCCGGCAGCGACCGGTCCCAGCGACATGACGTAGCCGACTTTCGGGAAGAATTCGTCCCAGCGCTGATGCGCGAAGATCTCTCCAGGCGGACGGCCTTCGATCGGACCTCGGCCGGATACCAGATTTCTGAAC
>JAEWBW010000080.1 GCA_023390955.1 Pseudomonadota bacterium
GCTTCCTGCGGGATGTCGACCTTGCCGAACTGCCGCATCTTCTTCTTGCCTTCCTTCTGCTTCTCCAGAAGCTTGCGTTTGCGCGTGATGTCGCCGCCATAGCACTTTGCGGTGACGTCCTTGCGCAGCGCGCGGACGGTTTCGCGCGCGATCACCTTGCCGCCGATCGCCGCCTGGATCGGGATCTGGAACATGTGCGGCGGGATCAGCTCCTTCATCTTCTCGACCATGGCGCGGCCGCGGCCCTCGGCGCGGGTGCGATGCACCAGCATGGACAGCGCATCGACCGGCTCGCCATTGACGAGGATCTGCATCTTGACGAGATCGGCGGGCTTGTAGTCGGTGAGGTGATAGTCGAACGAGGCGTAGCCCTTCGAGACCGACTTGAGGCGGTCGTAGAAATCGAACACGACCTCGTTGAGCGGCAGGTCGTATTTCACCATGGCGCGCGAGCCGACATAGGTGAGCTCCTTCTGCGAGCCGCGGCGGTCCTGGCACAGCTTCAGCACGCTGCCGAGATATTCGTCGGGCGTCATGATCGTCGCCTCGATCCAGGGCTCCTCGATCTCGGCGATCTTGACGACGTCGGGCATGTCGACGGGATTGTGGATCTCGATCTCGCTGCCGTCGTTGAGCTTCATCTTGTAGATGACGCTCGGCGCGGTCGCGATCAGATTGAGGTCGAACTCGCGCGACAGCCGCTCCTGGATGATCTCGAGGTGCAACAGTCCAAGGAAGCCGCAGCGGAAGCCGAAGCCGAGCGCGGCGGAGGTTTCCATCTCGAAGGAGAAGCTGGCGTCGTTCAGCCGCAGCTTGCCCATCGCGCCGCGCAGCGTCTCGAAATCGTCGGCGTCGACCGGGAACAGGCCGCAGAACACGACGGGGATCGCGGGCTTGAAGCCCGGCAGCATCTCCGTCACCGGCTTGCGGTCGTCGGTGATGGTGTCGCCGACGCGGGTGTCGGCCACTTCCTTGATCGCTGCGGTGATGAAGCCGATCTCGCCGGGACCGAGCTCGTCGACCTGCTGCATCTTCGGCGTGAAGAAGCCGACGCGCTCGACGTCGTAGGCCGCACCAGTGCCCATCATGCGGACGCGGCTGCCCTTCTTCATGACGCCGTCGACGACGCGGATCAGCACGACGACGCCGAGATAGACATCGTACCAGCTGTCGACCAGCAGCGCCTTCAAGGTCGCGTCGCGATCGCCCTTCGGTGGCGGCAGGCGCGTGACGATGGCTTCCAGCACGTCGGGCACGCCGAGGCCGGTCTTGGCCGAGATCATCACGGCGTCGGAGGCGTCGATGCCGATCACGTCCTCGATCTGCTGCTTGATCTTCTCGGGCTCGGCCGCGGGAAGGTCGACCTTGTTCAGGACCGGAACGATCTCGTGATTGTTGTCGAGCGCCTGGTAGACGTTGGCGAGCGTCTGCGCTTCGACGCCCTGGCTGGCGTCGACGACCAGCAGGGAACCTTCACACGCCGCCAGCGACCGCGAGACTTCGTAGGCGAAGTCGACATGGCCGGGCGTGTCCATCAGGTTGAAGATGTAATCCTTGCCGTCCTTGGCGCGGTACGACAGGCGGACCGTCTGCGCCTTGATCGTGATACCGCGCTCGCGCTCGATGTCCATGGAATCGAGCACCTGCTCCTTGCCCGCCATTTCGCGGTCGGAGAGGCCACCCGTCACCTGGATCAGGCGGTCGGCCAGCGTCGATTTTCCATGGTCGATATGGGCGACGATGGAGAAATTGCGGATGTTGGAAATGGGGGCGGTCGTCATGGGCGCGGGATACCACTCACATCCCCGTGCGGCAACCATATTACTGTAATTTCAGGCCGTTTCTTCACGCTTAGCTGATTCCAAGAGGGGCCAAAACGCGCTACGCAACGCGGATGTCGACGACCTCGATCCCATCGGCCGCGATGCCCGCAAAAAGACGGTTCAGTCCAAGAGTAGGACTAAGGCGGCTTGCCGCATGGCTGGTCGCCCGCGCGACCGATCCCAAGACCGGCTTGTGGCTGGTGATCCAGATCGCGGTGCTGCATGCGGCGATCTGGACCTTCATCCTGATCAATCTGAAGGCAGCGCAGGACATTCACATGGATGTCGCGGAAGCCTATGCCTGGGGCCAGAAGTTTCAGCTCGGCTATGGCAAGCATCCGCCGCTGTCGGGATGGATCGCCGGGGCCTGGTTCAAGATCTTCCCGCCGACGGACTGGGCGACCTATGCGCTCGCCATGGCGACCGTCAGCACCGGCATGGTGATCTGCTGGTTCGTGGCGATGCGCGTCGTGGATGCGCGCCGCGCGTTCCTGGTCGTGGTGATGCTCGCCCTCTACCCGATCTTCAATTTCAAGGGCTTCAAGTACAACCCGGACCTGCTGCAACTCGTCACCTTGCCGCTCGTCGTGCTCGCTTATCTCAACGCCTTCGAGAAGCGCAGCTGGCAATCCGGAATTCTGCTCGGGCTTGCCGGCGCGCTGGCGCTGATGACGAAATACTGGGTGCTGACCATGATCGGCGCCATAGGCCTCGCCGCGCTGATCCATCCGGACCGCGTGAGGTTCCTCACCTCGCCCGCGCCATGGGTGGCGATCGCAACACTTGTCGTCGCGATGATGCCGCACATCGCGTGGCTTGCGAGCGTGGATTTCGTGCCGCTGACCTATGCCGGCGATACCTACGCGATCACCAGCCGTTCGCTGATCAACGGACTGGTGGCGGGCTATGCCCTGCATAATTTCGCGCTGCTGGCGCTGCCGGTGGCGCTCGCAGCGCTCGCGATGGGCCTGGTGCCGCCATGGCGGCGTCTGCTCCTGCGCAATCCACTCGCGATCGCAACGCGGGCCTGGGCGCGCGGGCCCAATCCGGGCGTGAACGGCTCGCAGGCGCTGAACGTCTGGATCATCCAGCTCATCGTCGCGCTCGGGCCGCCGCTCGGCGCACTCGTGTTCGGCGTCTATCTCAAGACCGACTGGGGCATCTCGCTGTTCTTCTTGGTGCCGCTCGCGCTGGTGTCGATTCCCGTGCTGCGCGTGCAGCGGGCGAGCCTGTTCAACATCGCCGCAATCTGGCTGGTGCTGTCGCTCGCGACGCTCGCGGCCTCACCCTGGATCGCGGCGCGCGAGATGGCGGCCAACGGCGACAACGCCGCGATCTATGGCGCGCGCTCGGAGCTTGCCCGCGAGCTGACGCAGGCCTGGCACACGCGCTTCGGCTCGCGCTGGGCGATCGTCGCCGGCGTGATGGAGAACATCCAGCCGATGACGTTCTACAGTCCCGACCATCCGAGCCCGTTCACGCCCGGCGAAGCCTGGAGCTCGGGCCTGACGTCGGAGCAGGATGTGAAACGTCTTGGCTTCATCGGCGTGTTCGATCCGACCGACGGCCGCCTGCCTGCGTTCGAGAAATGGGTCGCGCAAACCGCGCCGAATGCCGAGCGCATCGTGATGACGACGCGGCGCTTCTCTCACGGCAAGGCCGGCCCGTCGATGACGTGGAATATCTATATCGCCGCGCCGGAGAAGTGACCGAAGGTCGTGAGCGGGAGGCGCTCAAACGCCTTCTTCGTTGAACTTGCTCTCGACCAGCTCGGTGATCGCGGCGAGCGCGGCTTGCGCTTCCTCGCCGGTGGCGGCGACCGTGATCGTCGTGCCGGGACCTGCGGCCAGCATCATCAGGCCCATGATCGAGGTGCCGCCGACGGTCTCGCCGGCGCGCGTCACCCACACCTGCGCGTTGAAGCGCTCGACCGCCTGCACGAACTTCGCCGAGGCGCGTGCATGCAGGCCGCGCTTGTTGATGATGAGAAGCTCTTTTGAAATCGCGCCTTCCGGCACGCCCGTTCCGGGTGAGGGAGGGGGCGCTTCGTCGCTCATTTGCCGGCGAGCACGCGGCTGGCGATGGTGACGTATTTGCGGCCCGCTTCCTGGGCCATGGCGATCGCGTCCGGCAGCGAGCGCTCCTCGCGCACCTTGGCGAGCTTCACCAGCATGGGAAGGTTGATGCCCGCGAGCACCTCGACCTTCGGCCGGCTCATGCAGGAAATGGCAAGATTCGACGGCGTCCCGCCGAACATGTCGGTGAGGATCGCAACGCCATCGCCGGAATCGACCCGGCCGACCGCTTCGAGGATATCGCTTCGACAGAGATCGGAATCATCTTCGGCGCCGATCGTGATCGCTTCGATTTGCTTTTGTGGCCCCATGACATGCTCAAGCGCTGCCTTGAATTCGTCGGCAAGGCGCCCGTGGGTCACAAGTACTAGACCAATCATCGGAAAACTCCCGCGGGCGCTTTTGGTGCACCGCACGAACGCGCCACTTTGACCATCCAGAGCCCCCGCGCAAGAGGGGATGTTACGCATCTCCTGGAATCTAGACGGATGGATAAGGAGAGCTGGGCCGGTCTTATTGGGTCGCGATAGTGGGGTTCATATGGTTACCATTTCCCTTCAAACAATCGCCTGAAGGGTTAACCGAAGATGAACTCTTGGTAGTGGTCAAGGCCGCGACAACCAGGGGGAGGCCGTCAAAACCGGCCGCGACCGGGATTCGGGGTATTTCGACCCCGGAAATGCAGGTTTTCAGGGCTTCCGGCGGCGGGAGCCGCTCCGCGTCGGCAGCGGCGAGGTCGACCACGAGACCGACGGTCGCATGCTCCACGAAGTCGCAGCGGCGGATGCCCAGCCCGCGGATCTCGATCAGGCCGGCCAGCACGCTGGCCGGGCGGACGACGATTTTACCGCCGACTGTCGCCAGATGGACACGGTCGTCACCGACCAGGACGGAAGGTTCGACCACCCCCGCGCGACCGGCCATGATCAGATCAAAGGCAAGCCGGGACTTGCCGGAGCCCGACGGGCCGCGGATCAGCACTGCCGAGTCCCCGATCCTGACCGCGGAGGCGTGGACGCTGGCGCTATCCTCGCTCATAGCGCCGGCAGCCGCACCACGAAGCGCGCACCGGCGACGGTCGGCGCACCATCGGCGTCCGGGGGCCCGGCGCGGTTCTCCGCCCAGATGCGCCCGCTATGGGCTTCGATGATCTGCTTGGAGATCGACAGGCCGAGGCCGGAGTTCTGGCCGAAGCCCTGATGCGGACGGTCGGTGTAGAAGCGCTCGAAGATGCGCTCGAGCGCGTCGTCGCGGATGCCGGGGCCGTCGTCGTCGACCACGATCTCGATCTCGGAGCGCACGCGACGGCAGGTCAGCCGCACCTTGTTGCCCGGCTCGGAGAAGGACTGCGCGTTCGACAGCAGGTTGGAGATCACCTGTCCGAGCCGCGAATCATGGCCGGTCACGGCCAGGCTGTCGTTCGGGCCGCGGCCCTCGAAGCGCGTTTCGACCGCAACGTCGTGACCGAGCTTGGTCTCGTTGGCGACGGAGGTGAGCGTGGTGAGGAGCCGCCGCAGATCGACGGGGATCGCGTCATGGCGCTGCAATTCCGCGTCGAGCCGGCTCGCATCCGAAATGTCCGAGATCAGCCGGTCGAGCCGCTTCACGTCGTGCTCGATCACTTCGAGCAGGCGCGCGCGGCTGGTCTCGTTGCGCGCCAGCGGCAGCGTCTCGACCGCGGAGCGCAGCGAGGTCAGCGGGTTCTTCAGCTCATGGGCGACATCGGCGGCGAACATCTCGATCGCCTCGATCCGGCTGTAGAGCGCGCCCGTCATGTCGCGCAGCGCGCCGGAGAGATGGCCGATCTCGTCGCGGCGGCGGGTGAAATCGGGAATTTCGACGCGCGATTTGGTGCGGCGGCGGACCCGCTCGGCGCTGTCGGCGAGCCTGCGCACCGGACCCGCGATCGTGCTCGCGAGCAGCAGCGACAGCATGATCATGACGGCGGCCGCGACGCCGCCTACTTTCAAAATCGCGAGGCGTTCGGCGGTGACCATCTGATCGATGTCGTCGCCCTGCGTCGATAGCATCAGCGCGCCGTGAATGGCCCGCGAGCGCAGCACGGGCACCGCGACCGAGACGATCACCTCGCCGCGCGAATTGACGCGCACCATCGAGCGCTTCTGGCCCTGCAGCGCCTCGACGACTTCCGCGTAGCTGGTGGTGCCGGCCGAGCCGAGCTCGCGATAGAGCGGCAGGTCGCCGCGGTTGAGCCAGATCCGGACCGAGGTCATGGCTCGCTCGACGAAGCCCGGCGTCTGCGATGGCGGCGGCAGCTCGAAGCGCAGCACGGTCTCGAGGTCGCGGCTGTCGGGCAGCAGGCTGCCGTTCGGATCGAAGATCCGCGCGCGGGTCTTGGTCGGCGAGATCAGCGTGCGCAGTACCGGCGCCACGCGTTCGGGATTGATCGGAAAATCCAGCGGCGAATAATCGTCGGTTCCGCCATAGCTGTCGCCGAGCTTCAGGTCGAGCAGCCGGTCGGGATCGACGGTGATGGCGTTGGTCTGCACCGTCGCGGACGCCGCGATGGCGCCGGCGATGATTTCAGCCTGCACCAGCAGGCTCTGCGCGCGCGCGTCGATCAGGCCGGCGCGGAACTGCGACAGATACAGAATGCTCGCGACCAGCGCGACGAGGCCGGCGAGGTTGAGCGAGACGATGCGGCGGGTGAGGCTCGAGAACGAGAGCGCAAAGAAGAACTGCCCGGCGCGCTTCAGCCAGGACAGCGGCCGCCAGCCCTGCGCGACCTGCACATCGTCGGCCGAACGGTCTGGCCCGCCCGGGGACGCGACGTCCTCGGCGGCCGGGTTCGAATCAGACTGCGTTCGGTCAAGCAATGCTTACGCCCGGGTTGCGGCTGGTCGTGCGATGGTCCCCGTATCCTGGAGCTCTGTCGGTCCCGATGGAAGCAGAACCGTGCGCGCCTCAGGCTTCCTTGAAGCGGTAGCCGACGCCGTACAGCGTTTCGATCATCTCGAAATCGTTGTCGGTCACCTTGAACTTCTTGCGCAGCCGCTTGATGTGGCTGTCGATGGTGCGGTCGTCGACATAGACCTGGTCGTCATAGGCCGCGTCCATCAGCGCGTTGCGGCTCTTGACCACGCCGGGACGGGTCGCGAGCGCCTGCAGGATCAGGAATTCCGTGACGGTCAGCGTCACCGGCTCGTTCTTCCAGGTGCAGGTATGCCGTTCGGGGTCCATGCGCAAAAGGCCGCGATCGAGCGCCTTGGCGTCGTTTTCCTTCGGCGCGACGGTCGGGTCCTTCGGCGCCGAGCGGCGCAGCACGGCCTTGACGCGCTCGACCAGCAGGCGCTGCGAGAACGGTTTGCGGATGAAATCGTCGGCGCCCATCTTGAGGCCGAACAGCTCGTCGATCTCCTCGTCCTTGGACGTCAGGAAGATCACCGGCAGATCGGACTTCTGGCGAAGCCGCCGCAGCGTCTCCATGCCGTCCATGCGCGGCATCTTGATGTCGAGGATCGCAAGGTCGGGCTGGGTGGTGCGGAAACCGACCAGCGCGGAGGCGCCGGCGGTGTAGGTCATGATGCGGTAGCCTTCGGCTTCCAGTGCGATCGAAACCGATGTCAGGATGTTGCGGTCGTCGTCGACCAAAGCGATTGTGGGCATGAGCCTGCTTTCCGTTTGGATAGAGGTCTAAAACGGCGAGCAATCCATTGATGCGCCGCATACATGGGGTTCGAACGACGCCACCGAGCAATGCAAGCTGGGCTGAAGTGTGACGAAGTTCCACGAAACACGGCAAATCGGCCATGGTTCGACCCATATCCGGGTTGGGGTTTAGCCGAAAAAAGCCCCTCCGCGCAAGTATATAACAGGACACGCAAAATGCAGCCGACCGCCGACTTCGACCCCGGAAAACTGGCCAAATCGCTGCTCAGGCGGTCGCGGCAGGGGGCACTCGCAACATTGATGGCCGGCAGCGGCGATCCCTATTGTTCCCTGGTCAATCTGGCGAGCCATCCGGACGGATCGCCGATCCTGCTGATCTCGCGCCTTGCGATCCACACCAAGAACATCCTGGCCGACAGCCGGGTCTCGTTGATGCTCGACGAGCGCGCGCCCGGGGATCCCCTGGAGGGCGCCCGAATCATGCTTTCCGGGCGGGCAGAGCAGGCGGCCGATGACGAGGTCGAGACCGCGCGCAGGCGCTACCTTGCCGCCCACCCCTCGGCCGAAGATTTTGTGTCGTTCAAGGATTTTTCCTTCTATCGGATCCGCCCGTCCGGAACGCATCTGGTCGCGGGTTTTGGCCGCATCGTCGATCTGGCGCCCGAGCGGTTCTTGACCGATCTCGGCGGTGCCGAGGACCTGCTGGCCAGTGAGGCCGGCGCAGTCGCGCATATGAACGAAGACCACCGCGACGCCATGAATCTCTACGCCACGAAGCTGCTGGGTGCGGCTGACGGCGACTGGCGCTGCACCGGATGCGACCCCGAAGGCATCGACATGCAGATGGAGCAGATTGGGCTGCGGCTCGACTTCCCCGACCGCGTGACCGATGGCACGGGGCTGCGCAAGATGCTGGTGAGGCTGGCGGGCGAGGCGCGCGCCAAAATGGCGTAGCGGCGCCGCCGTAGCCGCGCCGATTGAACGGCGGCGTGGATCGCTGCGACCCATGGAAGCCTGTGACGGGCAGGCCCGAGGTCGCGAGCGAGAGATTTCATGCTGTTTCATCGTCGTTTGGCGCTTGCCGCGGGCCTTGCGCTCGCCGTCGGCACATCGCTGGCCACGCCCGGCCTTGCCCAGAAAAATGACCTCTTCGCGCAGAGCGGACGCGTCATCGAGCTGATCCGCGCCGGCAAGCATGCGGAAGCGCTGCCGCTCGCGCAGGCGATGGTCGCCTCGCTCGAAAAGTCCGGCAATGCCCGGGATCTCGGCGGCGCGCTGAACAATCTCGGTCAGGTCTATGCCGGTCAGGGCCGCGACGATCTGGCCGAACCGCTTTACAAGCGCGCCATCGCGCTGATGGAAAAGGCGCTTGGCCTCGACAGTGCCGAGGTCGCGCCTGAAGTCACCAATCTCGCTGCGCTGTATCAGCGGCAGGGCCGCTTTGCCGAGGCCGAGCCGCTGTTCAAGCGTGCGCTCGCCGTCCGCGAAAAGAGCCTGTCGCGCGAACATCCCGACATCGGTCAGTCCCTCAACAATCTCGGCACTCTCTACGCCAAGCAGCAGCGCTTTGCGGAGGCCGAGCCGCTGTTCCAGCGCGCGCTGGTGATCTAC
>JAEWBW010000584.1 GCA_023390955.1 Pseudomonadota bacterium
GGCGTTCACGGCGCTCCACCACGCCTGCGACTGAGGGCGGCGTTCGGGGATTGGTGATGAGGCGGCGAGGTCGGTCATGCCAGAGGTGGCGGGATGGCGGCGAACCGCCACCCCGCCTTGTTCCTTACTTGGATGCGCGCAGCACGCGATCGGCCTGCGCCTGCGCGGCGGCCAGCGCTTCCTGCGGCTTCTGCGTGGCCGTGACCGCGGCCTGCACGGCATCGTTCACGAACTTGTAGATACGGCCGTTCTCGTGGACGGACAGCTCAGGCACCGCATGCTCGAGCTGGTCACGCGCGACGGTCGCCTGCGGAAAACCCTTGGCGTAGTCTTCCATCGCCTTGGTCTTGTAGGCGGCCGGCGACACCGCGACGTAGCCGGTCTTCATGCTCCATTCCGCCGCACGCTCGGGCGCCGTCATCCACTGGATGAATTTGACGGCGGCCTTCTGCTGCTCGGGGGATGCGCTCTTGAAGATGTAGAAGCTGCCGCCGCCGGTCGGCGAACCGCGCCGCTCCTTGGCCGGAAGCATGGCAACGCCGAACGGGAATTTGGCGGCGTCCTTGACGGCCGTGAGGTTACCCGTCGTGTGCCACATCATCGCCGTCTTGCCTTCGAGGAAGTCGGTGCGGAGCGTCGCCCAGTCGATGCTGCCGTTCGGCATGACATTGTGGTTGCGCGACAGGTCGACCCAATAGTCGAGCGCGCCGACCGTCTTCGGCGCCGTGAGGTACACCTCGGTGCCGGCCTCGTTCATCATCTTCTGGCCGTTCTCGATGGCAAGCGCCTGCAGCATCCAGTAGCCGTAGCCGGTGGTGGGGATCTCGACACCCCAGCGCGTGGTGTTGCCGGAGCCGTCCTTCTTGACCAGCTTCTTCGACATCTCGGTCATTTCGTCCCAGGACGCCGGCGCCTTTTCCGGATCGAGGCCGGCCTCCTTGAAGGCCTCCTTGTTCCAGTACAGCACGATGGTGGAGCGCTGGAACGGGATGCTCCAGGTCTTGCCGTCAACCTGGCCATTGGCCATGAACGCCGGGTAGAACTCCTTGAACCACGCCTTGTCGCTGACGAGGCCGTCGAACGGCACGATGGCGTTCTCGTCCATCAGCGTGAACACGTCGGTCGACAGCAGCACCGACAGCTGCGGCGGCTGACCGCCCTTCATCGCCGTCATCGCCTTGGTCATCGTGTCCGTGTAATTGCCGGCATAGACCGCGGTGACCTTGATATCCGCGTTCTCCTTCTCGAAGCGTTGGACCATGTCGTCGATGATCTTGGTGACGGGACCGCCGACCGCGACCGGATAGTACATCGTCAGATCCACGGCGGATGCCGAGCTGGCAGTGCCCAGGGTCAGCGCGGTGAAAGCGGCCGCCATCAACAGTGTGCGTCGAGCAAACATTTTTCGTCTCCTTCGTTGTCTCGTTCCGACCGTGCTGCCGTCCCTACGGAGAGGATGAGGCGAGCCGGCCCTCTTTCACAAAATTGTCCAACCGGACTTCGGTGGCGGAATCGAAGCCGTGCTCATGCTCGGCATTCCAGGCGATGCGGATGTCCTCGCCCGGCGAAACCTTGCTGAAGCCGTCGAGCCGCACCGAGATAGGCTGTCCGTCGATCTCGCACAGCACGATGCTGTCGGCACCGAGGTGCTCCACCGCCTTGACGCGTGCGGCGTGATCGCCGCCTGCGACGATGCTGATATGCTCGGGGCGGATGCCGATGAGGCGATCCCCCTGGCGCACAAGATTCATCGGCGGTGTGCCGATGAAGCGCGCGGTGAAGGCGGTCGCCGGACGATTGTAGAGCTCTTCCGGCGAGCCGTTCTGCTCGATGCGACCGTCGCGCATCAGCACGACGCGGTCGGCCATCGTCATGGCCTCGGTCTGGTCGTGGGTCACATAGACCATGGTCATGCCGAGCCGCTGCTGCAGCGCGCGGATCTCGGTGCGCATCTCGTGGCGCAGCTTTGCATCCAAATTCGACAGCGGCTCGTCCATCAGGCAGACCCGCGCCTCCGCGATGATGGCCCGCCCGAGCGCCACGCGCTGGCGCTGGCCGCCGGACAATTGCGAGGGCTTTCGTTCGAGCAGATGGCTGAGGCCGACGATATCGGCGACGCGCTTGAGCCGTTCGTCGCGTTCGCCGCGCGACACGCGCCGCACCCGCAGGCCGAACACGATGTTTTCGGCGACGCTCAAATGGGGAAACAGCGCGTAGGACTGGAAGACCATGGAGATCTGCCGCTGCGCCGGAGAAAGATGGGTGACGTCGACGCCGCCGATCGAGATGCTGCCGGCATCGGCCTCCTCGAGACCCGCGATCAGGCGCAGCGTGGTCGACTTGCCGCATCCGGACGGCCCGAGCAGCACCAGCAGCGAACCCTCGTCCGCCGTCAGGCTGACGTCGTCGACAGCGCGCATCGCGCCCCAGAATTTGGAGACGTTGCTCAGCGTGATCGCCGACATGACCCGTTCGCTTTCAACTGCGGTGATCGGTCAGCGGTGCAGGTATCGCCATGCAGACGCGCTGCGTCCTGCTCGCGCGACGCTGCGCAAGGTCGGCCACACCACGCAGACCGATCCATCCGTTCCTCTCCCCAACGCCACGCAACTTTCATCGGCGTAGCGATTATTGTGTTCATATGAACATAGTGTGACAGCATATGAAATAGAAATTTGCGCGACCAATGTTCGAATGATACTTTTGTTGGTACGGAGAGCCCATGCTCAGCAGCCCCAGCGAACGTCAGGCCCATATTCTGGAGATTGTGCGCGAGGGAGGCTTCGCCTCGATCGAGCATCTGGCGACGCGCTTTGAGGTGACGCAGCAGACCATCCGCCGCCTCGTCAACGCGCTCTGCGACCAGGGATTGCTGCGGCGTATCCACGGCGGCGTCAGCCTCCCTGTGCAGAATCAGAACCTCGCCTATGGCAGCCGGCAGGGACTGAACGCCGACGCAAAACGCCGCATCGCGCACGCGACCGCAAAGTTCATTCCCGACGGGGCGTCGCTGATGATCGGGCTTGGCACCACGCCTGAATATGTCGCGCAGGCGCTGTCGCGGCGCCAGGACCTGCGCATCATCACCAACAGCCTGAACGTGGCCGCGGCCTTCGCGCAAAACCCCGACGTCGAGATCACGATGGCTGGCGGCACGCTGCGCCCACTCGACCGCGATATAGTCGGCGACACCGCCGCGCGCTTCTTCGCCGGCTACCGCGCCGATTACGGCATCTTCGGCGTCGGCGGCGTCGACCAGGACGGCACGCTGCTGGATTTCCACGGCGACGAGGTGCAGGCGCGGCAATCCATCGCCGCGAATTCGCGCATCGTCGTGCTGGTCGCCGACACGACAAAATTCGGCCGCAACGCGATGGTGCGCGGCGGGCATCTCGACGACTGCCACCACCTCTTCACCGACGGCGCGCTACCGCCGGCCTTTGCGCCGATCAGCGCGAAATATGCCGAGCGCATTCATGCGTCGGATGCGGCGCGCACAGCTCACGGCTAGTCGCCACCGGAGCACTCCCGAACCTCCCCGCGTCATTGCGAGCGCAGCGAAGCAATCCAGAGTCCCTCCGCGGATGCAGCCTGGATTGCTTCGCTGCGCTCGCAATGACGGGCGTTGAGGCAGCCTGTCCTGCATTTTCCACAAGCTCACGCCCCCGCACGGGGACAACTTTGCCGCGGTTGACATGTTATAACATTTGAGCAAATGTCCTAACTAACCGGAACAATAATTCCGGAATTCGGGAGGACAGCATGACGTCATTCAAGCCGACACGACGAACGCTACTCAAAACCGGAACCGCAGCTGCGGCTCTGGCAACGTTTGGGCCTGGCATTCTGCGGCATGCGTCCGCACAGGACGCCGACCTCGCACCGTACAAATCAGCAAAGATCGACTGGCAGCAGGTTTCCGGCGAGACCATCACCGTCGCGGTGATCCCCGCAAGCTACTTTGAAAACCTGATCACGCTGGCGCCGCAGTTCAAGGCGCTGACCGGCATCGACGTCCGCTTCGAGAAGATTCCGCCGGCGCAGATCCGGCAGAAGAGCGTGATCGACCTGACCTCGAAGACCGGCACCTACGCGACCCACGCCGCCGACCCCATGTATTACGCGCTCTATGCCGCGAACAAATGGGTCGAGCCGCTCGACACCTATCTCGCCGACAAGACGCTGACCGATCCGGCCTGGTTCAAGCTCGACGACATCATTCCGGCCTGGCGCAGCGCCAACGGCATCGACGGCAAGCTCTACGGCATGCCCTATGACGGCGAAGTCACCATCCAGGTCTATCGCAAGGACCTATACGATGCGAAGGGCTTGAAGCCCGCCGACACGTTAGAGGCCTACATGTCGAACGCGGCGGCGCTGAACACGCCGAACGACCGCGTCTGGGGCGCAGCCCTGCGCGGCGTCGCCGGCGCCGGCCAGAACATGTACATCTATCCGTCGATCTTCCGCGAATTCGGCGGCGACTGGATGAAGAGCGGCAAGCTCACCGTCAACGGCCCCGAGGCCGAGGCGGCGCTCGCCTGGTACATCGACATCATGAAGAAGTACGCGCCGACCGCGGCCGCCAACTGGAACTGGCCCGACATCGCCGACGCCTTCTCGCAAGGCACGGTGGCGAGCTACATCGACGCGCACTCCTCGGCCTCGGTCATCAACAATCCCGAGAAGTCCAAGGTGATCGGCAAGGTCGCCTATGCGCGCTGGCCGAAGGGGCCCTCGGGCAAGCGCACCACCTCGATCTGGAACTGGGGCTTTCCGATCAACTCCGCACTGCCGGAGAAGAAGCGCAAGGCAACCTGGCTGTTCATCCAGTGGGCCGCCAGCGCCGAGACCCAGGCGCGCACCGCGCACAAATTCGCCGGTCCGACCAAGCGTTCCGGCGTCAACCGCACCTCGGTCTGGAAGGATCCGGAGTACATCAAGCTGATGAACGGCTTTGGCGAAAACTTCGTCGAAGCCACCATGGGCGCGTTGCAGGACGACACTGACGTCGATTGGCGTCCGCGCGTGCCGCAATGGCCGGCGATCGGCGACACCATGGCGACCGCGATCCAGTCCGCCCTCTCGGGCCAGGCTACGATCAAGGCCGCGCTCGACGACGCGCAGCGCCGCATCGAACCGATGATGCGCGGCTGAGCCATGACGACGTCTGCGGTGACATCGGCCGAAATCACAAGCGAGGCACCTCGCAGCGATTTCGGCCGCGTCCTCGAACAGCGCGAGCGCCGGTTTGCAGCAGCCCTGCTGGCACCGGCGTTTCTCGCCTTGCTCGCCACGACGACGTTTCCGCTGATCTTCCTAGTCTACACCAGTACGTTCCGGATGGACCTGGCGATGCCGTTCACCAACGGCTTCATCGGGTTCGAGAACTACCAGGTGCTGCTCTCGGACGAACGCTTCTGGACCTCGCTGCTGGTGAGCCTCGTCTATACCGGCTCCACCGTCGCGCTTCAGGTCATCATCGGACTTGCGCTGGCGCTGCTGGTGATGGACATGAAGCGCGGCCAGAGCTGGTTCAGGGTCGTCGCCATCCTGCCCGTGGTGCTGTCGCCGGCCGTGGTCGGCATGATCTGGCGCACCTTCATGCTGGCGCCTGAATTCGGCATCATCGACTTCCTCGCCATCAATGCCGGCCTTGGCAGCAAGAACTGGCTCGGCGATCCCACGCTCGCGATGGTATCGGTCATCGCCATCCATACCTGGCAGTGGACGCCGTTCGCGTTCATGGTGCTGCTGGCTTCGCTGGCCTCGCTGCCCGAGGACATCTACGAGGCCGCGCGGCTCGACCGCGCCTCAGCCTGGCAGCGCTTCCGCCGCATCACCCTGCCCCTGCTGCGCCCCGCCATCGTGATGGTCATCATCATGCGGACCATGGTGGCGCTGACGGCGTTCGCGGCGATCTTCACTGTCACGGCCGGCGGCCCCGGCACCGCGACCGAGATCCTTAACCTTTATGCCTATCGCAAGTCCTTCACCGAGCTGTCGATCGGCTACGGCTCGGCGCTCGCGGTCGCGCTGCTGATCGTGACCATCATCATCTCCGCCATCCTGTTCGCGATGCGGAGGGCGAAATGACCGCAAAACGACTTCGCGTCATCGCCCTGCTCGCGATCTCCATGGTCTTCCTGCTGGCCTGGGCGTTCCCGATCATCTGGAGCGTGCTGAACTCGCTCAAGACCGATTCCGACGTGCTTGCCTATCCGCCCAAGCTGTTCTTTGCCCCGACCCTGGAGGCCTATCGCGACGTGCTGTTCGGCTCGGGATCGATCCTGCCGAACCTCCTCTCCAGCGTCATCATCTCGGTCGGCACCACCATCGTCACCATGCTGATGGCGGTGCCGGCGGCCTATGCGCTGGCGCGGCTCCGATTCCGCGGCAAGAAGTTCTCGGGCTTCTATGTGCTGGCGACGCAGATGCTGCCGCCGGTCGGCATCATCATCCCCTACTTCCTGGTGCTGCGGAACATCGGCTGGATCGATACCTATCAGGGCATCATCCTGATCTATCTGTCGTTCTCGCTGCCCTTCGCGATCTGGCTGCTGGTCTCCTATTTCGAGGACATTCCATTCGAGATGGAGGAGGCCGCCTATCTCGACGGCGCCAGCCGGCTGAAGACGCTGTGGCGGATCATCATCCCGCAGGTGCGCGGCGGCATCGCCGTGACCGTCGTGTTCGTGTTCCTCAATGCGTGGAACGAATTCCTGTTCGCCGTTGTCCTCAGCGGCAACACGGTGCGCCCCGTCACGGTCGCCATGTTCAATTTCGTCTCCGTCGAGCAGACGCTGTGGGCCAAGCTCGCAGCGGTCTCGGTCCTCGCCATGCTGCCTGTCGTCGTGCTCGGCGTGGTCGCGCAGAAGCATATCGTGAAGGGCTTGACGGTCGGTGCAGTCAAAGGCGGAGGGCGCCGATGAGCGGCCAGGGTCAGGTCAGTTTTCGCAACATCGTCAAGATGCACGGCGAGTTCGCCGCGCTGAAAGGCGTCAATTTCGACATCAAGCCGGGCGAATTCTTTGCATTGCTCGGCCCGTCCGGCTCCGGCAAGAGCACGACGCTGCGCATTCTCGCCGGTCTCGACGCGCCGACCGCCGGCCGCGTCCTGATCGACGACAAGGACGTCACCTCGACCGACGCACGTGACCGCGACATTGCGATGGTGTTCCAGAGCTACGCGCTGTATCCGCACATGACGGTGGCCGAGAATATCGCCTTCCCGCTGGAAATGGCGAAGCTGCCGAAGTCCGAGATCGCGCCGGCGGTGAAGGACGCCGCGCGCAAGGTGAAGATCGACCATTTGCTCGACCGAAAGCCGGGCCAGCTCTCGGGCGGCCAGCAGCAGCGCTGTGCGCTCGCCCGCGCCATCGTGCGCAAGGCGCGCCTGTTCCTGCTCGACGAGCCCCTCTCCAACCTTGACGCAAAGCTGCGGCTGGAGACCCGGGCCGAGCTGAAGAAGCTGCAGCGTTCGCTCGGCGTGACCGCAGTCTACGTCACCCACGACCAGGAAGAGGCCATGACGCTGGCAGACCGCATGGCGGTGTTCATGAGCGGCGAGATCCAGCAGGTCGGCACGCCTGCGGAAGTGTTCGCCCGTCCGAACTCGATCGATATCGCGGGCTTCATCGGCAATCCCCCGATGAATCTCGTTCCCGCCCGCTATGTGAATGGCGACGTCATCATTGCGGGCCATCGCCTCAAGACGACGGCAGCGATCGCGGGCGAGCGCGATGTGGTGGTCGGCCTCCGCCCTGGCGCCCTGCGCATGGCGGAAGGCGGGCTTGGCGCGCGCGTCGACCTCATCGAGGATCTCGGCGATACCGCCGTGCTCGATCTCGACTGCGCCGGCACGATGATCCGGATGCGGGTCGCCGACGGCAACATTCCCGGCGAAGGCGACACCATCTCGATCACCGCCCGTCCGCAAGACATTCACCTGTTCGATCCAGCGACCCGGATGCGGCTCTGACACCATGGCTGTTCAAACGCGCAAGAAGAAGCCGGCGCCGCTCGGCAGCGATGTGGTCGCGGAGGCCTCGACGCCCCTGCACATCCAGATCCGCGAATCCATTCGCAGCCAGGTTCGCGACGGCAAGCTGATCGACGCGACCGGCCGCCTGATGACTGAAGCCGAGCTCGGCGCTCATTTCGGCGTCAGCCGCATCACCATCCGCAACGCCATCGCGCCGCTCGTGACCGAGGGCATGTTCGCCCGCTCGCGCGGCCGCGGCACCTTCCTGCGCTCGAACCAGCCCGAAAACTGGGTCGGCCACCTCATGGGCTTCTCGGAAACGATCCGCGATGCCGGCTACGAGGCGGGCGCAAAGATCTTGCAGCAGGGCATGACCAATCGTCATGACGCCGCGGTCCGCGAGCAGTTGCGCGAACGCGCCGTCTGGCAGCTGCGGCGCCTGCGGCTCGCCGACGATACGCCGATCGCGATCGAGCACGCCTTCTATCCACCCGACATCGGGCTCGAGCTGGAGAAGCGCGACCTCGTCTCGATCATCATGTACCGGGTGTTCGAGGACGAGCTTGGCCTTGCCATCAAGGACGCGCAACAGACCATCAGCGCCGATCTCGCCGACGCCAGCAGCGCAAAGCTGCTCGGGGTCAAGATCGACTCGCCGCTGCTCGCCATCGAACGCGTCACCTTCGGCAAGGACGGACGTGCGCTGGAGCTGCTGCGCGCCGTCTATTTGCCAAAATATTTCCGCCTCAGCATCAGCCTGACGCGCCGCCACTAACCAAGCTACATGCCACTAACGAGGACAGAAAACATGCCGAATGGCGCAAAAGGCTCCGAGAGCCCGAACATCCTGCTCATCCTCAACGACGACATGGGCTTTTCGGACATCGGCTGTTACGGCGGCGAGATCCAGACGCCGAACCTCGATCGCCTCGCGGCCAACGGCCTGCGCTACTCGCAGTTCTACAACACCGCGCGCTGCAGCCCGTCGCGCGCCTCGCTGCTCACCGGCCTGCATCCGCACCAGACCGGGATCGGCATCCTCACCTACAGCAACGGCCCGGAAGGCTATGCCGGCAATCTCAACAAGAGCTGTGTGACGATCGCCGAGGCCCTGAAGAGCAAGAATTACACGTCCTATCTCAGCGGCAAATGGCATATCGCCAGCAGCCTGACCTCGCCGACCGACGCCTGGCCGATGCAGCGCGGTTTCGACCACTTCTACGGCACCATCATCGGGGCCGGCAGCTTCTATCACCCGAACACGCTCACCCGCGGCAACGACAATATCGAGCACGAAGCCGTCAAGGATCCTTCGTTCTTCTATACGGATGCGATCAGCGACCAGGCGGCCGCCTTCATCCATCAGCACAAGGCGGAGAAGCCCAATTCGCCGTTCTTCCAGTATGTCGCCTACACCGCGCCGCACTGGCCGCTGCACGCCCATGACGAGGACATCGCCAAATACAAGGGCCGCTTCGACGCCGGCTGGGACAAGCTGCGCGAGGAGCGCCTCAAGCGTCTCGTCGATGACGGAATCATCCATCCGAACTGGCGGCTGACCGATCGCGACCCGACGCAGCCGGCGTGGACCGACGCCGAGCAGCGCGAATGGACGCTGCGCTGCATGGAGGTCTATGCGGCCCAGATCGATCGCATGGACCAGGGCATCGGCCGCATCCTGAAGGCGCTGGAAGAGACCGGCCAGATGGACAACACGCTGATCATCTTCCTGTCGGACAACGGCGCCTGCGCCGAGGACATTCCGCAAGGCGTGACGGCGAAGGAGCTGGTCGACCAGCTCATGATCGCGCAGGCCACGACCCGCGACGGCAAGCCGGTGCGCTTCGGCAACGATCCGACCCTGATGCCCGGCGCCGAGGATACCTATCAGAGCTACGGCACGGC
Source organism: Pseudomonadota bacterium (assembly GCA_023390955.1). Classification (GTDB taxonomy): domain Bacteria; phylum Pseudomonadota; class Alphaproteobacteria; order Rhizobiales; family Xanthobacteraceae; genus Bradyrhizobium. The sequence goes on from JAEWBW010000584.1 coordinate 9,890, forward strand.
CTGGGCCAACCTCTCCAACACGCCATTCCGCCTCTACAAGCATTGGATCCACGAAGGCGGCATCGCGACGCCCTTCATCGTGCACTGGCCGCGCGGCATCTCCGAGAAGGGCGGCCTGCGGCACAATCCGAGCCAGCTCACCGACGTGATGGCGACCATCCTCGACGTCACCGGCGCCACCTATCCGAAGGAATATAACGGCAACGCCATCTTGCCCTGCGAGGGCGAGAGCCTCGTTCCCTCCTTCGCGTCGGCCTATGGCGGCCGCGGCCCGCTGTTCTGGGAGCACGAGGGCAATGCCGCCGTGCGCGTCGGCAAGTGGAAGCTGGTGCGAAAATTCCCGGGCCCGTGGGAGCTCTACGACATGGAGACCGACCGGACCGAGATGCACGATCTTGCCGCGCAGCATCCCGTGCGCGTAACCGAGATGACGGCGCAGTATCAGCAATGGGCCAATCGCTGCGGCGTGATCCCGCGCGAAAAGATCCTCGAGCTGATGAAGGCCGAAGGCGGCACCGCCTTCTGGGAGGAAGAGAAGCAGAAGTAACGCATGGCGGAGGATCGTTCGCAGTGCTGCACGCAAGGCGGCGCCGGCAAAGGGCCGGCGGCCGACGATGCGCAGCCTGCGATCGTTCCCAGCGCAACCGCGATCCAGCGGCGCTGGAGCGCGCTGATCGGCGGGACCTTTCACATGGGGTCCGCTGACCGGGGCTTTGTCGAGGATGGCGAAGGCCCGGTGCGGCCAGTTAAGCTGTCGCCGTTTGCGATCTCCTGCCACGCCGTCAGCAATCTGCAGTTCGGCGACTTCGTCCGCACCACCGGCTACACGACGGAAGCCGAGCGTTACGGCTGGAGTTTTGTCTTCGACGGACTGTTGCCGGAGGAAACGCGCAAGGCCAACCCGAACCGGGTTCGTGAAACGCCGTGGTGGGTCCCCGTGCCGCACGCCTATTGGGCGCAGCCGGAAGGACCGTCAAGCAGCATTCTCGACCGGCTCGATCATCCCGTCGTCCATGTCTCCTGGCACGACGCGCAGGCCTATTGCGCGTGGTCAGGCACGCGGTTGCCGACGGAAGCGGAATGGGAGATGGCGGCGCGCGGCGGGCTGGACCAGGCGCGCTATCCCTGGGGCGACGAGTTGCAGCCCGGCGGCGAGCATCGCTGCAATATCTGGCAGGGCGTTTTTCCCGATCGCAACACAACGGATGACGGCTATCTCGGCACGGCGCCCGTTCACGCCTTCGCGCCGAACGGATACGGCCTGCATAATGTCGCCGGAAATGTCTGGGAATGGTGCGAGGACTTCTTTACGCCGAGCTATCACCGCCTCACAACATCTCACGATCCCTTGAACCGCGAACCTGCCCCGAACCGCTCGATGCGTGGTGGATCCTTCCTCTGCCACGAGTCCTATTGCAACCGCTACCGCGTCGCGGCGCGGAGTTCCAACACGCCCGATTCCTCGTCGAGCAATATCGGCTTCCGCGTCGTGCGCGCCGAGCCGCTGCGGGACCCGGCATAGGATGGCGCAAGCGCCACAAGCCGCGAAGCCGGCTCCTGCCCCCGGCATCCGTCTGCTGCCGCTGTTCCTGCGCAATTTCGTGCGCAATCGCGAGAGCGGCCTCGTGCTGGTCGCTATCGTCGTCGGGCTGCTCAGCGGCGTCCTCGTCGCAGGGATCTCGACCCTGAGCCAGGTCTCGCACGCGCTGCTGTTCGATATTCCCTATGACGCGCATCTCAGCGCCACCGGCGTGATCTCCTGGCAGCGCACGCTGCTGATCCCGATGCTCGGTGGCCTCGTGCTGGCGCTGATCGGGCTGTACTTCGCCCGACGCGTAAAGGGCCAGCAGCTCGCCGACGCCATCGAGGCCAACGCGCTCTATGGCGGCCGAGTCTCGTTTCGCGGCAGCTTGCTCATCTCGATCCAGACGCTGCTCTCCAACGGCTTCGGTGGATCGGTCGGACTGGAAGCCGGCTATACCCAGATCTGCTCGATGTTCGGCTCGCATGTCGGCCAGCGCCTCGCCGCGCGGCGCAACGACATGCGGCTGCTGGTGGCCTGCGGCGCCGCCGGCGCGATCAGCGCGGCATTCTCGGCGCCGCTGGCCGGCGCCTTCTATGCGTTCGAGGTCGTGCTCGGCGCCTACACCTCCGCCGCGCTCGTTCCCGTCATCGCCAGCGCCGTCACAGCCTGGCTGGTGGCGCGGCACCTGACACACCAATCCTTCCTGATGGTGCCCGGTTTCCCTTCGCCGGTCTCGGTCGAGATGATCGGGCAGACCGTGCTGATCGGCGTCATCTGCGCCTTTGTCAGCATCCTCGTCATGCTCGCGGTCGCATTCTCCGAGCGCTGCTTCCAGCGCGTCACGCTGTTCAAGGGATTCTTGCGACCGATCCTCGGAGGCCTCCTGCTCGGCGGCCTCGCCCTGTTGACGCCAACCGTGCTCGGCGCCGGGCATGGTGCGATGCAGATCCTGCTGGTGAGCAATCCGACCTGGCTCCTGCTCACGACCACCATCGTGTTCAAGATTTTGGCGTCCGCAATCTCGCTCGGCTCCGGCTTCCGCGGCGGCTTGTTCTTCGCTTCGCTGCTGCTGGGAGCACTCATCGGTCAGCTCTACAGCGTCGTGCTGACCGGCCCCCTGCCCACGATCGCGCTGCAGCCCGGCACGGCCGCGATTGCGGCCCTCGCCGCGCTCGGCACGGGCGTGCTGGGTGCGCCGTTCAGCATGGTCTGTCTCGCGCTCGAGATCACCGGCGATTTCTCCGTGACCGTGGGTGCCGTGGTCGCGTCATCGGTCTGCGCACTGATCGTCCGCGAGCTGTTCGGCTACAGCTTTGCGACATGGCGCTTCCATCTGCGCGGCGAAGTGATCCGCGGTCCGCAGGACATCGGTTGGGTCCGGCAGATGAGCGCGGCTTCGCTGATGCGGACCGATTTCGAGAACGCGCTGACGACGATGCCGATCGGCGAGGCACAAAAGCTGTTCTCGCCGGCTCAGGTGCGTCAGGTCGTGCTGCGCGACCCCAACGGCATCTATGCCGGCATCGTCGCGGCCGCGACGCTGCATTCCGTCGCCAACCAGGACGACGAGCCGCTGGGTTCACTGGCGCAGCAGCAAGAGGAATGCCTGCTGCCGGGGACGTCGGTTCGGGAGATTCTGAAAGCTTTTGAGCGCAGCGAGGCCGACGTGCTCGCCGTGGTCGACCGCGCCGACCATCGCGCTGCGATCGGCACGGTGACGGAGTCGCATGTGCTGCGGACCTACGGCGAAGAGCTGGAGCGCCGGAACCAAGAGCTGTTCTCGCGGTAACGCTTTCGATTGGATCGCCTGTGCATCCACGGACTCGCTCAACCTCTCCCGCTTGCGGGGGAGGTCGGCGCGAAGCGCCGGGTGGGGGCTCTCTCCACGCTGGGAATCTCGCGCGGGGAGACCCCCCCCCCCCCCCCCACCCCCCCCCCCCGGGGAAGGGGGGCCCC
>JAEWBW010000161.1 GCA_023390955.1 Pseudomonadota bacterium
CCCTTGAACGTCGCGACCAGATGGTCTTTGGCCTCGCGCGCCTGCGCGACCTCGAACTGGCGCTTGCCGTCCTTGGACAGCAGCGGACCGTAGCGCTTAACGGCTAAGGGATCCTCGGTGAAGGTCCACAGCTTGACCGCACCGCGCACACCATGCGCGGCGCCGATCCGCGCGACGCAGACCAGCGCCGACATGGTCTGGCCTTAGCCCTTCGCGGCGGCTTCGGCCTGCGCCTTGCGCTCCTTGCGCGGCACGGCCTTTTCCGGGTTGTTGCGCGCTTCGCGCTTCTTGACGCCGGCGGCATCGAGGAAACGCATCACGCGGTCCGACGGCTGCGCGCCCTTGGCGAGCCAGGCCTTGACCTTGTCCATGTCGAGCTTGAGGCGGGTCTCGTTGTCCTTCGGCAGCAGCGGATTGAAATAGCCGAGACGCTCGATGAAGCGGCCATCGCGGGGGAAACGCGAGTCGGCGACGACGACGTGATAGACGGGACGCTTCTTGGTGCCTGCGCGCGCGAGGCGGATAACGACGGACATTCTAGTTCTCCTTCAAAGGTCGTTCTGTTCGGTTGATTGGTATTCCGCGTTGCGCGAGATGCTTGCGATCCCGTGCGACGAATTCCTCATTTCTTCTTGCCGGGGAAGCCGCCGAGGCCCGGCAGCATCGGCTTGCCGCTCAGCCCGGTCAGGCCGGGGACGTTGGGCAGGCCAGTGCGAAGCGCGCCCGGCATGTCCTTCGGCAGGCTCGGCAGACCCTGCCCGCCGCTCTGCATCTTTTCCTGCAGCGCCTTCATCTCTTCGGGCGAGGGCATCTTCATGCCGCCGCCAAAGCCCATGGCCTGCGCGATGCCGGCGAGCGGGCCACGCTTGCCCGAGCCCATGGCCTTCATCATGTCGGCCATGTTCCGGTGCATCTTCAGCAGCTTGTTGATCTGCTCGACGCTCTGGCCGCTGCCTGCGGCGATGCGCTTCTTGCGGCTGGCCTTGAGCAGGTCGGGATGACGGCGCTCGTCGCGCGTCATGGAATCGATCACCGCGACCTGGCGCTTCAAAATCTTGTCGTCGATCCCGGCGGCCGCGATCTGGTTCTTCATCTTGGAGATGCCGGGCATCATGCCCATCAGCCCGCCGATGCCGCCCATGTTCGCCATCTGCAACAGCTGCTCGCGCATGTCGTTGAGATCGAACTGGCCCTTGCGCATCCGCTCGGCGGTGCGCGCGGCCTTCTCCGCGTCGATATTGGCGGCGGCGCGTTCGACCAGCGACACCACGTCGCCCATGCCGAGGATGCGGCCCGCGATACGGTCGGGATGGAAATCTTCCAGCGCGTCGGTCTTTTCACCGGTACCGATCAGCTTGATCGGCTTGCCGGTCACCGCGCGCATCGACAGCGCAGCACCGCCGCGGCCGTCGCCGTCGACGCGGGTCAGCACGATGCCGGTGAGGCCGACGCGCTGATCGAAGGCGCGCGCGAGGTTCACTGCGTCCTGGCCGGTGAGGCTGTCGGCGACCAGCAGCACTTCATGCGGATTGGCGGCTGCTTTGATCGCGGCGGCTTCCGCCATCATCTCTTCGTCGAGCGTGGTGCGGCCGGCGGTGTCGAGCAGCACGATGTCGTAGCCGCCGAGCCTGCCGGCTTCCATCGCGCGCTTCGCGATCTGCGGCGGCTGCTGGCCTGCCACGATCGGCAGCGTCGGAATGTCGAGGTCGCGGCCGAGCACGGCCAGCTGCTCCATCGCCGCCGGACGGTAGACGTCGAGCGAGGCCATCAGCACCTTGCGCTTGTCGCGCTGGACCAGACGGCGGGCGAGCTTTGCGGTGGTGGTGGTTTTGCCCGAGCCCTGCAGACCGACCATCATGATCGGCACCGGCGGCACGGCATTGACGTCGATGGTCTGGCTTTCGGCGCCGAGCGTGTTGATCAGCTCGTCATGGACGATCTTGACCACCATCTGGCCGGGCGTGACCGACTTGACGACGGTGGCGCCGATCGCCTGCTCGCGCACGCGCTCGGTGAAGCTGCGCACCACTTCGAGTGCGACGTCAGCCTCGAGCAGCGCGCGGCGCACCTCGCGCATCGCGGCATCGACGTCCTTTTCGGTCAGCGCACCGCGCCCCGTCAGACGATCGAGAATTCCGCCAAGCCGTTCCGACAGATTGTCGAACAATGAAGTTGTCCTTGTCCTGCTCGCCGGAATGGCGATCTTCCAAACACCTTTACGCCCGAGGGCGCATTGCGCTGTCGGGCGTTGACCTCCGGCCTCCAGGGCCAGTCGGCGGGTCGAAAAGAAAGCCTTTCCGAGAAAGTGGCGGGGTTAAACGCCGCCGCCGCCCAAAAGTCAAGGAAAGTTAGGGTGCCGGGAGGCCCTTGGAAGGGCAAGCTCCTGAAAATATGATTGTTTCGGCGATGGGTTCCATTTTTCGGACCGCTGCCCATATAGCCGGTGATGTCATACCGTTTGCCCCCTCTCTGAAGCCCGCCCGATGTCGATCACGCGCCGCCGCCTGTTTGGGGTGCTTGCCGGGGTCGCCGCCACGGTCGGGGTGCCGTCTGTCTGGATCGCTCGCATGAAAAATTACGACGGCCCCGTCTCCGACCATTTCGACGGACTGCATTTCTTCGATCCGAACGGTACGCCGCCGAAAGCGCTCAGTGAGGTGTTCCGCTGGCAGTTCGGCGGCGGGCGGAAGCGCGAGACCTGGCCGGACTGGGTGCCAAACGCCCATGCCGACACGCCGCCGGACCGGGTTACCGGCGACAAGGTGCGGCTCTCCTTCGTCGGTCATGCCAGCTGGCTGATCCAGACAGGTGGCCTCAACATCCTCGTCGATCCTGTCTGGTCGACGCGGGTATCTCCGATCGGGTGGGTCGGGCCGAAGCGGCACAATGATCCCGGCATCGCTTTCGAGAAGCTGCCGAAGATCGACGTCGTGCTGGTCTCGCACGGTCATTACGATCACCTCGACGTCGCCACCCTGTCGCGGCTCGCCAAGTCTTTCGGTCCGCGCGTGGTTACGCCACTCGGAAACGACGTCACGATGCGCAGCACGGATGATGCGATCAAGGCCGAGGCGTTCGACTGGCATGATCGCGTCGAGCTCGGCGGCGGCATCGCCGTCACGCTGGTGCCGACGCGGCACTGGAGCGCGCGGGGGATGTTCGACCGCAACAAGCCGCTGTGGGCGAGCTTCGTGCTGGAGACGCCGGCGGGGAAGATCTACGTCGTCTGTGATTCCGGTTATGGCGATGGCGGCCATTTCCGCCGGGTCGCCGAGAAGCACGGGCCGCTGCGCCTGGCGATCCTCCCGATCGGCGCCTATGAGCCGCGCTGGTTCATGCGCGACCAGCACATGAATCCGGAAGATGCCGTGCAGGCGCTCGCCGATTGCGGCGCGCAGCAAGCGCTCGGTCATCATCACGGCACGTTCCAGCTCACGGATGAGGCCATCGACGCGCCGGCGAAGGCGCTGGTGGAAGCGCTGGACGCTGCAAAGATTCCGCAGGAGCGGTTTGTGGCGATGAAGCCGGGGCAGGTGGTGGAGGTTTAGCGTCTCTCCGCGAACACCGCTCGTGCGCCGGACGCAGCGCAGCACGCGAGTGGTGCGCTGCTGAGCCGGGGCCCATGTCCCGGCGAGGTATCGTGCAAGCTTCTGGGTCCCGGCTCTGCGCAGCGTCACTGCGTGCCGCAGCGCGTCCGGGACACGAGATCTGCCTACTGCTCTTTCGCCTTGATCGCCCAGCTCACATTCACCGTCACCGACAGCGTTTCCTCGCCCGGCACGATCGGCACCGAACTCGCCATCGGCGCCGCCGCGACTTTTGCGCGGAACAGCGGCGTCGGTCCGCCGCCGCCTTCGGAAATGCTGAGCGGCGCGCCCAGCGTCACGCCGGCGGCTTTTGCGTAGATCTCCGCCTTGCGGCGGGCATCGGCGAGCGCTTGCTCGCGTGCGTCGTCGAGCAGCTTTGACGCCTGCGTCACCTCGAAGGTGATGTTGCCGACGTCATTGGCGCCGGCGCCGACCAGCGTGTCGATCACGCTCGCGACCTTAGTGACATCACGGATCTTCACCGTGACGCGGTTGCTGGCGCGGAAACCGACCACCGGCGAAGCGCCGGTCGATTTGTTCTGGCCGTATTGCGGCTGCAGCGACAGTCGCGAGGTTTGGTAGTCCTTCTCGGGAATGCCTGAGGTCTTCAGCGCCAGCAGCACCTTGCCCATCGCGGCGTTGTTGGTGTCGGAGGCTTCCTTTGCCGTCTTGGCGTCGGTGGCGACGCCGGCATCGATCTGCGCGAGATCGGGCGCCGCTGACACCGTCGCTTCACCGCTCACGGTGATGGCGGACGGGAAATCATCGGCGAGCGCAGGCTGCGCCAGCAGCGCGACGGCGAAAACAGCGGCGGTGGCAGCAATGCTCTTCATCATTCTCACTTCAGCGGTACGTAAACATTGATCACGAGCTTGTCCTCGGCCGTCTTCAGGGGATCGGTGAGGTACTCCTCGATGAACGTGTCCTTGGCTTCCAGCTTCTTGTCGTCGAGGTGATTGGTGATCGCCTCATAGGTGTTGTCCATGTTGTCGTAGGAGCCGCGATGGACGAACTTCAATGCCTTGCCTTCCGGCGATTTGCCGATGCTCATGTCCTTGCCGAGATTCTTGGGATCCTGCTCGACAGGCACTTCGGCGAGGAAGGTGAAGCCGGTGTCGTCGGTCGAGGTGTAGACGATCATCGGATTGCCGTTCGGCTTGATGCCCTGCTTGTCGAGCAGGGCCGACAGCGCCTTGAAGGCATCGATCAGGGTGTCGAAGGCCGAGTCCCAATTGGCAGTGCCCTTGACCATCACGACCTTCTTCGGCTCCAGCGCCGTCTCCAATCCGAAGGGATCGGCGGTCTGCACCGGGGCCGGCGTGGCGGCGACCGCGGGCGGCGGCGCCGTTGGAGCGGGTGAGGGCGAGGCGCTGGCGGCCGGCGAGGGTGACGCGGCCGGAGCGGGCGATGCGCTCGCTGCGGGCGACGGGGAGGCCGATGGCGCAGGAGCAGGGGAGACTGACGCCGCAGGCGACGGGCTCGCCGAGGCTTCGGGGGCCGCAGGGGACGCAGAGGCCGCCGGAGCGGGGGTGGTGGCCGGCGCCGGGTTTGCGGACGCGGCGGGAGCAGGGGCGACTGGGGCCGGGCTCGGCGACTGCGCAAAAGCTGCCGGCTGGCCCAGGGATATGGCGACTGCCGGGATCAGCACGGTCAAACTCAGACGGAAAAAGCGCGTCATTCTGGTCTCCCCAAAGGTTCTACCCGTGTCTTGCCCATCTCGCGCGCGTCCCGGCTCGCGACCACGGCTATCTAACATGCGAGGTCCGTTTTCGTCCCATGACAGATGCGTCATAGAAGACGCCGCCAAATGACTGGTCAGCCGCCCAAGGATGGCCATATAAGGCAGGCGAAATCAGGACCTGTCATGAGCGCGCTCGCCAACCACGCATTCGCCAAGATGAACGGCATCGGCAACGAGATCGTCGTTGTCGACATGCGCGATTCGGCTGCGCCCGTGACGCCCGACGACGCGCGCGCGGTGGCATCGAGCAAGGGCGTTCCCTACGACCAGCTCATGGTGCTGCAGAAGCCGCGGCTCGACGGTACCGAGGCCTTCATCCGCATCTACAACAATGACGGCTCGGAGGCCGGCGCCTGCGGCAACGGCATGCGCTGCGTGGTCCGCCGCATCTTCGAGAAGACCGGGCAGACCAGTGCGACGTTCGAGACCGCTGCGGGCCTGCTCAACGCCTGGCAGGGTCCGTCGCCCGATCTCTACACCGTGGACATGGGTGTGCCGAAGTTCGGCTGGCAGGACATTCCGCTGGCGGAAGAGTTCCGCGACACCCGCTACATCGAATTGCAGATCGGGCCGATCGACAATCCGATCCTGCATTCGCCCTCCGTGGTCAGCATGGGCAATCCGCACGCGATCTTCTGGGTCGACGACGTCGACGGCTACGATCTCGCCCGCTTCGGCCCACTGCTGGAAAACCATCCGATCTTTCCGGAGCGCGCCAACATCACGCTTGCCCACATCGTCGATGACAAGCACATCACGATCCGCACCTGGGAGCGCGGTGCCGGCCTGACCAGGGCCTGCGGCTCGGCGGCCTGCGCCACCGCGGTGGCGGCGGCCCGCCTGAAGCGGACCGAGCGCAATGTCGAGGTCACGCTGCCCGGCGGCAAGCTCGGCATCGAATGGCGCGAGCGCGACGACCACGTGCTGATGACGGGCACCGCGACCTTCGAATATGAGGGCAGGTTCGATCCGGCGCTGTTCGCGCC
>JAEWBW010000167.1 GCA_023390955.1 Pseudomonadota bacterium
GTTGTCGGCGCCGGCAAGGGCCGCGCCGGTTTCGGCCATGGCAAGGCCCGCGAAGTGCCGGAAGCCATTTCGAAGGCGACTGCCGCTGCGAAGAAGGCGATGATCCGCGTTCCGCTGCGCGACGGCCGCACGCTGCACCATGACGGTCTCGGTCACTTCGGCGCTGGCCGCGTGACGGTCCGCACCGCCCCGGCGGGAACCGGCATCATCGCCGGCGGTCCGATGCGTGCCATCTTCGAGAGTCTCGGCGTTGCCGACGTGGTGACCAAGTCGGTCGGCACGTCCAACCCGTACAACATGATCCGCGCGACCTTCGAGGCGCTCAAGGACCAGACGAGCCCGCGCTCGGTGGCCCAGCGTCGCGGCAAGAAGGTTGCCGACCTGCTCGGCCGTGGCGGCGCAAGCGCTGCCGAAGCCGAGGCCCAGGCCGAAACGATCACGGAGTAATAGTGATGGCGAAGATCAAGATCACCCAGACCGGTTCGCCGATCCGCCGCGACAAGACGCAGCGGGCGACCCTCGTCGGTCTCGGCCTGAACAAGATGCACCGCACCGTGGAAGTGGAAGGGACCCCTGAGGTTCTCGGCCAGGTCCGCAAGGTGGCGCACCTTGTGAGCGTCGAGAACGCCTAACCAGTAGTTTGGGCCCGCTTCGGCGTGCTCAATGCGCGACAAAAGCGAAAGCGAGTGCACTAGACATGAAACTCAACGAACTCCGCGACAATCCCGGTGCCCGCAAGGGCCGCGTCCGTGTCGGCCGTGGTATCGGTTCGGGCCTCGGCAAGACCGCTGGCCGCGGCCAGAAGGGCCAGACCAGCCGTTCGGGTGTGTCGATCTTCGGCTTCGAAGGCGGTCAGATGCCGCTTCACATGCGTTTGCCGAAGCGCGGCTTCAACAACATCTTCGCCCGCGATTATGCCGAAGTGAACCTCGGCGCGATCCAGAAGGCGATCGACAGCGGCAAGCTCGATGCCAAGGGCACGCTCGACCATGACGCGCTGAAGGGCGCGGGCCTGGCTCGCGGGGGCAAGGACGGCGTCCGCATCCTCGGCAAGGGCGAGCTCAAGGCGAAGCTGGCGCTGAAGGTTGCCGGCGTCTCGAAGGGCGCTCGCGAGGCCATCGAAAAGGCCGGTGGTTCGATCGAGCTGATCGAGCGCAAGAACCCGGCCGAGCTCGCTGCCGCCAAGAAGGGCAGCGCCAAGGGCAAGGCGAAGGCCGAGGCTTAAGGGCAATTATCGTCCGAGGGGCTTAGACTAGCCGCTCGGACGCCCTATATGCGGCGGCGGGGAGCAATTGCAGCGCGCCGCTGCACAGTCCGGGAACAGAGTGAATGGCATCCGCAGCCGAACAAATGGCGTCCAACATCAGCCTGGCGAGCTTCGCCAAGGCGACCGAGCTCAAAAAGCGGCTCTGGTTCACCCTGGGCGCACTGATCCTGTTCCGGTTCCTGTCCTATGTTCCGATGCCGGGCATCGATCCGGCGGCGATGACCAGCCTGTTCGATACGCAGCGCGGCGGCGACCTCGACTTCTTCAACACATTTTCCGGCGGTTCGCTGTCGCGCATGAGCATCATCGCTCTGGGCGTCATGCCGTACATCACCGCCTCGATCGTCATCCAGCTCGGCGGCACGCTCTACGGACCGTGGCAGGCGCTGAAGAAGGAAGGCGAAACGGGGCGCAAGAAGCTCAACCAGTACACGCGCTACCTGACGGTCGCTCTGACCATGGTGCAGGGCTACTGGATCGCGGTCGGCCTCGAGACCCTCGGCGCTGCTCAGGGGATCCAGGCGGTCGTCGAGCCGGGCTGGCTGTTCCGCATTGCGGCCACGATCAGCCTGGTCGGCGGCACCCTGTTCCTGATGTGGATCGGTGAGCAGATCACCAGCCGCGGCATCGGCAACGGCGTCTCGCTGATCATCATGGCCGGTATCGTTGCCTCGCTTCCGCTGCACATGGCGCAGCTGTTCGAAGGCGGCCGCAGCGGCACGATGAACCCGCTGCTCGTCGCCGGCATCGTCGCGATGGCGGTCGGCCTCGTCCTCTTCATCTGCTTCATGGAGCGGGCCCAGCGCCGCGTTCCGATCCAGTATCCGAAGCGCCAGACCGCTCGCGGCATGATGCAGGCCGAGCGCAGCCACCTTCCGATCAAGATCAACATCTCGGGCGTCATCCCGCCGATCTTCGCGTCCTCGCTTCTGCTGATGCCGCTGACGGCGATCCAGATGATGGGTTCACGCGGAAGTGCGGATTCCAACGACGTCCTGATCACGATCAGCACGTACCTGCAGCACGGCTCGCCGCTCTATCTGCTGCTCTACGGCGCAGGCATCGCCTTCTTCTGCTTCTTCTACGCTGCGGTTCAGTTCAACAGCGAGGAGACGGCGGAAAACCTGAAGCGCCACGGCGGCTTCATCCCGGGCATCCGTCCGGGCAAGGCGACCGAGAATTACTTCGATTATTTGATCAGCCGCGTGACGGTCCTTGGCGCCGCTTACCTCGTGCTCATCTGCCTGGTTCCGGAAATCCTGTTCAGCCAGGCCGGCGTGCCCTTCTATCTTGGCGGCACCAGCCTGCTGATCGTCGTCAACGTGACGATGGACACGGTTGCGCAGATCCAGAGCCACCTGATCGCTCACCAGTACGGTGACCTCATCAAGAAGGCGAAGCTGAAGACCAGCCGCCGGCGCTAGACGGTCTGAGGGGGCCTTCGGATGCTGAACATCATTCTTCTTGGGCCTCCGGGCGCGGGTAAGGGGACGCAGGCCCAGCGGCTTCAGTCCGAGCGCGGGATGATCCAGCTGTCGACCGGCGACATGCTTCGCGCCGCGGTGAAGAGCGGTTCGCCCGTCGGCCTGCAGGCCAAGGCGGTGATGGAGGCTGGCGAGTTGGTCAGCGACGCGATCGTCAGCGCGCTTATCGGCGAGCGGCTCGACAGCATGAGCGAAGCCGGAGCGATCTTCGACGGCTATCCCCGTACTCGCGCGCAGGCCGAGGCGCTTGACCTCCTGCTCGCCGAACGCGGCCGCGCGCTCGACCATGTCATCGAGCTATGTGTCGACGAAGATGCCCTGGTGGAGCGCATCACCGGCCGCTTCACCTGCGCTAGCTGCGGCACCGGCTATCACGACGTATTCAAGCGCCCGAAGGTCGACAGCATCTGCGACGTTTGCGGCTCGACCGAGTTCGTCCGCCGCCCTGACGACAATGAGCAGACGGTTCGCACTCGCCTTGCCGAATATCGCGCCAAGACGGCGCCGATCCTGCCCTATTACGAAGAACGGGGCCTGGTGCGCCGCGTTGACGGCATGGGCTCGGTCGACGACGTCGCCAACGAGATCGACGCGATCCTCGACAGCTAGCCCGCTTTGAGGGCATCCTCTCCGCGATCAGGGGAGGGCTTTTTCCATGAAATGGATCATCGCCGCGGCGGCTTTGTGCGCGTCGGGAGCGGCGCAGGCCGACGTCGTCAGCGCCAACGCCAACGGCCTTCATGTCCGGCAAGAAGTGCAGATCGTAGTGCCGCCGTCGAACGCCTTCGCCGCCTTCGGTCAGGTCTCGAGCTGGTGGAACCCCGAGCACAGCTACAGCGGCAAGGCGGCCAATCTCAGCCTGTCGTTAAATCCCGGCGGCTGCTTCTGCGAGCGCTTCACCGAAGGTGGCGGCGTCGAACATATGCGCGTCACCTACGTCGAACCGGGCAAGCGCATCCTGCTGACCGGACCCCTGGGGCCGCTGCTCTATCTGGCAACGACGGGAGTGATGGACGTGCAGTTCGAGCGCATCGCCGGCGGCACCAAGATCACTCTGGATTACAAGGCGGCAGGCTTCGCCGAGGGTGGGGCGGACAAGCTGGCGTCAGTCGTCGACGGAGTGCTCGCCGAGCAGATGCGCCGGTATCGCCAGTTCGCGCGGGCGCGGCCGCAGCGCTAGGCGCGGTCCAGCGTCACGAATGCGAAGCCCGGAGTTTCGCCCTCCGCCTCATGCTCTTCCCGGGCCACCTCGCGCCATTCGCCGCTATCACGCGGATCGGCGAGCACCGTGTCGCCGGGAATGTCGCCATGCACGTCGGTGATCTCCAACCGGT
>JAEWBW010000282.1 GCA_023390955.1 Pseudomonadota bacterium
GCTCCTCGCCGAGCCCGACCATGATGCCGGACTTGGTGAAGACAGATGGATCGACCTCCTTGGCCTGCTGCAGAAGCCTGAGCGAGTGGAAGTAGCGGGCGCCCGGCCTGACCGTCAGATAGTTCGACGCAACCGTCTCGAGATTGTGGTTGAAGACGTCGGGCTTGGCGGCGACGACGATTTCGAGCGCACCCTCCTTGCGCAGGAAGTCCGGCGTCAGAATCTCGATCGTGGTCGAGGGACAGGCCGCACGGATCGCGCGGATGGTCCGGGCAAAATGCTCGGCGCCGCCGTCAGCGAGATCATCGCGGTCGACCGAGGTGATGACGACATGCGCAAGGCCAAGCTTGGCCACGGCCTCGGCGACGTTCTGCGGCTCAGCCGCATCGAGCGCGTTCGGCATGCCGGTCTTGACGTTGCAGAAGGCGCACGCGCGGGTGCAGGTGTCACCCATGATCATGAACGTCGCGTGCTTCTTGTCCCAGCACTCGCCGATGTTCGGGCAGCCCGCCTCCTCGCACACCGTGTGCAGGCCGTTGGCCTTCACGATGTTGCGGGTGTCGGCATAGCCGCGGGTGTTCGGCGCACGCACGCGGATCCAGTCCGGCTTCGGCGGCGAAGCGGAGTCAGGCCGGTTCACTTTTTCAGGGTGACGCGGGCGCAGCGGGTTTGCAATTGTGTCGACGATGACGACCATGGGATGTCCGGTCAGTTCAGTCCTAGGTAGTCGGTATCGCCCGGCATCGCAACCCGGCTCGCACCGCTTCAGGGAACATGGCAGATATAAGCAATATCCTGCTCTGTCCTCTGGCGATTCTCACCTCGAATGGCTCCAAAATCGAAGCCCTCCACACCGCCGCTCGGCAAGTCCCTGAAGCGCGCCTTTTTCGACCGCAGCGTCCACGAGGTGGCCCCTGAGCTGATCGGCGCGACGATGCTCGTCGATGGCGTCGGCGGCATCATCGTCGAGGTCGAGGCTTATCACCATACCGAGCCGGCGGCCCATTCCTACCGCGGGCCGACGCCGCGCAACCAAATCATGTTCGGCCCACCCGGCTTTGCCTATGTCTACCGCTCCTATGGCATCCACTGGTGCGTGAATTTCGTGTGTGAGGAAGCGGGCTCGGCGAGCGCCGTGCTGATCCGCGCACTGGAGCCGACCCACGGTATCGCCGCGATGCGCCGCCGTCGTCATGCCGACGATGTCCACGCGCTCTGCTCGGGCCCGGGCAAGCTGACCGAAGCGCTCGGCATCACCATCGCCCACAACACGCTGCCGCTCGATCGGCCGCCGATCGCGCTCTACGCACGAACCGGCGAGGTCGAAGTGGCGACCGGAATCCGTATCGGAATTACCAAGGCCGTCGAGCTACCCTGGCGCTATGGCGTCAGGGGCTCGAAGTTCTTGAGCAAGCCGTTTCCGCGGTGATTGTCATTCCGGGATGGTCCGAAGGACCAGACCCGGAATCTCGAGATTCCGGGTTCGATGCTGCGCATCGCCCCGGAATGAGAGCTCAAATTACGAAACCTGCTTCAGCCGCTCCAGGGCCTCGAGCAGCTTGGCCTTGCGGCCGAGCGCGGCTTCGCGCTTCTCGCGCTCCTCCTCGACGACCTCCTCGGCCGCGTTGGCGACGAACTTCTCGTTCGCAAGCTTCGACTCGGCGCGCTTGATGTCGGCGTCGGCCTTGCCGATCTCCTTGTCGAGGCGCGTGCGCTCGGCGGCGAGATCGATCACGCCTTTGAGCGGAAGCGCCGCCACCTCGCCGCGCACCAGGATCTGCACCGCGCCGTCGGGCGCACGATCGGCGAACGAGATGTCGGAGAGCCGCGCCAGGCGCTTGATGACGTCCGTCCAGCGCGGCGCGCGTTCCTTCGTTTCCGCGGAGGCGCCGGCCAGCACCAGCGCCGTCAGCGTTGCCGGCGCGATGTTCATCTCCGCGCGCACCGAGCGGATCTGCGTCACGAGGTCGATGACCCAGCCGATCTCGGCTTCGGCCGCAGGATCCGTGAAGTCGGCATGGTCGAAGACCGGCATCATCAACGGGGCGACGAAGGCGGCATCGTTCGGGATCGCGGTCGCGAGAACAGCGAGTTGCTCCGGCGTCGGCCCGGTGCGCTTCAGCGGCCACTCGGCGAGCGTCAGTAGTCCCTCGCGCTTGGCCGTCACCTCCCACAGCTCCTCGGTGATGAAGGGCATGAAGGGGTGCAGCAGCTTCAGGATCTCGTCGCGCGCCCAGGCCACCATGGCGCGGGTCTCGGCCTTGGCCGGGCCGTCCGCGCCGAGCAGCACGGGCTTTGCGAGCTCGACATACCAGTCGCAGTAGACGTTCCAGACGAAGCGATAGATCGCGCCGGCGGCGTCGTTGAAGCGATAGGCCTCGATCGCTTCCGTCACCTCACGCGACGTATGCGCGCTTTCGTGCGCGATCCAGCGGTTGAGGGTCTGCGTCGCCTTGGCCGGCTCGAAGCCCGGCGGGACGACGCATTCGTTCATCTCGGCGAAGCGGCAGGCGTTCCAGAGCTTGGTCGCGAAGTTGCGGTAACCCTCGACGCGGCTGGTGGCGAGCTTGATGTCGCGGCCTTGCGCTGCCATCGCAGCCAGCGTGAAGCGCAGCGCGTCCGCACCGTATTCGTCGATCAGATGCAGGGGATCGATGACGTTGCCCTTCGACTTCGACATCTTGGCGCCCTTCTCGTCACGGACGAGGGCGTGGATGTAGATGGTCGAGAACGGCACTTCCTTCATGAAGTGCAGGCCCATCATCATCATCCGGGCGACCCAGAAGAAGATGATGTCGAAGCCCGTGACGAGCGCGTTGGTCGGATAATAGCGCTGCACCTCGGGCGTGTCGGCCGGCCAGCCAAGCGTCGAGAACGGCCACAGCGCGGAGGAGAACCAGGTGTCGAGCACGTCCTCGTCGCGGGTGATGAAGCCCTCGCGCTTGTTGCGGTCGAGCGCCATCTCGCGGCCCTGCTCCGGCGTGATGACCTCCTGCTCGACGTAGTAGCCGAGCGCATGGCCGATCGCCTCGTCCTCAGTCTCGGCGACGAACACCTTGCCGTCCGGTCCATACCAGGCCGGGATCTGGTGACCCCACCAGAGCTGGCGCGAGATGCACCAGGGCTGGATGTTCTCCATCCACTCGAAGTAGGTCTTTTCCCAGTTCTTCGGCACGAAGGCGGTCTCACCCGAACGCACCGCCGCCATCGCCGGCTTGGCTAGCGTCTTGGCATCGACGTACCACTGGTCGGTGAGATAGGGCTCGATCACGACGTTGGAGCGG
This sequence comes from Pseudomonadota bacterium, assembly GCA_023390955.1. Classification (GTDB taxonomy): domain Bacteria; phylum Pseudomonadota; class Alphaproteobacteria; order Rhizobiales; family Xanthobacteraceae; genus Bradyrhizobium. The sequence continues at coordinate 3,285 of JAEWBW010000282.1, forward strand.
TCGCCGTGCGGCACCATGTGGGTGTGCGGCTCGATGCGCTCGATGAAGCCGAACGACTCCAAGCGCTCGACAATGCGCTTGCGCGCGGCGAAGCGCTCGACGCCCTGGAATTCCTCGGCGAATTGCGAGGCGCCTTCCGGCAGATCGCGCAGATAGTCCTCGTTCTCGACGAGGTCGAGCCGGCCTTCCCGATCGAGCACGCTGATGCGGCGCAGGCCGTGGCGGTTGCCGACCTCAAAGTCGTTGAAGTCGTGCGCCGGCGTCACCTTCACCGCGCCCGAGCCCTTGTCGGGATCGGAATATTCATCGGCGACGATCGCGATCTTGCGGCCGACCAGCGGCAGGATCACGTGCTTGCCGACCAGCTTCTGATAGCGCTCGTCCTCGGGATGCACGGCAACGCCGGTATCGCCGAGCATGGTCTCCGGGCGCGTTGTCGCGACCACGATGAAGGTCGACGGATCTTCCGGGTTGAACGCCTTGCCCTCGATCGGATAGCGCAGATACCAGAGGCTGCCTTTGACCTCGGTCTGCTGCACTTCGAGATCGGAGATCGCGGTCAGCAGCTTCGGGTCCCAATTGACCAGCCGCTTGTCCTTGTAGATCAGGCCCTCGCGGTGCAGCTCCACGAACACCTTCACGACGGCCTTGGACAGGCCCTCGTCCATGGTGAAGCGCTCGCGTGACCAGTCGCAGGACGCGCCGAGCCGCTTGAGCTGGTTGATGATGGTGTCGCCGCTCTCGGCCTTCCACTGCCAGACCCGCTCCAGGAACTTCTCGCGGCCCATCTCGCGGCGGCCGGGCTGCTGACGTTCCATCAGCTGCCGCTCGACCACCATCTGGGTCGCGATGCCGGCATGGTCGGTACCCGGCTGCCATAGCACGTCGCGGCCGCGCATGCGCTCGAACCGGCACAGGACGTCCTGGAGCGTGTTGTTGAGCGCGTGGCCCATGTGCAGCGAGCCCGTCACGTTCGGCGGCGGGATCACGATGGTAAAGGGCACCTGGTCGCGCCGGTCGGGACGGCCGGCCTTGAACGCAAGGCTGTCCTCCCAGACGACGGACATGCGGGCTTCGATATCGGCGGGCTGGTAATTTTTCTCGATCATGGGGCAGCTAGAAAGCCGTGCGCGGGGCGCAAGTCAACCTGCGACGTCAACCGGCGAAATCGACCGTCGCCGGCTGTCGGGCAGCCACCATGGCATCAGAGCGCGGTTTAATCGGGGCCGCGCCGCCCACCCGGCTCACCGGCCGCGCGAGACCCGCTCGATTTCGGCCTTCACGATGCGCTCGACCATCCCCGGCAAATTGTCGTCCAGCCAGGATTTCAGCATCGGCCGCAGCATCTCCTTGACGAGATCCTCGAGGGTCCGGGCATTGCTGCTCAGGACGGTATGCGCCAGCGAGTTGAAGGCCGATTCGACCGCGGAGACGGTCGACTGGGCCATGATCGGCTGCTGCGGCGGCAGCGGCGGGGCGTCGTAATCAACCGGCGAGAACCGGGGCGCCGGCCGCTCGGCGAATTCGAGATCGTCGCGCGGCTCGACCTTGCGGAAGCTCGGGGGCGGCGGAGGCGGCTCCGGCACCTCCATTTCCATCGCCATCTCGTCGGTGAGCTCGAGCACGTCCGGTTCGGGTTCGGGCTCGGGTTCCGGAGCCCTGACCTCGGGCGCCGGCGTCGCGGCATCGAGCCCTGCAAGCAACGCGTCGATATCGTCCTGATTATTGCTCGCGTCCGCTGCGGGCGCCGGCGGCGGAGGTGCAGGCGCAGGTTTTGCAGCCGGCGGTGGCGCGGGTTTTTCGGCCGCAGGTTTCGGCGCGGCGATCTTGGACGGCGGGATGTCGTTCATTGCGGCAGGCTTCGGCGGCGGCGCGGCCGCGGCTGGCTTGGCGGGTTCGGCGGCCTTCTCCGCCGGCGGCGGCTTCGCCTCGTCGTCGGCAATGATGCGCCGGATCGAGGCCAGAATCTCCTCCATCGAGGGTTCTGTGACCTTTGCAGGCTGCGTCATCTCCGACTCCAAATCATCAACGCCCTCGCATGCGCCGTTTTACACCAAGCACGACGGGATTGGCCGGTTCCGGACGGACGGTTCGCCAATTTCGCCGCGACTGCCCGACTTGTCCCCAAGTCAGGCCGATTACGACTCATTGCGCAGCGGTGCACCCCTGCCCGCGCCCCCGAAATTCTACGCAAACGCCGTCGGATACGGCGCGCGAATCGCCCCATTGCCGCCTTGAAAGGCTATGTCAGGGAGTTTGCTGATTGCAAGCAAGGGACTTGTTGCAATCAAGGGACTTGCCGGCCCCGCTGGTTTGCGAGGCCGGACAGATCGGGAGATCACGTCGAGAGAATCAGCGACCGTCAGGCGACCGCACGCCGATCCAGCTGTCGCGCACCTGATGATAGTGCACGCTCGGGTCGTAGATGTTGGTGCGAAGATTGAGCACAATCGGCGACAGGCGGCCGACCGTGCTCAGCACGCGGTAGGAGTTCACGACGCGGTCGTGCTGCGCGTTGACGAGATTGATGCGGGCGTTGACGAGCGCCTGCTGCGCGTTGAGCACGTCGAGCGTGGTGCGCTGACCGGCCTTGGCCTCTTCGCGCACGCCATTCAGCGCGATCTCGGACGCCGTCACCTGCGCCTGCGCCGAGGCGACCTGGGCCTTGGACGACTGCAGCTGGCCCCAAGCCGAAACCGTGTCGGAACGCGTCTGGTCGCGAACCTGCTCGAGCGCCAGGCGCTGCTGCGCCAACGTCTCTTTGGACTGCCGAATCAGCGAGTATTCGGCGCCGCCCTGGTAGAGCGGCATCGACGCCTGTGCGACGGCGGATGCGCCGAACGAACGGTAGATCGTCATGCTCTGTTCGTAGGCCTGGTTGACCGACGCCTGGAAGGTGAGCGTGGGCAGCAGCGCGCCTTCGTTCACCTTGACCTGGAGATAGCTGACGTCGATGCCGAACATCGCCGCAGTCACCTGCGGATTTTGAGTCAGCGTGAGATCGACGGCCGCGGGCAGCGACGGCGGCAGGTAGCGATCCACCGGCGAGCCAGGCGCGAGATTGATCGGGTCGGCGCCGATGATGCGCCGATAATTGGCGCGGGTCGCAGTCAGCGTCGCCTCGGCCTGCTGCTCGAGCGTGCGGCCGGCCGCGAGTTGCGCTTCGGACTGGGCGACGTCGGTGCGTGTCACTTCGCCGACATTGAAGCGATCGCGGGTCTGCTTCAGCGTCTGCTCGAGCACGCGCACGTTGCTCTTGTTGACTTCGACCGTCGCCGAATCGCGCAGGAAGTCCATGTAGATTTGCGCAGCGGAGAACAGCACCTGCTGCTCGAGATAACGAAGCCCTTCACGCGCGCCGGAAACCTGGCTCTCGGCTGCGCGAGTCCTGTTGGCGGTCTGGTTGCCGTTGTAGAGCGTCTGGCTCACGGTGAGGCCGGCGCTACGCGGCGGGTTAGTGCCCTTGATGTTCTGACGCACGACCGTGGTGGGGCTGCTGCCAGCTAAGGAGAGCGTGTCTGTGTATTGGTAACCAACACTCCCGGTCACAGAGACCTTCGGCCGATAGCCCGACAATGCCTGGGGCACGTTTTCATCGGTCACGCGGACCTGCGCGCGCTGCGCGTTGAGCTGCGGATTATCCTGATAGGCGCGCACCAGCGCGCCCTCGATCGTCTCGGCCAAGACTGGCGTCGCCCCCGCGAGCGCCATCAAGAGGACCGAACCCGCAACTCCGGTGAAGAACTTCACCCCATGCATCCCAGAAATTCCGTTCATTCTTATCGCCAGCCCGTGCCCACGGGCCGGGTTACCGAGACTCGGTGCCCCCAGTGCAACATAGGACGCGCTCACGCGGGGTGGAACTACCCGCCAGCCCTTCGCAGCGGAAACTCTTCACGTGCAGCATCCCGGCCACACTTCTGATTCAGAACGGGATTTTAACAGGCTTTCGCGCTCAAAAGACGAAAGCGGCAGCCTTGGCGAGGCCCGGCAGGACGGGTGCGGCGGCGTCAAACAGCGCCCGATGCCCGAATTCGCCGTGAGTCCGGGTCACAATCATGGCCCGCTGCGGCGTCGTCTGGGCGGATACACCCACCAGCCGTCCGCCTTCCTTGAGCTGGCCAAACAGGCCTTCCGGCGTCACTTCGGTCGCCCCGTTGAGGACGATCACGTCGTAGGGAGCACCGGTGGAATCACCGTCCGCACAGGGGGCGGCCTTGCAGGTCACATTGGTAAGGCCGAGTGTGGCGCAGACGTCCTTCGCCTTCGCGGCCAGCGCCGGATCGGCGTCCGTCGCCACAACCGAGTCGGCGAGCTTCGCGACGAGGGCCGCGACGTAGCCGGTGGCACACCCGACCACGAGCACGCGGTCGGCATGGCCGATCTCGGCCGCCTGCAGCAGCTTTCCGATCAATGCCGGCTTGATCAGGAAGCGCTTGGCCCCGCCTTCGCTGACGTCCAGATCGAGGTCCAGATAGGCCAGAGCCTGGCGGCTCGCCGGCACGAAGGCCTCGCGAGGCACGGTGAGCATGGCATCGAGTACGCGGCGGTCGGTGACATCGCTGGTGCGGACCTGACCATCGACCATCTTCTGACGCGCAGTCGCAAAACCGGACATTTACGGACCCTAGAATGCGGACGCCGCCGCGGGAAAACTTGGCGGCATCTTTGGTACATGGCCCGGGAAAACGCAACACGCCGGTTGGCCAGCAATGCCGGCCTCGATCGGCGCCAGGTATATGGCTGCCTATTCGAGCGGGACCGCGAGCCTGCCGATCAGGGCGGCGACATCGTCCAGCTGCGCCGAATCGTGTCGCTCGACCGCCTGCGCAAGCAGCTCGATGCACTGGTCATCGCTGAGGCCCGGGATGTTAGCCGGACGAATCGAGGGGGGCAGCTGCGAATGGTCGATCTGGACGTCTGGCATCGGAATCAGCTCCATCGGGAACCCAGCGCCGAAAGCCTCGATTTGAATTGAGTCGAATTGGCGCCAGGAGCGCGCCGCCGCATGCAAATCCGCGTGAACGAGTTCGACTCGCTCGACAGGAGTGCGCGGCAACACATTGATTTAGCTGAAAAAGCTGGCTCCCCGGGCTGGATTCGAACCAGCGACCATCCGATTAACAGTCGGATGCTCTACCGCTGAGCTACCGAGGAAAAGGGCGGACCTTTCGTCCGCGCGCGGTGCGTATAACAAAGCCTTCCGCGCTTGCAAAGCCGAATTCGTCATATTGTCGCCATCGGGAGGACCGGACAACAAGCCCCTCCTCCCTGCTGGCGGCGGGCTGACTTATTCAGCGACGAACGACGTGGTCTTGGTGCCGGAATCGTAGCGCAGGCGCAGCGCGGTGAACTTGCAGAGGTTCACGTTCTTCCAGAGAACGGACTCGTTGTAGTTCTGCCAGTCGACGCGGATGTTCCAGACGCAGCCGTCATCATCATCGTCGAACTCGACATAGGTCGAGGCCTGATTCTGCAGAACCGATTCGAGCTCGTTCTCCCACTCGTCGATGCCGTCATCCGGGGCATTGAAGCCCAGGAATTTGATGGCGTAGCCGGTCTCGTTGACGACGGTGACGTTGCGGGCATCCGCGGCCTTGGACGGTGCGGCGGCGACGGACAACCCGGCGACGAGCAATGCAGCGAACAGATATTTCATGAACGATCTCCCGATCAAAATAGATGTCCGGCACCTGCCGTGATCACGGCGCGAGGCCGGGGCACGCAATGTGTTGCCCTGAAGATTCGTCCGGAGCGCGGTCGAAGGGTTCAACCCGATCAACCACCACTCCGGAGCCGTGCGCCACGCGAGAAGTGCACGGCCGGTTTTCTATCGATCAACATTCGCTACAGCAATGAATGGGGGTTCATAGATCTGCAGAGTTTGTTTTCTCTGGCGCAGGCGCGGCGCCGTTGCTCTTGCCGGTCACGGCGCTGACCAGCGCCTTCACGGGATCCTCGCCCGGAGCAAAGCCACTCTGGCGCAGGATCTCGTCGATCATCGGACGCAGCGCGTGCACCTTCAGAAGCTCGCCCGCGAGTCCCTCGCCGAAGCCGACATTGCCGCCGCCTCCACTGCCATTGCCGCCGAACGCGCCGCCGGTCTGCAGGATGCGGACGTCCTTGAGATTGCCGATCGGCCGTACCATTTCCGCGAGCGCCGACGGCATGGTCTCGATCCGCTTCTTGGCGAGCTCGAAGTCGATGACGTTGCTGCCGAGCTTGTTCTGCGCCTCGTTCTTCATGGTGATGACGGCAGCCTCGGCTTCACCGATGTCCCGGACACCTTCCGCCTTGATCTTGTTGGACTCGGCTTCCGCCGTGGCCAGCGTCTTGACGGCCTCGGCGCGGTCGAGCGAGGCCTTCTTCTCGGCCTCGGCTGCGACGATCAACTCGGTCGACTTGCGCTCGGCTTCCGTGCGCGCCGCGAGCACCTGAGTCAGACGGGCACGATCGGCGACCTCGACCGCGCGCGCGGTCACGACCTTTTCCTCCGCTGAGACGGCGACGGCTTCGGCGGTCTTGGCTTCGGCGACGGCCTCCGAGGTCTGCTTGCTCTTGGCCGCGATCTGGATCTCGTTCTCCTGGGTCGCGATCTGGATTTCGCGCTGGGCGTCGGTCCTGCGCTTGTTGATCGCGAGATCCGACTCGATGACCGCGGTCTCCTTGACCTGCTTGGCGCCCGCTTCCTTTTCGGCGACGGCTCGGTCGGTGTCGATGCGGGCGTTCTCCTCGGTGAGGCGAGCGGTCTGCGTCGCGGTGGCGACCTCGGCGCGGGTGCTTGCGGTCTTGTTGGCGACGTCGCGCTCCTGCGACAACTCCGCCTCCTTCTTGGTCCGCTCGATGGTCAGCGTCTGCTGCCGCGCCTCGAGGTCCTTCTGCGCAATCGCCACCTCGTTGTCGCGCACGATCGCGTTGCGGTCGCGCCGGCGGGTCTCGGTGACGGTCTTGAGCTGGGTCAGACCTTCGGCGTCGAAGAAGTTCTCGGGATTGAAGAACTTGATGTCGGTCTGGTCCAGCTTGGTCAGGGAGACCGATTCCAGCTCGAGACCGTTCGACTTCACGTCGGACTCGACCGTCGACTGCACATGCTTAACGAAGTCGGCGCGCTTCTCCTGCAGCTCCAGGATGCTCATGGTCGCGGCCACCGAGCGCAGGCCGTCGACGAATTTCGCCTCGACCTGGTTGCGCAAGGCCTCGGCATCATTGGTCAGCGCGCCCAGCGTCTGGCTTGCCAGCGCGATGCTTTCCTCGTCGGGGCGGACGCGCACGTAGAACTCGGCGATGATATCGACGCGCAGGCGATCCTTGGTGATGAGGGATTCCCGCTCCTTGCGCTCGACGGTGAGCCGCAGCGTCTTCAGGTTGATGCTGGCATAGGAGTGGAAGATCGGCAGGATCATGGCGCCGCCGTCGAGCACCACCTTCTTCCCGCCGAGGCCGGTTCGCACGAAGGCCTCGTCGCGGGTGGCGCGCTTGTAGAGGATGGTGAAGACGATCCCCAGGACGACGATCAGCGCGACGCCGATCATGGCCGGGACTGCGATGTCAAACATGACTTTCTCCAATGAATGGCGTGCTAGCTGCTTAGAGTGGGCTTTGGCGGAGTAAGTTCATCGTCGGCCTTCACCGCCACGAAGCGCGTGCCGGCGCGATCGACCAGGAGAACCATGGTTCCCTGGGGCAGCGGCGAGGACGAAGGGGCTGCAACCGCCCAGACGAAGTGGCGGTTGCCGTGGACGTCGGCGACGCTGACGCGGCCGGGCGGGCCCTGATCGAGCGGGCCGATAACAACCTCCCCGATCCGGCCGACGAGATCGCCGAGACCGACGACGTAGCTTTCATCTTTGGGAATGATCCGCGCGATGGCGCCGCTCGATGCGCGGACCAGCGGTACTGAGACGACGATGGCTCCGAGCGAGGCGAGCGTCGCGGGCAAGGGGCCGGCCACCATCTTTGCGACGTCCTGGATCAGGAAGCCGGTGATGGAAAAGGCGCCGAGTAGCAGCAGCAGGAAGATCAGGAACGGCACGCCGCCGACATTGATCCAGTTGATGGCATTGATCACCCCATTGTCGCTGGGGTGACCAAAATCGATGTGCGCGCCGATCAGTTCGCTGACGGAGGCCCCGATCAGCATCGCGATCACTTCGACAGCGCCGAGAAAGATGATCATGGCCGCCGCAATCGCAAACGGCCTGACCTCCGGCGACATGACGTGTTCGAGCATTGCGCTCATGACACAGCACTCAGGAACGCGACTTCAACCGCGCGAGCCTCGCTGCAATTTCCTTGTCGCGATGCAACGCGCTGAGCTCGTCGATGTCGCTCGAATAGGGGATGCCCGGCGGCACGCCGGTGGCCCGGGCCACCGCCCTGCCCGCACGCATCGCCTTGGCTGCAGCCGAAGCGCCGCCCTGCTTGCGGGACGGCGTCGATGTCTGCTGGCTTGCGGCAGCCTCACTCTTCTCCAGATCGATGCGCCGCTGCTCGGCGTCCTGCAGCGCCGACAGCACGGCTCGAAGCGAGGTCACGCATTGCTCGATCTTCTCGTTGTTCTCGTCGATGGCGCGCGAGAGCACCTCGAACTGTGCCTCCATGTCCATCTGCCGCGCGATTCCGGCGCGCGCGAGGTCCTCGCGGCCATCAGCGATCGCGCCCTCGATCTTGGCGTTGAGATCGGCCGTCTCGCGTTCGATCTCCTTCCGCCTGGCGTTGAGGCGGTATTCCTCGGCACGCGCAGCAGCGAGCGCGTCGCGCGCCTCACTCTCGGCGCGCTCGATCTCGCGGATGGCCTGCGCGACCACCTTGAGCTTGTTCTTGCCTTCCGCCTGCTCGATCGCGTCATAGGCGATGCCGGCGATCAGGCGTCCGACCCGGGACAGGAAGTTCTCGGGGGCGGCAGCGATGGTATCCATAGCGTTCTCCTCCTCTGGCAGACTGTTCGGCGTGACGCCGAAGTGAACCTCGAAACCGTCGCCGGTGCGGATGAGGTGCGCGGGCACGCTCTGCCCCCAGCCCTCGGCATAGCCGGCATAATCGAAGGGCACGCTGAAGCGGCCCTCCACGGTCGAAATCGAAATGGTGGCAGGCCCCTTGATCTTGACGAGCTTGTCGTCGAGCGGCAGGGGGCGGCCGGCCGCCGCGCGATACTCGGCGCGGTCGCGCAAGCCGAGCGTCACCAGGCGCGAGGGCAGCGCGGTTTCCTTCCGGATCGGCTCATAGGCATGGGCATGAAGCAGGACGACGTTGGAGCCGATATTATGGCTCCGCGCGACCTCGTCCAGGATCTCCATCATGCGGTCATAGGCCCGGAACGTCGCCTCCAGCGCGGCCGTGGCGGCCGGATCAGGGGCAAGCCTGTAACGCAGCGCCGAGGGCGCGTGTCGGAGTGACGGGCTCATGGAAAGCACTAAAGCACCATTTTGGTGCTTTCGAAAGGAGAAACTCGATCACGATCCGCTGATCCTTATGCACTCTGTAGTTTAGTCGCGACGTCCGGGGCCGACGTTCAAGGCGGACGATCACGACGGGATCACCGGTGATCAAGCGCACGTATTCGTAGTGATTTGCGTCGAATTGGAAGGTTTCGTGTCCCGGACGCTGCAGCGTGTAACGCTGCTGCGCAGAACCGGGGCACGAGACCGGAGTTTCGCCCCTCGCCTCTCTCCACATCGTCATTGCGAGCGCAGCGAAGCAATCCAGTCTCTTTCCACGGATACATCCTGGATTGCTTCGCTGCGCTCGCAATGACGGAGCTAGGTGCGCTGGCGTCACTTCGCATGACGGCATCATCTGGACAGACATGCTTCGTAATCTCGCGGCTGAAATCGCCCGAGCTTTGCGTCGCTCTCGACACCCTCCGACCGGAGGGCGCAGGGAAGACCGGGAGCCCGCCGCTCCCATGGCCGTCTGTGCAAGAATAGATCTGCGTGTGCAGCACAGACGGAAAACCACAGGGCACCGGAATCATCCCGGCCTTCCCTGCGCAGTGGTTTTACGGCTTATGTCGTGCTCTCCCGGGGAGACGAGCTCTGTTGCCCCCGTCGCCTTCGCATGAAGGACCTCACACGAAAACTTGGCGCCAGCATCGGGCGCCAGACCACACGATTTTGCCGTACGCCGACTGCGCCCGTCGTGCACGAGACGATCGCTCGTGCGACGCCGCCCGCGTCCACCGCCGCTCACCCCGCGTTTCGTGACGATCGCGATACGCCCCGCCTGGGGGATGAGGTGGCGGCAATGTACGACAATTCTGAATTTCGGTAAAGCGGAATATGTTTGGGTGCGCGGATTGACCCGCAGCTTGCGTGTTTTGCCCGACGGGCAACACAAGAAGCAGTAGGTTCAAGCCGGCCTAGTGATCTGCAACGGCAGCTTTGACAGGCAAATCATGCGCACCAGATACAGCTTTCTTTAGAGTCGAGAGCTCGGCTTCCGCTGCGCATAGCCGCTCGATCCACTCGACGGCCCGAACAACATCGGGATAGAGAACAAAATCCTGTTCTCCGTTTGCGACCCCGAAGTGGCAACGACTCTTGTCGTCCCGCATGGCCCTCCGCACTCGACGCGCGAAAAGTGCCAGATGTTCGGTCGAGGGCGGCGCCAAAGGATCGTGTCGATCGCTTCCGGATCTTCGTTCGCCAATAGTCATGCTTCAGCCTCCTGATGACGCTAGTCGAAGGTTACGCCGATCTTGAAAGCCCCTCGCCAGACCACGCGGCACGGTAGCTTCAGTTGTCTTCAGGCACGATCACCGTGAACACCGCTGGAATCGTCGCGCTGCGATCAGAAAGCTGCAGGGCGGCACCGGAAATCGAGAGATTGCGAATAATGCAGGAGGTATTGTCACCCCCATACTGAATCTGCGCCGGATTCGACACCACGTAACGCGGCGCAACGCGCGTTTGGACCATGAGGGGATCGCTCCCAGTTCATTCCAGAGTCGTCAATCGGTTGACCAAAAAAAGCAGAGCAGACACTCGAGCGATGCGAAATAGTTTCGCGCGGCGACGAAGCGCGCGGGAGTTTAAAAAAATCAAGAACAATCGCCCGTATGATCACGAATGCAGATTAAGACGCCCTTAAGATGGAGATTGAATCGCACGTGGTGACGCCTGCCGACAGCATGATCTCCAGCTCACATCCATCGGCCACGAGCCGCGTCACAAGCGCATCACTCGCGGGCTCGCCCTGGCAGGCAGACACTGCGACGATACCGGCCCCGCGTCCCTCCTTTTGCGGCTGCATCAGGGCCTTACATAGGTCCAGCCCTCTTCCTGCAACTCCATGACTCGCACGACGCCGGACTTCACGACCGTTGCTTCGGGAATGAGTGGAATCTCCTTGCTTTCGGCCCTGGTCATGTTCTCCTGCGTATTGCCGCAGGCTTGGAAGGAGATTGACGGGTTTCCTTCCTTGATCGTCTTGATGCGCGCCTTGACGGGCGAGGTGTCGTCGCGGAGCATATGCAGGCCGGGACCGAAGGTGATGATCTCGATTGCCACCTTCTCATCGCGATCCTTGTAATACTGCGCGACATTCGTCGCATTGTTGAGCGCGAGATTCATCGTTGCCGCGTCATTCACATTCACTTGCAACACGAGGCGATGTGACTTCTTGTCGGTGGCAGACGATTTCAACCGCTGCTTCTCCGGTTGCTTCTGCCCCCCTGCCGCTTCGATCGGCGACGATGCGGCCATAACGAGCGCGACGATCCCGGCCGCGGTTCCGACAACAGCTCTAGTCATTCTCATCGTGTCTCCTCCCCTGATGGTTTGACGGCATCAATTGCGCGGTGCGGCAATCGCGCTTGGCCACTTGCACGCCACCGACAGCTTCTCCCGCACTGACTTCAATCCACTGAGCGAAAAGCGCCCCTCCTGGGTCGCACCTCCACGGGCTGAGACGCGAACGACGATGTGCCCATTCTCCGGGATCGTCTGCAACAGGCGCACGACATCGCCCGTAAACGCGGCCCCTGCCCCGAACGATGGTGAAGCCGCCGGAAGCTGCACCGGCTGAGCATCGTTGATGCGATACAATATGACGTATTCCGTATT
>JAEWBW010000615.1 GCA_023390955.1 Pseudomonadota bacterium
GAGCTGATCAGACCTGGTAGTAGCGCTTGGCGCGCTCGGCGGCGCGCGCGGCCGCCTGCTTCGGCGTCGCCGAACCCGAGGCTGCTTCCGCGAACATGTCGACGACGACGAAGTCGCCCATCACGGCGGCAGAGGCATAACCGAGATCGCCGGCAAAGCCGTTGTCGCGGCAGCGCTTGAGGCAGTCGCGGTACGGCGTGATCTTCGGATCCGACGTCCACACCGGGTTGTCGTTGTAGGCCGGCAGCGGCGGAGACACGTAGCCGTTGGAAGCAACCTCCCAGGCGTCGTAGTTCTCCTTGTCCATCATGAACTTGATGTATTCCTTGACGGCCTTCGGATACTTCGAGTGCTTGTAGCCGTAGTAGACCAGCACGTTCTGCTGCTCGGTCGACACGCCCACCGGCCCGATCGGCATCGGCGCGTGGTTCATGTCCTTGGCGATCTCCTGCTGCTTCGGATCGGTCGAGGTCTTGCCGACCGTCCAGATCGAGATGCCGTTCAGGGTCAGGCTGAGTTCGCCGTTGAGGAACGCCTTGTTGTTGTTCGAGTCGTTCCACGACAGCACGCCCGGGATGAAGGTCTCGTAGAGCTGCTTGACGTATTCGAGCGCGGCGATCGTCTCGGGCGAGTCGATCACGACCTCGTTCTTCTCGTTGACGACCTTGCCGCCGAACGCCCACAGCGCCCACTGGCACCAGCCATTGGCATCGCCCGTGGCATGACCGAGCGCGAAGCCGGCCGGCGTGTTGTTCTTCTTCAGGGCCTGGCACAGCTTGAGGAAGCCGGCGGTGTCCTTGGGGAATTCGTCGAAGCCGGCGGCCTTCACATGGCTGATGCGATAGTTCAGGCAGCCGCCGGTCGCGCCTTGCGGGATGGCGATCCAGCCATTGCCCTTCTTGCCGTACTTCTCGGCGACCGGATACCAGCCGCCATACTGGGCGCCGAGATAGTCGGCGACGTCGGTGACGTCGATCAGCTTCTCGGGGAATTTGTGGGGATCGTCGAGCGTGCCGATGATGAGGTCGGGACCGGCGCCGACATTGGCGGCGACCGCCGCCTTCGGGCGGATGTCTTCCCAGCTTTCGGCTTCGAGCTTGACCTTGACACCGGTCTTCTCGGAGAACTTCTTTGTCTGCTCGGCGAACTTGTCGAACTCGGCCTGGATGAACTGCTTCCAGCGCAGCACGCGGATCGACGCATTCGGCTCGGGCGTGTTGGTCCACTCCGCCGCCCGGACCGGGACGATGCCCGGGCCGGCCAGCAATGCAGCGCCGCCCAGGCCAGCTTTAAGCACACTTCGCCTGTCGAAATTGCTCATCGTTCTCTCCCTGAATTTTATATTTGTATTTTGGTAGTCTTAGGCAGTTCTGCTTGGGCAGCTCTGCCTGGCAGTTTTCTGCTCAGGCAGTTCTGCGGACGTCGCTATAGGCGCTTGCCCGTAGCGTCGTCGAACAGATGGACCAGCGACGGGTCGGGCTTCAGCCGGACCTTGTCGCCCGGATTGAACTGATGCCGCTCGCGGAAGACCGCGACGACCTGCTCGCCGCCGACCTTGGCGAATACCTGCGTCTCGGAGCCGGTCGGCTCGACGACGAGGATTTCGGCTTCGGCGCCGTCATCGGCGATGGTGAAATGCTCGGGCCGGACACCATAGACCGCGGGACGGCCGTCGGACGACGCCGGCGCATTCTTGAGCGGCAGCTTGACGCCGTTCGGCCCCTCGAAGGTCGCAACGCCGTTCACACGGACATGCCCCTTCAGGAAGTTCATCGAGGGAGAGCCGATGAAGCCGGCGACGAACTGGTTGTCGGGCTTGTCGTAGAGCTCGAGCGGGGTGCCCATCTGCTCGACGATGCCGTCGTGCATGACGACGATCTTGTCGGCCATGGTCATGGCCTCGATCTGGTCGTGGGTGACGTAGACGGTGGTGGTCTTGAGCCGCTGGTGCAGCTCCTTGATCTCGGTACGCATGGCGACGCGCAGCTTGGCGTCGAGGTTCGACAACGGCTCGTCGAACAGGAAGACCTGGGGATCGCGCACGATCGCGCGGCCCATGGCGACGCGCTGGCGCTGACCGCCGGAGAGCTGGCGCGGATAACGATCGAGCAGCGGCGACAGCGCGAGGATCTCGGCCGCGCGCTTGACGCGCTTGTTGATCTCGTCGGAGCCGGCATTCCGCAACTTGAGCGAGAAGCCCATGTTGTCGGCGACCGTCATATGCGGATAGAGCGCATAGTTCTGGAACACCATGGCGATGTCCCGCTCCTTGGGCGGCACGTGGTTGACCACCCGGTGACCGATGCGGATCTCGCCGGCGGAGATGTTCTCGAGCCCGGCGATCATGCGCAGGAGCGTGGATTTCCCGCAGCCCGAGGGGCCGACCAGGATGACGAACTCGCCGTCCTTGATGCCGATCGACACGCCGTGAATGACCTCTTGCGCGCCATAGGCCTTGCGCACGTCCACGACGTCAACTGAAGCCATGAGTATTCCTCCCTTTATGTTTTCTGGACCGGGACGTTATTGCATCTTTTCGGCATGGTCCAGCGTGGATGCCAATTGCCGGGCAAAGAGGCTAGACTCGCCGAATCACGATGGCAGGAACCATGAGCAAGCGAATGATAGTGCCGCCGACGCGCGCCACGGCTGCCGCCGACGAATTGCGGCGGCGGATCCTGGAGGGCGAATACCCGGCCGGCATGCAGCTGCGTCAGGCGGTTCTCGCCGAAGAACTGGCATCAGCCGCATTCCCTTCCGCGAGGCGCTCATTCTGCTCGAGGCCGAGGGTCTTGTGCAACTGGAGGCGCACAAGGGTGCTGTCGTTGCCGGTTTTTCCCCCGAGGAAGTCGAGGAGCTGTTCGAGTTTCGCGCCCTGCTTGAGCCGGCGCTCCTGGAGAAATCCGCCCCGCATCTGAGCGAGGACGACTATGCGCAGCTGGATGCTATCCTGCGCGAATACAGCGACGAACTGCGTACCCACAATCCCGGGCGCTGGGGGGCGCTCAACACCGAACTCCATTCCCTGCTCTACCGTCGCGCCAAGAGCCCGCGCATGCTCGCCACCGCCGACCAGTTGCTCCAGAGCACCGACCGTTTCGCCCGCATGCAGATCTATTACACGGACGGCCGCGCCCGCGCCGAGAAGGAGCATATTGAAATCGTGACCGAATGCCGGACCGGCAATGTGAAGAAGGCCGCCAAGCTGCTCCGCCAGCATATCCTCACCGCCGGCGAGGCCCTGGTCACCTTGCTGCGCGAGCGCCAGCAGCACGGCGAGCTGTCCCAGAGCTGATCGCGCGAGAATACGCTGGACCCACCTGCATCCGTTGGCCGGAACGGATCACAAGGTCCGGGACGCCCAAAATCTCATGAAGCTCCCGGCGACCAGCGCGATTCCCGAGGCGACTCCCCGAAGCGCTCGCGATAGCGCGTCGAGAAATGCGACTGGCTCGCGAAGCCGCAGAGAAAGGCGATCTGCTGAAGGCTATGACAGGTGCGGTAGGCCGTGAGGATTTGTCGCCGCTCCTCCTGGAGCCGAAGTTCCATGAGCTCATGCCCGAACGTCGTGCCGTGCATCTTGAAGAGCTTGAAAAGATAGCGCAGCGAAATGCGATGTGCCTGGGCGACCTTCGTTGGCGAAAGCTCGCCGTCGCCCAGATTATCCCTCATGTAGGTGCTCAGTCGCTTAAACATGACATCGGCGAGCGACCGGCCCTCGACTTCCTGCTGTCCCGGCTGATGTGCCGTCTCCAGCATCAGGCACAGCATGTCGAGAATGGGCCCGGCCAGGCGGTCCGCCGCTTCGGGCGACCAAGGCAGTTCCGGCCGCATCAGCCGCACAGCCATCTGCCCGATCGTGACCGACAACGTCGTGTT
>JAEWBW010000329.1 GCA_023390955.1 Pseudomonadota bacterium
GGCATAGGCGGCGGCGATCACGAACGCGGTCAGCTTGTAGCCGTGGATGTTGTGGCCGACCGCGGTGGCGCGCAGCGGATTGTCGCGGATCGCGTTGAAGATGGCGCCGACCGGCGAGCGCACGATCCGGAGCGCGATCACGATGCCGATGAAGTAACAGAACGCGATGAACTGATAGAGCGACCAGCCATTGGTGAAGTGGAGGTTGATGAAGCCGAAATCGAAGCTCGGGGTCGGTACGCCGGGCAGGCCGTTCTCGCCGCCGGTGAAATCCGACAACGGATTGAACTCGACGAAGAAGAACACCTGCGCGATCGCAACCGTGATCATGGCGAAGTAGATGCCGGTCCGGCGCAGCGCGATCAGGCCGACCAGATAGCCGGTCACAGCGGCCGCAATCATGCCGATGATCAGCGCGCCCAGCACGTTGCTGAAGCCCGCGCGGGTCAGGAGATAGGCGGCGACGAATCCGCCGGTGCCGTAGAAGGCGGACTGGCCGAACGACAGCAGTCCGGTGAAGCCGAACAGGATGTCGAAGCCGAGGCCGAACAGGCCCCAGACCAGGATGCGGTTCACGGTGTTCGGCGCGAAACCGAGATGCGGCAGGATGAAGGGAGCCAGGATCAGCCCGACGGCTGTCAGTGTCTCGATCAGGAACGGGCGTTGCTTGAGCATCGGGGGATCACTTATTCGCGGCCCTGGACGCCGAGCAGGCCATGCGGTCGCACCACGAGCACGAGCGTCATTGCCGCAAACAGCATCACATAGGCGTAGCCAGGGTTGAACATGGAGGTGACGCTGATGATCTCGCCGGCGATGAGGCCGCCGAGGATCGCGCCCGGGAACGAGCCGACGCCGCCGATCACCACCACCACGAAGGTCTGGACCAGGATGTCGTCGCCGATGCCGGGCGTCAGCGACACCACCGGCGCGTTGACGATGCCCGCGAACCCGGCAGCCATCGCGCCGATGCCGAACACCACCATGAAGACGCGGTAGACGTTGATGCCGAGCGAATCGACCATCACCGAATCCTCGATGCCGGCGCGCACGATCATGCCGAGCCGGGTCCGGTAGAGGATCAGGAACAACGCGCCGAGCGCGACGGCGACGATCCCGACCACGGCGAGGCGGTAGGTCGGGTAGAACATGAAACCGAGATTGGTGATGCCCTGGAAGATCGCCGGCGGCGGCACTAGTTGCGACTGGCTGGAGAAAACCAGCCGGATCAGCTCGACGAAGCAGATGCCGAGCCCGAAGGTGACGAGCAGCTGGTCCTCATGCGGGCGGTGATAGAAATGCCGGATGATGACGCGCTCCATCACCAGGCCCAGGATCATCACGAACAGCGAGCCCGCGATGACAGCCGCGAGGAACGACTCCGTGTACTGGTAGGCGACGAAACCGGCATAGCCGCCGATCATGAACATCGCGCCATGCGCGAGGTTCAGTACGCCGAGCGTGCCGTAGATGATCGTCAGTCCGGAGCTGATCAGCGCCAGCAGGGCGCCAAGGGCCAGCCCGTTGAAGAGCTGCGAAACGAGGTTGGGCCAACTAATCATGAAAATGCGGCTCTGTTCGGGTTGGCGGAGAAAAAGCTGACGCCGCAGGGGCCAGATCCTGCGGCGTCACGAGTCGCGCCGTTGCTTAGGTGTAGTCGCCGGGCTTGCATCCGAAGGCGTCGGGCTTCTGCATCAGGCCCTTGCCATCGACGATGTCGACCACGTCGTACCAGTCTTCCTTGTTCTTCATGTCCTTCTGCATCTTGCCCTTCACGATGATGACCGGGCGGATGCACTGGTGATCTTCGGGGCGATAATGCACGTCGCCGACGAGCGAGGGGATCGTCTCGCCCTTCTCATAGGCCTTGATGACGTCGGGCGGATTGAAGCTGCCGGCCGTCTCGCACATGCGGGCCCAGTGCGCGAAGCTGATATAGGCGTTCTCCGCACCCCATTCCGGCTTGTAGCCGTACTTCTTCTCGAAGGCTTCGTTGAACATCTTGGCGAGTGGGAACTTGTCCTCGACCGTCCACCAATAGTCGGTGGCGGCATAGACGCCCTGCATCAGGCCGCCGGTCTCGCGCGCGATGAACGGCACCTGGTAGGGAACCACCAGCTTCATCTTGTCGAGCACGCCGAACTGCTTGGCCTGCTGCGTCGACAGCACCGCGTCGTGGCCCCAATTGACGTTGATCAGCACGTCGGCGCCGGAGTTGGCGACGTTGAGCAGATAGGACGAATAGTCGGGCGCGCCGAGCGGGGCGACCTGGTTGGTGACCGTGGTCCAGCCGGCGGTCGCCAGGAAGTCCTGCATCGACTTGGTGACGGTGTGGCCGTAGGTGTAGTCCGGCGTCAGATACGCCGCCTTCTTGCCCTTGCCGAACTCCTTGACCATCACGGGTCCGATCGCTGCGGCCGCGGTCTGGCCGAAGAAATTCTGGCGGAAGCCGTAGCGGACGCAGTCCTTGCCGGTGGTGTCGTTCGAGCCGGAGATGCCGCACACGAAGAGCACCTTCTCGCGCTGGGCAAGCTTGTTGAGCGCGACGGCGACGGCGCTCGAGGTGCCGCCGGTGATCATGATCGCCTTGTTTTCGCTGATGAAGCGCTGCTGCGCCTGCACCGCTTCATTGGGCTTGGCCGCGGAATCGGCGACGCCGAACTTCAGTTCCTTGCCGAGCACGCCCTTGCTGGTCTTGGGCGAGATCTTCTTGATCAGGTCGTGACCGCTGTTGATGTGCTCGATCGCCAGCTGATAGCCCTTGAGCTCGTCCTCGCCCTGCACGGCGTAGGTGCCGGTGCGCGGGACGGAAATGCCGATGAACGCGGTCGAGCCGGACACGCCGGCGGGATAGGAACCGATCGGCTTGTCCTCGGCGAAGGCCGGCATGGCCGGCAGCAGCGAACCGCCGACGAGGCCTGCGGTGCTCTGAAGCAGGGTGCGGCGCGAGAGGCCGCGGCGAATGAGATGGTCAGTCATGATCGTTTCCTCCGGATATTCGGTCTTGTTTGCACGCGCGACATCATGGCCCGGCATTGTCCGTCACTGGGACGGGAACACCGGGCGCGTAACATCCGCGTGTAGTTCTTGGCGCAAGCATCGCTTGTGATAGCCGCCTGTCAATTTCGCCTTTGGTCGAAGGGCAAAAATTGTCTCGCAAAAACATATCGGACTCCGATATATATTAGTCTTTGTGAGTACGAGGCTGGCGGGCTCGGCAGGTGAAATGGTGCGACGGACAAGAGTGGCGGGTGCGGGAAAGCCGCGATCCTGGCCACGACAAACAGAGCGGCGGGGAGACGGAGAGGGGCAGCGCGCAGCGGCGCAGGCCGGCGAAGCGTTGCGCTCGATGGAGGCGCGCGGCCGTCCCGGCTGGCGTGCGCAGCCGGCGTCTTCCACTCAAGCGAAGCCGGCCCCTGCTCCGATGAAGTCGCTGAGCGTGCGCGCGCAGAACGTCCTCAAGGAGCTCGCGGTCGAGCTGACGGGCGAGCAGCCTCCGAAAGGCGCATGGTCGCCGTCGCGCGAATTGCTGCTGGCGCTGTCCGCCGAGCGCCTCTCGGTTGCGCGCAACTGCGGCCCGCACACGGTGCGCGAGATCATCGAGTGGGCGCAGGGCTGCGGCGTCACGATCAAGCCGGTGCTCAAGCCCGGCGGCTCGCTGTCGGAGATGTGGGAACGGCTCGTGGTTAACGCCGCCTCCGGCGCGCTGACCAGTGCCGAGGTCGCAAGCGCGCTGCAACGGTCGATCCGGCGAAAGAGCGTGCGGATTCCCATCGCATTCCAGATCGTGCTGGTGAAGATCCTGCTTTCCAGCTTCGACTAGAGCCTGATCCGTCCCTGATAGCTGTGCATCCGTGGCGCCGACCGGTTGGTCCGGAGGCGGCGGCTTGCTACTTTCGGCAAAGCTGCCCGCGTGGTCGGGCGGCGCGTCAACGCGGACGGCACAGCATGGTTCAGGCGAGCAAGGCAAAGCGGCCTACAACGGCGCCGGCACGGAGTGGCAGCGGCGCGATGCGCGAGGCCGACTACAAGGCGCTGGCGCAGTTCCGCTACCAGCTGCGCACCTTCCTTGCGTTCAGCGAGGCTGCCGCCCAGCGCGCCGGGCTGACGCCCCAGCAGCACCAGGCGCTGCTCGCGCTCAAGGGCTTTGCCGGCCCGGACGCAGCGAGCGTCGGTGACGTCGCCAAATTCCTGCTGATCCGGCACCACACGGCCGTCGAGCTGATGGACCGGATGGCGAAGCTGAAGCTGGTCAGCCGTGGCACCGATCCGCAGGACGCCCGGAAGGTCCGGCTCAGGCTGACGGCCAAGGGCGAGCAGAAGCTGCAGGCGCTGTCGAAGATTCATCTGGAAGAATTGCGCGCGGCAAGTCCCGCGCTCGGCAAGATCCTGCGCGCGTTCAAGGCCCGTTAGGCCGCCGCGCCCTGCGCTGCGAGCTGCGCAGCCTGGTGCTCGGTGGTCAGCGCGTCGGTCAGTTCGCCGAGGGCTTCGCCCGCGATCACCTGAGGCAGCTTGTAGAGCGTCAGGTTGATGCGGTGGTCGGTGACGCGGCCCTGCGGAAAATTGTAGGTACGGATGCGCTCGCTGCGATCGCCGGAGCCGACCTTCTCCTTGCGGTCGGCCGATCGCGCCGCGTCGACGCGCTGGCGCTCGGCGTCGTAGATGCGCGAGCGCAGGATGTTCATCGCGGATGCGCGGTTCTTATGCTGAGAGCGTGAGTCCTGCATCATCACGACGATGCCGGTCGGGATATGGGTGATCCGGATCGCCGATTCCGTCTTGTTGACGTGCTGGCCGCCGGCGCCCTGTGCGCGCATGGTTTCGATCCGCAGATCGTCGTTCTTGATCTCGACGTCGACGTCCTCGACCTCCGGCAGCACCGCGACCGTCGCGGCCGAGGTGTGGATGCGCCCCTGCGTCTCCGTGTCGGGCACGCGTTGCACGCGGTGCACGCCGGATTCGAACTTGAGCTTCGAGAATGCGCCGCGGCCCTGCACCTCGGCGATGATCTCCTTGAAGCCGCCGACCGTGCCTTCGCTGGCCGAGATCACGTCGACCTTCCAGCCCTGCAGGCTCGCGAACCGCTCGTACATCCTGAACAGGTCGCCCGCGAACAGCGAAGCCTCGTCGCCGCCGGTGCCGGCGCGGATTTCGAGCACCACGTTGCGGTCGTCCATGGCGTCCTTGGGCAGTAGCGCGACGCGGATCTTCTGCACGAGATCCTCGATTCTGGGAGCGAGTTCGTCGCGCTCGGCTTCCGCCATGCTGCGCATCTCGGCATCGGTCGCGGGATCGGCGATCAGCGCCTCGGTGTCGGCGAGCTCCTTTACGGCCGCGCGATACGCCTTCACCGCGTCGATCAGCGGATTGATCTCGGCGAGCTCGCGGGTGATCTGCACGTAGCGCTCGGACGCGAGCTGGCCCAGCGATTCGGCCTCGAGCGAAGCGTGATGCGCGAGCAGGACGTCCAGTTTGGCTTCGGGGAGTGACGACATCGATCAAGTCTCAAATGCAGGGGAAGGGGCGAGGCGGGCAGGCGTGGACCGGCCCGCTACAACGACAGCCCTTCGGCCTCGGCGAATTCCGTCAGCTTCTGCCGGATCGAGACGCTGCCGGTCGGTGCGTCCAGCAGCGGGCCGAGCATCGCTTCGGCCTTCCTGGCGTCGAGATCGATCACCATCGCCTTGACCGGGCCGAGGGCAGTCGCCGAGAGCGACAGCGAGCGATAGCCCATCGCGATCAGCGCCAGCGCGCCGATCGGCTTCGAGGCCATCTCGCCGCAGAGCGACAGCGATTTCTTCGCTGCATTGGACTTGCGCGCGATCTCGCGCAGCACGCGCAGGATCGGCGCCGACATGGTGTCGAAACGCTCCGACACCTTGGCGTTGCCGCGATCGACCGCGAACAGGAACTGGAACAAATCGTTGGAGCCGACCGAGATGAAGTCGACCTTCTTCAGCAGCTCGTCGAGCTGGTAGAGGAGCGCCGGCACCTCGACCATGGTGCCGATGTCGATCCTTTCAGGCAGCGTGTGGCCGTGCTGGCGCAGGTATGTCAGCTCGCGCTCGACCAGTGCCTTCGCCGAATCGAACTCTGCGACCTCCGAGATCATCGGGAACATCACGCGCAGCGCGCGGCCGCCGCCGGCGCGCAGCAGCGCGCGGATCTGGCCGCGCAACAGGCCCGGACGATCGAGGCCGAGCCGGATCGCGCGCCAGCCGAGCGCGGGATTCTCCTCGACCACCATCTCCATATAGGGCAACGCCTTGTCGCCGCCGATATCGAGGGTGCGGAAGGTGACGGGCTTGCTGCCGGCGGCGTCCAGCACCGTCCGGTATAGCGCGAGCTGATCGCTGGTGCGCGGCAGGCTCTGGCCGACCATGAACTGCAACTCGGTGCGGAACAGGCCGATGCCGGCGCTGCCGGTGTCCTCGATATGCGGCAGGTCGATGGCGAGACCTGCGTTGATCATCAGCTCGACCTTCTGGCCGTCCTTGGTGACGCAGGGCCGGTCGCGCAACGCAAGATATTGCGCCTGGCGGCGGGCGCGGAAGCGCACGCGCTCGGCGAAGGCCGCTTCAATCTCCTGCGACGGGCGGACATAGATCTGGCCCGAAGTGCCGTCGACGATGATGGCATCGCCCGGGTCTGCGATACCAGGCGCGTTCGGCACTTCGCCGACCGCGGGGATGCCGAGCGCGCGGGCCACGATCGAGACGTGGGAATTGGCGGTGCCTTCCTCCAGCACGATGCCGCGCAGGCGCTTGCGGTCGTAGTCGAGCAGCGCCGCCGGTCCCATCGCGCGCGCGATGACGATGGCGTTGTCGGGCAATTGCTCGCGCGACGGCGCGTGGTCCTGGCCGACCAGCTGCCGCATCAGGCGGTAGCCGAGGTCTTCGAGATCGTGCAGCCGGTCGCGCAAATAGGGATCGGTCGAGCGCAGCATGCGCGCGCGGGTGTCGGACTGCACGCGCTCGACGGCAGCTTCCGCGGTGAGGCCGGTGGCGACGGCCTCGTGCAGCTTGTGCGACCAGCCCTGGTCGTTGGCGAACATGCGATAGGCTTCCAGCACCTCGCGATGCTCGCCGCCTTCGGCGACGTCGCCGCGCTCCAGCATCCGGTCGAGATCGGCGCGCAGTTTTGCCAGCGCCGTGTCGAGCCGCTTGACTTCCTTGGCCGGGTCTTCGGCGATGTAGTCCTTGATGACGACGCGCGGCTCGTGCAGCACGACATGGCCGAGCGCGATGCCTTCCGACAGGATCGCGCCGACCTTCTGCGCGGAATGGCGCGCGGCAGGCTCCTGGCCCGGCTGGGCCAGCGCGGACAGTTCGCCGGAGGCGATCAGCTCCGCCAGCACCATGGCGGTGGTCTGCAGTGCCTCGAGCTCTTCCTCGACATAATTGCGCTTGGCGCGGTTCTGCACCACCAGCACGCCGAGCGTGTTGCCGGCGCGCAGGATCGGCACGCCGAGGAAGGAGTGGTAGATTTCTTCGCCGGTCTCGGGGCGGAAAGAGAAGGCCGGATGGCTCTGCGCATCGCTCAGATTGAGCGGAGTGGCCTCGCTGGCGACGAGGCCGACCAGGCCCTCATGGGCGCTCAGTACGGTGTGGTGGACTGCTTCGCGGTTGAGACCTTCGGTGGCGTAGAGCTCGAGCGTGTTGTCGACGCGCAGCACGTAGACCGAGCAGACCTCGGCCACCATGTTGGCGGCGATCAGCACCACGATCTTGTCCAGCCGCTCCTGGGCTGAGACCTGCTCCGCCATGGTTTCGCGGAGCCGTCTCAACAAGACGCGGGGACCTCCCGACGCGCTCC
>JAEWBW010000376.1 GCA_023390955.1 Pseudomonadota bacterium
CCGTCATTCGGGGGCGACGCGTAGCGTCGAACCCGTATTCTCGATATTGTAGGACTCATCTCTGGATTCCGGGTTCGCGCTTCGCGCGCCCCGGAATGACGAAGGAAGAACATGCTGTTTACCGCCGACCACGACGACATCCGCAGAAGCCTGCAAAAATTCATCGCCAACGAGATCAATCCGCATGTCGATGAGTGGGAGAAGGCCGACATCTTCCCGGCGCATGAACTGTTCAAGAAGATGGGCGATCTCGGCTTCCTCGGGCTGAACAAGCCGGTCGAGTTCGGCGGCTCCGGCCTCGACTACTCCTACGCGCTGATGATGGCGGAGGAGTTGGGCGCCATCACCTGCGGCGGCGTGCCGATGGCGATCGGCGTGCAGACCGACATGGCGACGCCGGCGCTGGCGCGGTTCGGCTCCGACGAGGTTCGCCGCGAATTCCTCAGCCCGTCGGTCGCCGGTGATTACGTCGCCTGCATCGGCGTCTCCGAGCCTGGCGCGGGCTCCGATGTCGCCTCGATCAAGACTTCCGCCCGCTCCGACGGCGACGATTATCTCATCACCGGCGGCAAGATGTGGATCACCAACGGCACCCAGGCCGATTGGATCTGCCTGCTCGCCAACACCGGTGACGGCCCCGTCCACCGCAACAAGTCGCTGATCTGCGTGCCCATGAAGAGCAAGGGCGTCACCGTGGCGCGCAAGCTCGACAAGATGGGCATGCGCTCGTCCGACACCGCCCAGATCTTCTTCGACAATGTCCGCGTGCCCAAGCGCAACCGGATCGGCGAGGAGGGCAAGGGCTTTACCTACCAGATGATCCAGTTCCAGGAGGAGCGGCTGTGGGGCGCGGCCGCCTGCCTCAAGGCGCACGAATACATCATCGACCAGACCATCGATTATACCCGCAACCGCAAGGCCTTCGGCCAGAGCATCCTCGACAACCAGGTCGTGCACTTCAAGCTGGCGGAGATGCAGACCGAGGTCGAGCTGCTGCGTGCGCTGATCTATCGCGCTGCTGAGCAACTTGTCGCGGGCGAAGACGTGACGAAGCTTGCGACCATGGCCAAACTGAAGGCCGGCCGGCTCGGGCGCGAGCTCACCGATGCCTGCCTGCAATATTGGGGCGGCATGGGTTTCACTAATGAGACACCGGTGAGTCGTGCCTATCGCGACAGCCGCCTGACCTCGATCGGCGGCGGCGCCGACGAAGTCATGCTGATGGTTTTGTGCAAGATGATGGGAACGCTGCCCGGCAGCAAAGGGGATGCAAGATGATCACGCTCTATCACTGCGACGCCGCGCGCTCGTTCCGTCCGCTCTGGATGCTGGAAGAGATGGGGCTTCCGTATGAGCTGAAGATGCTGCCGTTTCCGCCGCGCGTCTTCGCCAAGGAATATCTCGCGATCAATCCGCTCGGCACCATCCCCTTCATGGTCGATGGCGAGACGAAGATGACGGAGTCTTCCGGCATCTGCTTCTATCTCGGCAGCAAGTACGCTCCGACGCCGCTGATGGTCGATGTCGACGACCCCGCTTATGGCGCGTTCCTGAACTGGATGTATTTCAGCGATGCGACGTTAACCTTCCCGCAGACGCTGGTGCTCCGGTACACCCAGCTCGAGCCGGAGGAGCGCCGCAATCCGCAGGTCGCAACCGACTATGCAAAATGGTTCCTTGGTCGGCTGCGTGCGGTTGAGGCAGCGACCGCGAATGCCGAAACCTTGTGCGCTGGAAGGTTCACAGCCGCTGACATTGTCATCGGCTATGCGCTCCGCCTTGCGGAAAATATTGGGCTCGCCAAGGATTTTGGGCCGAATGTCGCAGCGTATTGGGCGCGTTTGCAGCAGCGCGAAGGTTTCAAGCGCGCCGTTTCCGCGGAACGGAACGCCGGCGTCGCGCAGAATGTTGCGCCGCGGGTCAGGCCGTAATCATCGCACTGCACATCACGTTGGCGCGGTCTTGGTATACCGAGATCGCGTCCTGGAATGAGACTATTTTTGATAGCGCTATCCTGCAGTGACAGCGCTCGAATTTCATTTAAGGTGACCTCGGCCGCAGCGGCCCAAGAGCCGCGCGAGGAGGACGCCAATGCAAGACCTGGGTCGCGAATCCGACCATCTGATGCTGATCACACCCGAGCGCGTGTTCTACGCCGGCTTGCTCGGCAGGCCGCGCAAGCGGACACCCGGCTGCTGCCATGTCTATGTGGCGGTGAAGGGCAGCCTGCATCTGACGATCGACGACGTTCACGCGACCGGCGACATCTTCGTCACCTTGCCGAACCAGCGGCACTCGATCGCCAGCGACTACCGCACTGCAATCAGCGTCACGCTCGAGCCGGAGAGCATGCCGGATGGCGTGCTCGAACGGCTCCGCGCCAAGCTGACCGGACCGGACAGTGCAGCGCACGCGCGAAAAATCCTCGCCGCCTACGCGCTGCTTCGTCAGCGCCGCTATGGCGACATCACCACCGCCGAATTCGACGAGATGTGTTTTGGCGAGGCGTTGCCGCGCCGCGTGCTCGATCCGCGCGTGACGCGTGCGGTCGCGCGCATCGAACGTTTCTCCGGCGAGCCGGTGACGGCGGACAGCTGCGCGGCCGAAGCCGGCCTGTCGGCCTCGCGCTTCCTGCACCTCTTCAAGGAAGAGACCGGCATCTCGTTCCGCTCCTTCCGCGCCTGGAAGCGCGCGCGGCATCTGCTGCACTTCGCCAATCAGGATCTCAACCTCGCCCACCTCGCGCAGGACATCGGCTATCCCGACTCCACGCATTTCAGCCACTCGATCCGTCGCTTCTACGGCCTGAAGCCGCGCGCGATCTTCGTCGGCTCGCGCGATCTTGCGATCTATCGCAGCAGCGAGACCGTGAGGGAGCAACTCGCAGAAGCGAGCTAGCTCCAAGAGCTAGCTCCAAGAGCTGGCTCCAAGTCCTCGAAATGACGGTGGGCACGGCGCCACAGCGCCTTTGCCCACCTTACGGCTGCTCGTTTTTTCAGCTTCTCCGCGCAAGAAGCCGCATGTCGCGCGTCACATGATCGCGGACGTTGCACTCTTACGCACGAGATCGAAGGCATGAGCGACAAGGCCGTCATCACCTGCGCGCTGAACGGCGTGCTCACCGACCCGAAGCAGCACAACGTCCCCGTCACGCCCGAGCAGATGGCGCGGGAAGCCAAGGCCGCGTTCGACGCCGGCGCGTCCGTCATGCACATCCATCTGCGCCAGCAGGCGCCGAACAAGGGGCACCTGCCGTCCTGGGAGGTGAGCGTCAGCAAGGAAATCCAGCAGGCGATCCGCGAGGCCTGCCCCGGCGTCATCATCAATCACACCTCGGGCGTGTCGGGGCCGAATTACAGCGGCGCGCTCGACTGCATCCGCGAGACCAAGCCGGAAATCGCCGCCTGCAACGCAGGCTCGCTGAATTATCTCAAGGTCAAGGCCGACAACAGCTGGGCCTGGCCGCCGATGATGTTCGACAACGCGGTCGAGAAGGTGAAGGACTATCTCGACGTCATGAACGCGGTCGGCACCATCCCCGAGTTCGAATGTTTCGACGTCGGCATCGTCCGCTGTGTCGGCATGTATACCCAGGTCGGCATGTACAAGGGGCCGCTCGAATACAACTTCGTCATGGGCGTGGCCTCCGGCATGCCTGCCGACCCCGAATTGCTGCAGATCCTGATCAAGCTGAAGCGTCCCGAGGCGCATTTCCAGGTCACCGCGATCGGCCGCGAGGAAATCTGGCCGCTGCATCAGCGCAACGCCGAGCTCGGCGGCCACCTCCGCACCGGTCTCGAAGACACTTTCTATCTCGCCGACGGCAAGAAGGTGACGTCGAACGGGCAGCTCATCGAGGCCATCGCCGCCTGCGCGCGGCGTGCCGGCCGCGAGATCGCAAGCCCTGCGGAAGCGCGGAAGATCTTTGGGACGAATCGTTAGCCACACATCGTCATTCCGGGGCACGCGAAGCGTGAACCCGGAATCTCGAGGTTCCGGGTTCGACGCTGTCGCGTCGTCCCGGAACGACGGAGCAAGTTGAGCCGTGTCCATTCTCGAAAACACCATTTCCACCGGCAGCGCCGCCTACCACGCCAACCGCGACGGCATGCTCGCGCTGATCGACCGGATGCGCGCGCTGGAGGAGCGGACCCGTGCCGCGTCCGCCGGCGCAAAGGACCGCTTCCACAAGCGCGGCCAGCTGCTGCCGCGCGAGCGCGTGGCACTGGTGCTCGATCCCGGCGCGCCGTTCCTGGAGCTGTCGACGCTGACCGGTTACATGTTCGACGTGCCTGACGCGGACAAGAGCGTGCCCGGCGGCGGCGTCATCGCCGGCATCGGCTTCGTCTCGGGCATCCGCTGCATGGTCAGTGCCAACGATGCCGGCATCGATGCCGGCGCGCTGCAGCCTTACGGTCTCGACAAGACGATGCGGGTGCAGGAGCTCGCGCTGGAGAACAAGCTGCCTTATGTCCAGCTCGTCGAAAGCGCCGGGGCCAATTTGCTGCGCTATCGCGTCGAGGACTTCGTGCGCGGCGGCAATATCTTTCGCAATCTCGCGCGCCTGTCGGCGGCGGGGCTGCCGGTCGTTACCGTCACGCACGGCTCCTCCACAGCTGGTGGCGCTTACCAAACGGGCCTGTCCGACTACATCGTCATGGTGCGCGGCCGCACCCGCGCTTTCCTTGCGGGACCGCCGCTGCTGAAGGCCGCGACCGGCGAGATCGCGACGGAAGAAGAACTCGGCGGCGCCGAGATGCATACCCAGATCTCCGGCCTCGGCGATTATCTCGCCGAGGACGACCGCGACGCCTTGCGCATCGCGCGCGAGATCATGGGTGCGCTGGAATGGGAACGGCCGGGCAGCGCGCCATCCGGCCACAAGCCGCCGCGCTACGACCAGGACGAGCTGCTCGGCATCATGCCGATGGACCACAAGCGCCCGGTCGACATGAAGCAGGTGATCGCGCGCATCGTCGACGATTCCGATTTCACCGAGATGGCGCCGAACTATGGTCCGGCCACCGTTTGCGGCCACGCCCGCATCGAGGGCCAGGCGATCGGCATCATCACCAACAACGGGCCGCTCGACCCCGCCGGCGCCAACAAGGCGACGCATTTCATCCAGGCCTGCTGCCAGACCCGCACGCCGATCCTCTATCTCAACAACACCACCGGCTACATGGTCGGCCGCGCCTATGAAGAGGCCGGCATGATCAAGCACGGCTCGAAGATGATCCAGGCCGTGACCTCGGCGACAGTGCCGCAGATCACGATCTATTGCGGCGCCTCGTTCGGCGCCGGCAATTACGGCATGTGCGGTCGCGGCTTCCATCCGCGCTTCTGCTTCTCCTGGCCCAATGCAAAGACCGCTGTCATGGGCGGCGAGCAGGCCGCCGAGACCATGGCGATTGTGACGGAGGCTGCCGCCGCACGGCGCGGCAAGCCGATCGAGAAGGACAAGCTCGACGCCATGAAGGCGCAGATCGTCGGCGTGTTCGACG
>JAEWBW010000053.1 GCA_023390955.1 Pseudomonadota bacterium
GAACATGTGCCTGACGCCGCGCTCGCTCGGCGTCTATTGCGACGGCGGCTATTCCGATCACATGCTGGTGCCGCATCCGCGCTATCTCCTCAATCTGCGCGGGCTCGATCCCGCCACGACCGCGCCCTATGCTTGCTCGGGCGTCACCACCTACAGCGCGCTGAAGAAGGTCGAACAGCATTTCGATACGCCGATCGTGATGTTCGGCGCCGGCGGCCTCGGCCTGATGGCGCTGTCGCTGCTCAAGGCGATGGGCGGCAAGGGCGCAATCATGGTCGACATCGATGCCAGGAAGCGTGAGGCCGCTGAAAAGGCAGGCGCGCTTGCCACCGTTGACCCCAAGGCGCCGGATGCGCTGGAGCAGCTTGCGAAGAAGGCGGGCGGCCCGATCCGCGCCGTGATCGATCTCGTCGGCAACGCCGCCACCACGCAGCTCGGCTTCGATTGTCTCACCAAGGGCGGCAAGCTCGTCATCGTCGGCCTGTTCGGCGGCGGTGCGACCTGGGCGCTGCCGCTGATCCCGATCAAGGCCGTCACGATCCAGGGCAGCTATGTCGGCAATCTGCGCGAGACGCAGGAGCTGCTCGATCTCGTGCGGACCAAAAATGTGGCGCCGATCCCGGTGACGAAGGCGCCGCTCAACAAGGCCAACGACGCGCTGGTGCAATTGCAGCAGGGCGCCGTGGTCGGGCGCACGGTGCTGACGCCGTAAGTTGCTTCGTCATTCCGGGGCGGTCCGAAGGACCGAACCCGGAATCTCGAGGTTCCGGGTTCGATGCTTCGCATCGCCCCGGAACGACGCCTCTCCTTAGGAACACTCCCATGTCCGCAAACAACGCCTTCCACATCGCCGTGCTCGGTGGTGACGGCATCGGCCCCGAGGTCATGGCGCCGGCGATCGAGGTGCTGCGCAAGATCGAAACCAGATCGGGCCTCAGCTTCCGCTTCACTGAGGCGCCGGCTGGCGCCAACAATTATCTCGCGACCGGCAAGTCGATGCCTGACTCCACGATCAGGCTGTGCGAGGAGGCGGATGCGATCCTGCTCGGCGCCTGCGGCCTGCCGTCGGTGCGCTACCCCGACAACACCGAGATCGCGCCGCAGATCGAGCTGCGCTTCATCTTCGATCTCTATGCCGGCGTGCGTCCGGCGCGGCTCATTCCGGGCGTGCCGAGCCCGATCGTCGGCGCCGACCAGCGCGGCATCGACATGGTGGTGATCCGTGAATCCACCGAAGGCCTGTTCGCCTCGATGGGCAAGGGCGTCGTCACCCATGACGACGCGCGCGAGACGTTGGTGATCACGCGCAAGACCTCCGAGCGCCTGTTCGATTTCTCGTTCCGCCTCGCCGAGCGGCGCAAGGCGCGCGGCAAGCCGGGCACGCTCGCCTGCGTCGACAAGGCCAATGTGTTCAAGGCCTTTGCCTTCTTCCGCGGCATCTTCGACGAGATCGCGAAGAAGCATCCCGAGGTGAAGACCGACCGTTTCTACATCGATGCCTGCTCGGCGATGCTGGTCAAGCGTCCCTGGGATTTCGACGTGATGGTGATGGAGAACATGTTCGGCGACATCGTCTCCGACATCACCGCGATGCTGATCGGCGGCCTCGGCATGGCGCCGTCAGCCGACATCGGCGACAAATACGCCGTGTTCCAGCCGTGCCACGGCACCGCGCCCGACATCATGGGGCAGGGCAAGGCCAATCCCACCGGCATGATCCTGTCGGCCGCGATGATGCTGGACTGGCTCGCCGACAAGCATGGTGTCGAGGGTGCGGCGGAAGCCGGCGAACGAATCGAGCGAGCGGTGGATCAGGCCTATGCCGGCGCCATCAAGCCGTTCGAGTTCGGCGGCAGCAATGGCACCGCCGACATCGCGAAGGCCGTGCTCGCCGGGCTTTGATCCAATAACTGCACAAGCGAAAGGGGCCTCGCGGCCCCTTCCAATAACCTTCCAGACTTACCAGCGGCGCCAGTGACGGTGACCGTAGCCGCCGTAGTAGCGGGGGGCATAGTATCGCCGCGGACCGCCGTAATAGCCGTACGCACCATAGGCGCGATAGTTCGGGCGCCACCAGCAGCGGCCCCAGGCATTACAGACCATGCGGACCTGATCGACATTGGAGGCCGGTCCGCCCGCGATCTCGTTCGCCTGCGGCAGGCCGTTCGGCATTGCGGCCATCGCCGGCGCGGTGGCGAGCGCAACGCCGCCGATGGCTGCAAGGCCGAGAACAGCAGAACTGAGTTTCATCGTGATCTCCCGTCGTTGATGGCGGGAGAACCGACGAGGGATCAGATGGTTGCTCGGTACGAGCACGGTGATGTGAGATTTAATTTTCCTGAACATGCGTTCAGGTTGGGCGAGGCGCAGCGTGGACTGCGCAAAGCCGAACGCGCAATCGGCCGATGATGAAATAATACAGGTGTTTTGCCCGACGTGTCAAGTTGATTTCGGGATAACCTAATCGAAACCCCGGCGCCGCCGTCTACTGTGCATGGGGTTGTTTTCGAAACTTTGTGTGGCGCCTGTCGTCTCGGAATTATTTCCCGCGGAACTGCGGCTTGCGCTTCTCCATGAAAGCCTGCCGGCCCTCGCGAAAATCCGCGCTGTCCATGCAGGCGGTGCCGGCCGCCGCGATCGCGCCCATGTCGCGCTGGCTCTCGTCTTTCAGCACCTCGGCGATGGTGATCCGGGCGGCGTCGATCGCGAGCGGCGCGTTCCCGGCGATGGTCCGCGCGATTCCCATCGTCTCGCCCCACAGCTCGTCGATCGGGAACAGGCGCTCGACGAGCCCGATCCGCAAGGCCTCGGCCGCATCGATGCGCATGCCCGTGTACATCAAGAGCCGCGCCCAGGACGGGCCGACCAGCGAAACCAGATGCTTCAGGCCGTCATAGCCATAGGCGATGCCGAGCCTGGCCGCGGGAATGCCGAAC
>JAEWBW010000501.1 GCA_023390955.1 Pseudomonadota bacterium
CCGCGCTCGGCGTCGTCGAACAGCTTGTCGAGGTCTTCCTGGCTGACGCGGATCGGCAGAATGCCGTTCTTGAAGCAGTTGTTGTAGAAGATGTCGCCGAACGAGGTCGAGATCACGCAGCGGATGCCGAAGTCGAGCAGCGCCCAGGGCGCGTGCTCGCGGCTCGAACCGCAGCCGAAATTGTCGCCGGCAACCAGCACCTTCGAATTGCGATAGGCGGGCTGGTTGAGCACGAAATCCGGGTTCTCGCTGCCGTCATCCTTGTAGCGCTGCTCGGAGAAGAGCCCCTTGCCAAGGCCGGTGCGCTTGATGGTCTTGAGGTACTGCTTCGGAATGATCATGGCGGTGTCGACATTGATGATCTTCAGCGGTGCCGCGACGCCTTCCAGCGTGGTGAACTTGTCCATGTTGCGCTTCCGGGAGGGTGGATAGGAACCGGTTATTTATCCCGGTCGGGCCCCGAATCCTAGGCCGAATTCGGCAGGTCTAGTCTGCTTTGGCCTCAATCGCTTCCATATCGGCGTCCGATAGACCGAAATGGTGGCCGATCTCGTGGATCAGGACGTGGCGGACGATGTGGCCGAGGCTCTCGTCGTGCTCGGCCCAGTAGTCGAGGATCGGGCGGCGGTAGAGCCAGACCATGTTGGGCAGCCGCGCGACGTCGCCAAAACTCTGCTGCGGCAGGCCGACGCCCTGGAACAGGCCGAGCAGGTCGAACTCGGTCTCGCACCCCATCTCGTCCATGACCTCCTCGGTCGGAAAGTCGTCGACGCGGAGGATCACGCCCTCGCAGAGGCCGCGAAATTCCGCCGGCAGGCGCTCGAACACCTCATGCGCCATTGCCTCCATCTCGGCGAGGTTGGGCGCTTTCAATTCCGTCCACATGCCTCCTCTTAGCGTGGGTTCCTTCGCGATGCATCCGGCTTTATGGTGCGGCACGGTTGACCTGCGCCGCCAAAACGGAGAGCGTACGGCCGCCTCGAAGGCACGTCTGGTGGGTGGGAAAATGCGAGCGGGAACAGCGCTGACTTTACTGTGCATGGGGTTGTTTTCGCTGGTCTGCGTCGACAGCGCCAAAGCCCAGTCATCGGGTCCGGAAATCCGGCTGGCCCAGGCCGACGTCCCGCCGCCGCGCAAGAAGCCGCGTCTGCGCGTCTACCCGCAGGTCGAGCCTGACGGCGTCTATCCGCGCTACAATCCCGGCCCGGGCGCGGTCCGCGAGTGCAACGCCACCTATGTGCAGGAATTCCGGCCGAGCGGCACCGTGATCGTGCCGCATATGAACTGCTACTGGCGCCGCGGCTAAAGCAAAGAGCTAACGCCGCAGCGAGCCGATCAGGCCGACGCCGACGATCAGCGCGGACGCGCCATAGACCAGGACCGCCATCACGAGCTGTGCGACCGGATTGGTCGTGCCGGCCTCGACGCCGGGGCCCTGTGCGGCAAGGGCCGTCTCCGCGCCAAAGAGCGCAACCGCTGAAACCGCAAGGCGACAAGCCGGCAACGCTCCGCGAGACTGTACCATGAGCCCCTCCTGCATCTGGCCGTCCGAGACGGGCCGATGGTCGGCGCTTGGCTGCGTCGGCGCAAGCGAAAAGGGTGGCATGCCAGACTGTTTTCGCTTGAAGCCACCTCGCACACCCCGGCATCCTGCGCGTGGAGACCTGACATGAACGCACGCATTGGACCCGCAATCATCGCCGGCGCGCTGGCATGGACACTGATGCTGTCGGTTCCCGCTGTGTCTGCGTCCGCGAAGCAGCAGCGAGCGTCCGCGGATGTGGCTGATGTCACCCCGCGAAGGCCGACGCGTCACGTCATCAGCATGCGCCGCACGCTGGTCGAGCCGCCGCACTATTACGCGCGGCCGGTCTACTACCGTCCCTATCCCTACGTCGTGCCCGCGCCGTTCGTGTTCGGCTACGGACCGTGGTGACGCTCAGCCGCCGGGCGTAAAGCCCTTCACCAGCAGCACGGTGGCCTGCGCGCCTGCCTTGCGATCGCGCGAGATCTCCTGATAGGCCGCCGAGCTCGAGAACGCCTGGAACGAAGCTTCGTCGGGAAACGACATCATCACCAGCTTGTCGAACGGCCATGCGCCTTCGAGCAATTGCGGTTGCTCGTCGGCCGCGAGCAGCCGACCGTTGTAGTGACGGAACACGTCGAAGAACTTTGCCTGGTAGCGGTCGTAGGCCGCGCGGTCGTTCATCTTCAGTTGCGCAATCGCGTAGACGGTCATCGAAATACTTTCTCCTGTCGCGACACCCCGTCGCATCACGCATGACGAAGCGCCGTTCATTCATGGGGCGTTCACGTCGCTGTCCCTAATTTAATCTGGGGAGCGATCGCAGTGAACAGCGACGGTCGAAGCTATGGCGCATGAGCCGGCTTCAAGACAACAGCGCCGTCGGGACAGGAGAGATGATCGATGCTGAGGATTGTTGATCGCCGGGCGCGCATGCTTCGTCTGCTTGGACTCGCGGCCACGGCGGTGCTGATGCTTTCGGCGGGAACTGCGCGTCGCGCCGATGCGGTGACGTTGATCAATCCCGCGACCTCATCCGGCGTGAAGGCCGCATCCGACGACATGATCACGCAGGTCCGTCATGGCGGCGGCGGTCATGGTGGCGGCTTCCACGGTGGTGGTTTTCGTGGTGGCGGCGGTCACTTCCATGGTGGCGGTTTCCGTGGCGGTGGATTCCACGGTGGCGGATTCCGTGCGGCCCATATCGGCGGCTATCGCTACGGCGGCATTCGTCACGGCGGCTATCATCGTCACTGGGGCTATCGTCCCCATTACGGCTATCGCCACATCCACCGGCGGCACTTCTACGGCTACGGCGGCTACTATCCCTATTACAGCTATCCGCGCCGCTGCCGCGTGATCTGGACCTATTACGGTCCGCGCCGCGTCTGCCGCTGGCACTATCCCTATCGCTATTGGTGAGTGGCCATAGCGGCTGAAATGACAAGGGCGCCTTCGCGGCGCCCTTTGTTCATTGTGGCGGCAGCTAGTCTTTCGTCTTCCACGGTGTCCGCGTCCAGCGCGTCAGCGTGTCGAGCTTCCATTGCCTGAACATCGCCGGTGGCCAGCTGCTGAGCCGCGAGGTCGGCTCGGGCTCGGGCTTGGCAATGATGCGCAACGGCGTCGCGCGCCGGCGGTGCTGGCGCGTGGCGTCACTGATCAGATCGACATAGTCAGGCTTGTTGGCCATGCATGCGTCCTCGCGATCGTCGCGAGGACGCAGTGTCAGGGAACCCTGTTAAAGGCGGCTTTCCCGGATCGCTACAATTGCAGCGAAGTGGTTCAGCGCCACTCGCGCACGTCGACGAAGTGGCCTGCGATCGCGGCAGCCGCCGCCATCGCCGGCGACACCAGATGCGTGCGGCCCTTGAAGCCCTGGCGACCCTCGAAGTTGCGGTTCGAGGTCGAGGCGCAGCGCTCCTCCGGCTTCA
>JAEWBW010000536.1 GCA_023390955.1 Pseudomonadota bacterium
CCGGCGGCGATCGAGGCGACTATGTTCTGGTAGCCGGTGCAGCGGCAGAGATTGCCTTCCAGCTCCTCGCGGATGGTGTGGTCGTCGAGCTCGTTGCCCTTGCGGTGCACGATGTCGATCGCGGTCATGATCATGCCGGGCGTGCAGAAGCCGCACTGCAGGCCATGGTGCTCGCGGAAGGCTTCCTGCATCGGATGCAGCGGCGCGCCGTCGGCGGCCAGTCCCTCGATCGTCTTGATCTCATGCCCGTCGGCCATGACAGCCAGCGTGGTGCAGGCCTTCACGGCCTTGCCGTCGAGATGCACGACGCAGGCGCCGCACTGCGACGTGTCGCAGCCGACATGGGTCCCGGTCAGCCGCAGATTCTCGCGCAGGAACTGCACCAGCAGCGTGCGGGGATCGACATTGGCGGTCACGGGGTTGCCGTTCACGATAAGGGAGATTTTTGCCATAAGCACTCTCTGTGGCGCCCCGCCAGGTCCTGGCAAAGCGGTTCTTATAATTGTTCCAACCTATCATATGGGCCATTATGCCCCGGGGCAACATCGCCCGGCACGCAGGCCGCATCACCTCAGGCGCAGAGCTAGCCGGTACGTTAGCCTTGCACCGCCTTGGCGAAGTTCGCGAAAAATTCATCGGCCAGCTTTTTCGCAGTGCCGTTGATGAGGCGCTGGCCGAGCTGCGCCAACTTGCCGCCGATCTGCGCCTCGACCTCGTAGGACAAGAGCGTGCCGCCATCCTTCTCGGCGAGCTTCACCACCGCACCGCCCTTGGCGAATCCGGCCACCCCGCCCTCGCCCTCGCCCGAGATCTTGTAGCCGTTCGGCGGGTCGAGATCGCTCAAGGTCACCTTGCCCTTGAAGCGCGCCGAGACCGGGCCGACCTTCATTTTCGCGGTCGCGCGAAAGCCGCCGTCCTCGGTCCTCTCCAGCTCCTCACAGCCGGGGATGCAGGCCTTCAGCACCTCCGGATCGTTGAGCTTGGCCCACACGGCCTCGCGCGGCGCCGCAAGCTGGACTTCGCCGTTCATTGTCATGGCCATGGGGGCTCTCCGGGATCGCAGATGTTACGGTGCTCAAGTAACGCACGGGGGCGGCAAAGGAAAGAGCGGCGGGCGACCCCGGTAATGCACTTTCGCAACTGCAAAAAGCTTGCGCGAACCGCTTTGGATTGGCAGACGCAAGCCTGATATTCGACTTTGATCCAAGGTCCCGTTTAGGTCCCGCGCGCCATGAGCACATCCCTGTCTCCCCTGCTCGCACCGATGCTGTCGAGCGCGGCCATGCGCGAGGTCTGCGACGATCGCATCACCCTGCAGCACATGCTGGATTTCGAGGCCGCGCTGGCGCGGGCCGAAGCCGCCACCGGTGTGATTCCCGCCGACGTGACCGGCCCGATCGAATCGGCCTGCAAGGCCTCCGCCTTCGACCTCGCAGCACTCGCGGATGCCGCGACCCGGTCGGGCAATCTCGCGATCCCCCTGGTCAAGATGCTGACGGCAGAGGTCGGCAAGGCCGACAAGGAGGCTGCGCGCTACGTGCATTGGGGTGCGACCAGCCAGGACGTGATCGACACCGCGACCATGCTGACGCTGCGCGCCGGGATCGACGCACTCGACGCCGATCTCAGCCGCGCCATCAAGGGCTTTGCCGCGCTCGCCCGCACCCATCGCAACACGGCGATGGTGGCGCGGACCTGGCTGCAGCACGCATTGCCGATGCCGTTCGGGCTCAAGGTCGCCGAATACGCCTCGAGCCTCGCCCGTGCGCGCTGCCGGCTGCGCAGGCTGCGCCGCGAGGGCCTGGCGCTGCAGTTCGGCGGCGCCGCCGGCACGCTCGCAGCCCTCGGCGACAAGGGGCTCATCGTCGCCGAGCAATTGGCAAAGGAGCTCAGCCTGCCGCTGCCCGAGGCGCCCTGGCACACCCATCGCGACCGCATCGCGGAGGCCGCCTCAGCCTTCGCGATTCTCGCCGGCACCTGCGGCAAGATCGCGCGCGACGTCTCGCTGATGATGCAGACCGACGTCGCCGAAGCATTCGAGCCCGCCGGCGAAGGCCGCGGCGGCTCTTCGACCATGCCGCACAAGCGCAATCCGGTCGCGGCCGCAAGCGCGCTGGGCGCCGCGACCATGGCCCCGCAGCTTGCCGCGACCATCCTTGCCGCGCAGGTGCAGGACCATGAGCGCAGCGCCGGCCCCTGGCACGCCGAATGGCCGACGCTGCCGCAGCTGATGCTGGTCACCTCGGGCGCGCTCGCCGCCATCGTCGATCTCGCCGAGGGCCTCGACGTGGATGCCGCGCGCATGCGCAAAAATCTCGACGCCACGCACGGGCTGATCATGGCGGAAGCGGTCACGTTCGCGCTCGCCGAAAAGATCGGCAAGAGCGACGCCCATCATCTCGTCGAGGCCGCGAGCAAGCGCGCGGCCAGCGAGAAGACGCATCTGCGCGAGGTGCTGTCAGCCGACCCGCAGGTCAGCAAGCACCTCACGCCTGAGAAACTTGCGGCAATGTTCGAGCCGATGGCCTATCAAGGCGCCTCGCAGGCCCTGATCGACCGGCTGCTCGACAGCCTCGATAGAGAATAAATAACTGGAGACACCGCCATGCCGATGATCGATGCCGACGGCTGCCTGCTCAACGTCTCCGTCGAGGGCCGCGATGGCGGGCCGACCCTGATGCTCTCCAACTCGCTCGGCTGCACGCTGCAGATGTGGGAGCCGCAGATGAAGGCGCTGACGCAGGTGTTCCGCGTCGTCCGCTACGACCGCCGCGGCCACGGCAAGTCCAACGTCCCGCCCGGCCCCTATTCGATGGAGCGGTTCGGCCGCGACGTGCTGGCGATCCTCGACGATCTCAACATTGCAAAAGTGCATTGGTGCGGCCTATCGATGGGCGGCATGGTCGGGCAATGGCTCGGCGCGAACGCACCGGACCGGCTCGGCAAGATCGTGCTCGCCAACACCAGCTGCTACTATCCGGACCCGACCAACTGGCACAACCGCATCAAGGCCGTGAAGGAAGGCGGCATCGCCTCCGTCGCGGACGCCGTGATCGCCGGCTGGCTGACCCAGGATTTCCGCGAACGCGAGCCGCAGATCACCGCGCGAATGAAGGCCATGCTGACGGCCTCGCCGGTCGAAGGCTATCTCGCCTGCTGCGAGGCGCTCTCGACACTCGACCAGCGTGCGCTGCTCCCGAAGATCAAGAGCCCGACGCTGGTCATCGCCGGCCGTCACGACGTGGCGACGCCGATTTCGGCGGGCGAACTGATCCGCAGCAATATTCCCGGCGCGAGCATGACCATCCTCGACGCCGCCCACATTTCCAATGTCGAGCAGCCCCACGCGTTCACCGACGCCGTGGTCGGCTTCCTGACGCAGCGCTAACAACAGCAGCCGTCATTGCGAGCGTAGCGAAGCAATCCAGAAATCCTTCCGCGGACACAGTCTGGATTGCTTCGTCGCTCCGCTCCTCGCAATGACGGACAGGAGGACAAAAATGGACGACGAGAAGCGCCGCGATGCCGGCATGAAGGTGCGCCGAAAGGTGCTCGGCAATCCCTGGGTCGACAAGTCGATCGCCAACCGCAATGCCTTCAATACCGACTTCCAGGACATGATCACCCGTTACGCCTGGGGCGAGATCTGGACCCGGCCGCATTTCGACGAACGGACGCGACGGGTGCTGGTGATCGGCACCATGGTCGCACTCGGGCAATGGGACGAATTCCGCCTGCACGTCCGTGCGGCGCTGGCCGAGGGCGGGTTCACGCCCGACGACATCAAGGAAATCCTGCTGCAGCAGGCGATCTATTGCGGCGTGCCTGCGGCCAATCACGCCGTCAAGGAAGCCGGCGCGATCGTGCAGGAACTGGGCCTGCTGAAGGGCTAGCCGGCCTGTTCGACGGCTTGCGCCTGGTCGAGGATGACCGGGGCTGCGGCCTCAACGGTCTGCCCGGCCGGCCGTTCGATCACGAGCACCACCGCGGCGCCGAGCATCAGCAACAGCTCGGTCGCATGCAGCTTGAGCGCAGCCAGCTCGCCGACCTTCGAGGCCATGACCATGCTGGCCAGCGAGATCAGGCTGCCGATGAAGAGCGCGATCCCGAGCGCCTCATTGGCGCCGCCATTTTTGCGGGTCCTGGGGATGCAGAGCAGCGCCAGGAAGATCGTGAAGAACGCGACCACGGTGAGACGGCCCAGCGCCAGCAGCCAGGCGGCGCGCACCGTGCTCATGCCCGACATGTTGAGATGGTCGCTGATGAACAGCGCGACGGCGACACTCGGCCGCTCGTAGAGACCATGCACCGGCGCGACCATGATGTTGAAGGCGACCATGGTCCAGGCCGCGATGAAGTAGGCCGCGAGCACCACGCCGTTGATCTGGCCGATCCGCCAATTGCTGAACATGAGCCGCTTCCCGCATTCGCCGGCCCAAGATGGCCGTCCTGTCGCGGCAGCTAACTCCCCTCGACTTGATGCGGCAATTTAAACCAATCGTTTACCTTAACTGCTGTGGACAAGCCGCAGGGTGCCCAAAGG
>JAEWBW010000562.1 GCA_023390955.1 Pseudomonadota bacterium
CAACGCCAAGAAGCAGATGGGCATCTCGTTCATCGTGTTCTCGATGAAGTCGAAGGGCGTCACCGTGCGTCCGATCCAGACCATCGACGGCGGCGCCGAGGTCAACGAGGTGTTCTTCGACGACGTCGAGGTGCCGATCGAGAATTTGATCGGCGAGGAGAACAAGGGCTGGGATTACGCCAAATTCCTGCTCGGCAATGAGCGTACCGGCATCGCCCGGGTCGGCGTCTCCAAGGAGCGGCTGCGCCGCATCCGCGATCTGGCCGGCAAGGTGGAATCCGGCGGCAAGCCGATCATCCAGGACGCCGCCTTCCGCGAGAAGCTGGCGGCCTGCGAGATCGAGCTGAAGGCGCTCGAGCTCACCCAGCTGCGCGTCGTGGCCGACGAGGGCAAGCACGGCAAGGGCAAGCCCAATCCGGCCTCCTCGGTGCTGAAGATCAAGGGTTCCGAGATCCAGCAGACCACCACCGAGCTGCTCATGGAAGTGATCGGTCCGTTCGCCGCGCCCTACGACGTGCACGGCGACGACGGCTCGAACGAAGCCATGGACTGGACCGCCCAGATTGCGCCGAGCTACTTCAACAACCGCAAGGTCTCGATCTACGGCGGCTCCAACGAAATCCAGCGCAACATCATCGCCAAGGCGGTGCTGGGGCTGTGATCGCTTCCTCTCCGCCGTGGCGGGGAGGGCAATGTTTCCACCGTCATTCCGGGGCGCGACGAAGTCGCGAACCCGGAATCCATCGGGCCACACGTTCAGAGGCGAAATGGATTCCGGGCCTGGCCCTTCGGGCCCTCCCGGAATGACGAAATCAGACAATTCCGGGTACCAGGAAAGCTAGAGACCATGGACTTTGATTTGACCGAGGAGCAGCGGCTTCTCAAGGACAGCATCGACGGCCTGCTGACCGATTCCTATGATTTCGAGAGCCGCAAGAAATACATGAAGGAGAAGGGCGGCTGGAGCAAAGCCGTCTGGGGCAAGCTCGCCGAGCAGGGCCTGCTGGGCCTGCCCTTCACGGAAGCCGATGGCGGCTTCGGCGGCGGTGGCGTCGAGACCATGATCGTGATGGAAGCGCTCGGCAAGGCGCTGGTGATCGAGCCTTATCTGGCGACCGTGGTGATCGGCGGCGGTTTCCTCCGTCATGGCGGCTCGGACGCGCAGAAGGCCGCGCACCTGCCCGGGATCATCGACGGCTCCAAGACGCTGGCGTTCGCCCAGGTCGAGAAGAACTCGCGCTACGATCTCTTCGACGTTTCCACGACGGCGAAGAAGAAGGGTGACGGCTGGATCATCGACGGCGAAAAATTCGTCGTGCTCAACGGCGAGAACGCCGACACGCTGATCGTCACCGCCCGCACCAAGGGCGGGCGTCGTGACACCACCGGCATCGGCGTATTCCTGGTGCCTGCGAGCGCCAAGGGCATCACCAAGAAGTCCTATCCGACCCAGGACGGCCTGCATGCCGCCGACATCACCTTCACCGGTGTCGAGGTCGGTGCGGATGCCGTGCTCGGCAATCCCGAGGACAGCCTGGCGCTGATCGAGCGCGTGGCGGACGAAGCCCGCATCGCGCTCTGCGCCGAGGCGGTCGGCCTGATGGACGAGTCGCTCAAGACCACGGTCGAGTACATCAAGACGCGCAAGCAGTTCGGCGTCGCGATCGGCTCGTTCCAGTCGCTGCAGCACCGTGCTTCCGACATGTTCGTCGCCGCCGAGCAGGCCCGCTCGATGTCGATGTTCGCGACCATGGCGGGTGACTTCGAGAACGCCAAGGAGCGCAGCAACGCGATCGCGGCGGCCAAGGTGCAGATCGGCAAGTCGCTGAAGTTCGTGGGCCAGCAGGCGATCCAGCTCCACGGCGGCATCGGCATGACCATGGAGGCCAAGATCGGCCACTACTTCAAGCGCCTGACCATGATCGAGAACACCCTGGGCGACACCGACTACCACCAGCGCCGCGTCGCGGATGGTGGCGGGTTGGTCTAACCACGACGGTCATCCCGGGGCATCGCGAAAGCGATGAGCCCGGGATCTCACCACATCGTCATTGCGAGCGAAGCGAAGCAATCCAGAATCTGTCCGCGGAGATAGTCTGGATTGCTTCGTAGCTTCGCTCCTCGCAATGACGGATCAAATGACATCAGCGGAGCAACAACAATGAAAAACACCCCGTTCGATCTCACCGGAAAAGTCGCCGTCGTCACCGGCTCCAGCCGCGGCATCGGCCGCTCTTCCGCCGAGCTGCTGGCAAAGCTCGGCGCCAAGGTCGTGGTCTCCTCGCGCAAGGCCGACGCCTGCAAGGAAGTCGCCGACGGCATCAACGCGGCTGGCGGCGACGCCACCGTCATTCCCTGCAACATTGCGCGCAAGAACGAGGTCGAGGCGCTGATCGCCGGCGCCACCAGGCACTACGGCAAGATCGACATCCTCGTCTGCAACGCCGCGGTGAACCCCTATTACGGCCCGCTGCTCGACATCACTGACGAGGCCTTCGACAAGATCATGGGCTCGACGTCAAGAGCAACATCTGGCTCTCAGCGCTCGCGATCCCGCAGATGGCGGAGCGC
Source organism: Pseudomonadota bacterium (assembly GCA_023390955.1). Taxonomy (GTDB): domain Bacteria; phylum Pseudomonadota; class Alphaproteobacteria; order Rhizobiales; family Xanthobacteraceae; genus Bradyrhizobium. The sequence continues at coordinate 2,572 of JAEWBW010000562.1, forward strand.
GGCAACGGCTCGGTCGTCATCATCTCCTCGATCGGGGGCTTGCGCGGCTCCACCGTGATCGGCGCCTACGGCATCTCCAAGGCCGCCGATTTCGCGCTCTGCCGCTCGCTCGCCGGCGAGTGGGGGCCGAAGGGCGTGCGTGTGAATTGCATCGCGCCCGGCCTCGTCAAGACCGACTTCGCCCGCGCGCTGTGGGAGGACGAGGCCAACCTCAAGCGCCGCACCGCGACCACGCCGCTGCGCCGCATCGGCGAACCCGACGAGATCGCCGGCGCGGTCGCCTATCTCGCCTCGGATGCGTCGAGCTTCATGACGGGACAGACCATCGTCATCGACGGCGGCGTCACCACGGCGGCCGTCTAACTACTTTCCTGCAAGCGCCGCATCGATCGCGCGCGCGACGATCAGGGCCGAGCGCTCGTCGAGGTGCATACCGTCGGCCCAGCGCAGCTCGGCCCGCGGCGCGTCGATTTTGAGCCAGCGTGCCGCATCCGGGAAAGCCTCCCTGACGATCGCACGGGTCTCGCGGATAGCGCGGGTGTTTTCGATCTCGGGCGCGAGCGGGATTTCGGCCAGGAGGACCCGCGCGCCGCGCTGCTCGACGTCGGCGACGAGTCTTTGGATCAACTGCGCATTCGCCCGCGTCTGTGCCGCGAGGTCCTCCCCGTCCATCTCCTTCACGGCTCGCTCGACATAGACGCGGTTGTCGAATCCGGATGGTGGCTGCTTCAGCAGATCCTCCAGTGCAGCGCGCACCTGCGCCGGTGCGGGCGGCGGATGGTTCCACGTCTCGTAGGCTGCCACCGCAGTGCGCAGCGGCCGCAGGAACATGTCGGCGTGCGCGCTGCCCGAAAATCGCGCGATCAGCGCGTCGTCCGCAGGGCGCGACAGCACATTGGCCTCGATCAGGATGATCTTCGGCAGCTGCGCCTGCTTCGCCACGATTGCGAGACCAGTCAGCCCCGAGCCGCCGGGCAGCGCGAGATTGCGGACCCGGGGCAGCGAAAAATTCTCCTCCTTGAGCCGCCACGCCACCGAGCTGCCGACCAGCACGATATCGGGCACCTGTTCCTGCACGTAACGGTTCAGTGTGATGTAGTTGCCGTCCCGCGTCGTCGCCGCCGGTTGCTGCAGGCTGGTGCCGACCCACACCGTGATGAGCCTGCAGGCGAGCAGCAGCGCGACCACGGTCAGTGCGCATTTGATCAACCAGGAACGTGCGGGCGCGTTTTGCATCGGTCAGAACTGGAAATAGATGAATGCGCTGTCGGGACCTGCCTCGAGCAGGGCGAGCGCGGCGAGCGTGCCATACAGATAAGGCTCCCAGCGTCGCAGCCGTCCGGAGACGAACGCGCCGACGCCGAGATGCTGGATCAGTACCGGAAGCACATAGAGCAAGGCGAGGCTGTAATAGAGTTTTGTCGGATTGGGCAGCTCGTCGGCGACGAACATGCCCTTCATGTAGGACAGCGCGTGGCCGGCATCCGGCAGCTTGAACAGGATCCACAGCATCGTCACGCAGAAGAACACCACCGATTGCCTTGCGATCAGCATCACCGGGCCGGCCTTTTGGAGCCCGGCCAGGAACGGCCGCTCGATCACCAGCAGCAGCCCGTGCAGCATGCCCCACAGCGCGTAGCTCAGGCTCGCGCCGTGCCAGAGGCCGCCGAGCGTCATCACGATCATCAGGTTGAGGTAGGTCCGCATCCGGCCATGCCGGTTGCCGCCGAGCGGGATGTAGAGATAGGTCCGCAGCCAATTCGACAGCGAGATGTGCCAGCGTGTCCAGAATTCCGAGAACGACGTCGAGGCATAGGGCAGGTTGAAGTTCACGGGCAGGCGATAGCCGAACAGGAGCCCGAGGCCGAGCGCGATCGCCGAATAGCCGAAGAAGTCGGCGTAGATCTGGTAGCTGTAGAGCACGACCAGCAGCCAGCGGTCCTGCGTGCGCAGGGTCTCGTAGAGCGGGAAGTCCATATAGGACGTCATCTCGTTGAGATTGTTGGCGACGTACAGCTTGAAGAAATAGCCGGCCAGGACCCACTTCGCGGCCGCGACGTAGTCGACATCCCTGATGTGCTTCGGCACGATCTGCGGCATGAACTGCGCCGCGCGCGTGATCGGGCCGGAGACCAGCTGCGGGAAGAAGATGATGTAGAGGAACACATCCCTGAGCGGCGGCCGATCGGTTTTGTCCCGCGTCAGGTCGACCAGCAGGCTGATGTTGTGGAACACGAAGAAGGAGATGCCGATCGGCAGCGGCAACCGCAGCAGGAAGTCCACCGGCGTAGCGCCGGTCAAATGAGGGGCGGCGGCATCGAGGAACAGGAATTTGTATTTGAAGAACGCGAGCAGGCCGAGGTTGAAGGCAATCCCCGCCGGCAGCCAGACCGCGCGGTTCTGAAAGGCCAGCGCCAGGAAAACATACGTGCCGAGCACCGCGACCAGCAGCAGCGGCACCAGCTCGGGCTGCCCGTAGCCGTAGAAGAACACGCTGGCCAGCACCAGCAGCTGGACCTGAAAATTCCGGACGGCCGGCAGATAATAGACGCCGAAGATCACCGCGACGAAGACGCCGAACTGCCAGGATGTAAAAGTCATGCCGCCCCGTTTGCCTCCCCGGCATGTACCATTTCGGCGGGATGGGTCCTAGCCTCCGCTCCCGCCTTGACCTTCCCCCTCCAATCCCCTTTCTTGGGCGCGACACAACAACCGTCTTTCGGGAAACGCCAGGGTCTCAGTCATGTCTTTCGTCCTCGCCATCGATCAGGGCACCACCTCCTCGCGCGCCATCGTGTTTCGCAGCGACATCTCGATCGCGGCCACCGCGCAGCAGGAGTTTCCGCAGCATTTCCCGGCCTCGGGCTGGGTCGAGCACGAGCCGGAGGACATCTGGACCTCGACCGTGATGGTCTGCCGCGACGCGCTGGAGAAGGCGGGGATCACCGCCAGGGATATCGCCGCGATCGGCATCACCAACCAGCGCGAGACCACCGTGGTGTGGGACCGTGCGACGGGGAAGGCCGTGCACCGCGCCATCGTCTGGCAGGACCGCCGCACAGCCGATGTCTGCTCAAAGCTCAAGGCCGAGGGCCATGAGCCGCTGATCAGCCAGAAGACCGGCCTGATCATCGATCCCTATTTCTCGGGCACCAAGGTCGCCTGGATCCTCGACCACGTCCCCGATGCCCGCGCGCGCGCCGAGCGCGGCGAATTGCTGTTCGGCACCGTCGACAGCTATCTGCTGTGGCGCCTCACCGGCGGCAAGGTGCACGCCACCGACGCCACCAACGCCTCGCGCACGCTGCTGTTCAACATCCACACCGGCGAATGGGATGATGAGCTCCTGAAGCTGCTCCGCGTGCCGCGCTCGATGCTTCCCGAGGTGAAGGATTCCTCTGCGCGCTTCGGCGAGACCGCGGCCGATCTGTTCGGCGGCCCGATCGTCGTGGCCGGCATCGCCGGCGACCAGCAGGCCGCGACCATCGGCCAGGCTTGCTTCGCGCCCGGCATGATCAAGTCGACCTACGGCACCGGCTGCTTCGCGCTGCTCAACACCGGCACGACGCCGGTTGTCTCGAAGAACAAGCTGCTCACCACCATCGCCTATCAGCTCGGCGGCAAGCGCACCTACGCGCTCGAAGGCTCGATCTTCGTCGCCGGCTCGTCGGTGCAGTGGCTGCGCGACGGCCTCGGTATCATCAAGCATGCGGCCGAGACCGGTCCGCTCGCGGTCCAGTCGGACTCCATGCAGAGCGTCTATCTCGTGCCGGCCTTCGTCGGCATGGGCGCGCCCTACTGGAATCCGCGCGTGCGCGGCGCGCTGTTCGGCCTCACCCGCAACACCGGCCCGGCCGAGATCGCGCATGCGGCGCTCGAGAGCGTCTGCTACCAGACCTACGATCTGCGCGAAGCCATGCGCGCCGACTGGCCCGGCGAGAAGGCGGCCAACGTGCTGCGCGTCGACGGCGGCATGACCGCGTCGGACTGGACCATGCAGCGCCTCGCCGATCTCCTCAACGCGCCGGTCGATCGCCCGATGATCCAGGAGACCACGGCGCTGGGCGCGGCCTATCTCGCGGGCCTGCAGGCCGGCGTCTATCCCGAGCCGCAAAAGTTCGCCGACAATTGGCGGCTCGAGCACCGCTTCAAACCGAACATGAGCCAGGCCACGCGCGAGCGGAAGCTGGCGGGCTGGGCGCGTGCGGTGAAGGGCGTGCTGGCGAGCGACGAGGGGGAGTGATGATCCTCCCCGACGGCTATTCGGATGTGCCGCACGGGAAGATCGCAGCCGTCGTCACCCATCTCGAAATGACTGCGCGTCCCGCGCGCCGCGACGATCCCGAGGGCGCGTGGACCCTGCGCAAGGTCGATGCGCCGGCGCTCGCCTGGTATCGCGATCTCTTCCGCCGCGTCGGCGAGGAGTGGCTGTGGTTTTCGCGCGCCCGCATGAGCGACGCCGAGCTTGCCGCGATCATCAGCGCGCCCGGCATCGAGGTCTATGCGCTGAGCGTGGACGACCGCGACGAAGGCCTGTTGGAGCTGGATTTTCGCGAGCCCGGCCAGTGCGAGCTGGTCTATTTCGGCGTCACCGGCGGCCTGATCGGCACCGGCGCTGCCCGCTTCCTGATGAACCGCGCGATGGAGCTCGCCTGGTCGCGCGATATCAGCCGCGTCTGGGTGCACACCTGCACCTTCGATCATCCCTCGGCCGTGGCGTTTTACCAGCGCTCCGGTTTTCGCCCGTTCCGCCGCCAGGTCGAGATCGCTGATGATCCGCGCCTCGACGGCACCGCGCCGCGCGATGCGGCAAGGCACGTACCGATCATCGGGTAGGTTCAGCGCCTCCGTGAGCTGCATCACACAGCGCGGGCAGACCTGCGCATTTGAACCGCGGGCGCGCGAAGTGTGACCTAACTCGCGGAGCCCGGCGAAGGAACTCAATATCTACCACGGGACCGTTTCCTCGATAGGAAGCCTTCCCGTGAAGAACCATTTTCCCCTGCTGGATCCGCTGCGTTTCGGGGCTGCCCTCGGCGTCGCCATCTTTCATCAGATGTTCTGGTCCTGGGCCTGGGTTTCCATCGGCGTTCCCGGTTTCGAGCGCCACGTCGCCGCCGATGTCCTGTACCCGTCCGCCGCGCCCTTCACCTGGTTCGGCTGGGTCGGCGTCGAAGTGTTCTTCGTCATCTCCGGTTTCGTCATCGCGAACTCCGCGAGCAAGTGCTCTCCGACCGAGTTTCTGCTTGGCCGCGCGCTCCGGCTCTATCCGGCCGTCTGGGTTTGCGCCACCGCGACCCTCCTTGTCCTGATCGTCTTCGGCACCGGCAAGGCGTCGGACTACATCCTGCCCTACATCCACGCCATGACGCTCGTTCCCAAGGGTGTGACGGGTGAATGGCTCGACGTGGTCTACTGGACCCTGGCCGCCGAGATGGCCTTCTACGGCCTCGTGTTCTGCGCGATGCTCACCAGGAAGATCACCCTGCGCCACGTCGCTTGGGGTCTCACCATCTACAGCGCGGCGTTCAACGCGATTGCATTGCTGATCCTGTCGTGCACCACGCCGTCCGACTTGCCCTATCTCGTGATGCTGATGTTCCGGGTGCCGTGCGCGGCGTTCCTGCTGACCCATGGCTGCTTCTTCGCGCTGGGCATCTGGCTCTTCATTTCCGCCAACAGAAAATTGACGGCGCTTGAACTAACCGCCGTCGTCGTCACCTGTCTTTCCGGCGCCGCGGAAATCTACTTCTTTGCCTCCTACTTCCTGACCAGCATTCCCGCCATCGCCGATCAATCGGCCTTCGTGCCGATCATGGTGTGGGCGGCCGCGGTTGCCCTCATTGCCTGGTGCGCGAACCGGAACCGTCGTCCTGCGGCCGATGCTGCGCCCAGGTCGCCGGCCTGCTGGAGAACGCTCGGGCTGATCACCTATCCGCTCTATCTCACCCACAATGTCATCGGCACGCAGATCATTCGTGTGCTGGTCGATGCCGGCCTCGATGCCACCTCGGCCGTGTGGGTCCAGCTAGGCATTCTCACCCTGATCTGCTGGTTCATTTGCACGCAGATCGAGCCGGCCATCAGGACTGCCATGACGCAGGGCATTGCCTATTTCGGCCAGCTTCCGGAGAAGCTGCCGGCAACAAGGCTTCCGCGGTTCTCCCGCGGGCTCGGCCTTCGCCCGTCTGTCCCGGCAAAGCTGGTCGCCAATTTGCGCTAACAGGTGATCTGCTAGACTGGCGTCATGAAGGTCACCAGGGACATGGTGGATAAGGGCCTGCGCGGCAGCTATGCCGTTGGGCGCCTTATCGCGCGCTTCTTTCATTCGCGGTGGCTCTCTCCACTCGTTTTCGGAGGCGCCGTCCTGCGCGGGAAAAACATCCGGGGACTTGCCTGCAGCGAGCGCCATATTCCGAGCCGGAATGGCGGGCCGCCCATCCGTGTGAGAACCTATCGTCCGACCGCGGACGCCGAACCATTGCCGGTCATGCTCTACTTGCACGGCGGCGGTTACGTTCACGGGGTGCCCGAGCAGTTCGGCGCAGTCATCAAGGACTTCATCGACACGGAGCCGTGCATCATCGTCGCGCCGGACTATCGAAAGGCGCTCGAAGCGCCGTTCCCGGCAGCGTTCAACGACTGCTACGACACGCTGCTATGGATCAGGGATAACGCGGCCTCCCTTGGCGGACGAACCGACGGCTTCATCGTGGCGGGCCACAGCGCGGGCGGCGGGCTTGCGGCCGCCGTCTCGCTGAAGGCGACCGACACCGGCGACGCAGGCATCGCCTTCCAGATGCCGCTCTATCCGATGATCGATGACCGGCAGACCAATTCCTCCGTCGTTGGAAATGACGCGCCCGTCTGGGATGAGAAAGCCAACAGGCTGGCGTGGTCCCGATACCTCGATGGCGTGACGGACGTTCCGCCTTACGCAGCCGCGGCACGCTGCACGGACTATACGAAATTGCCGCCGACGATCACCTTCGTCGGCAGCCTCGAGCCGTTTCGGGATGAAACGAAAATCTATGTCGACAACCTTCGCCGGGCCAACGTTCCCGTCGCGTTCGACATCTTCGACGGCGCCTTTCACGGTTTCGATCTGA
>JAEWBW010000008.1 GCA_023390955.1 Pseudomonadota bacterium
CACTCGCTGAACGATGGAGCGGCCGAAGAGGCCTGAAGGCTTGATGACGAGCACGGTGACGATCAGCGCCAGCGCGATCGGCAATTTCAGTTCATTGCCGACGCCGGGGATGTAGGTTCCGGCGAGATTCTCGAAGATGCCGACCAGGAAGCCGCCGACCACGGCGCCGAGCGGGCTCGTCAGGCCGCCGAGCACGGCTGCGGCAAAGCCGTAGATCAGCACGCCGCCCATCATGTTGGGCTCGAGGAACACGACCGGGGCGATCAGCATGCCGGCGATGGCGCCGATGACGGACGCCATGCCCCAGCCGAGCGCGATCATCCAGCTCGTGTTGATGCCGACCAGACGGGCGGATTCAGGCAGTGCCGCCGCCGCCCGCATCGCCAGACCAATCCGCGTGTACTGGAAGAAGAAGAACAGCGCGAGCAGCAGGAGGACGGTGACGCCGATCATGCCGGCCTGGTGGGTCGAGATCAGCTGGCTGCCCAGGAACGGCGAGGAGCCGAACGGGGTCGGGTACTGCTTGATCGTGAAGTCCCAGATCAGGCCCGCGCACGAATTGATGATCGCGAACAGGGCGATGAAGCCGGCGACGTTGGTCAGCACCGGCGCCTTGGCGAGCGGCTTGAACAGGATGCGCTCCACCGCGATGCCGGCGGCGAAGGAGAACACCAGCGTGATGACGAAAGCGCCCCAATAGGGCACGCCCCACTGCATCAGCTGCCACGAGATGAACGTCGCGAACATCGCCATCTCGCCTTGCGCGAAGTTCAGATGGTCGATGGCCTGGTAGATCATGACCACGGCGAGCGCCATACAGGCGTAGATCGCGCCCGTGGCGATGCCGGCCAGGACCTGGTTGGTGAACAGTTCCATTGTCCCGGCTCCCTCAGTAACCCAGATAGGATTTGCGGATGTCTTCGTTGTTCGCGATCTCTTTGGCCTTGCCCGACATCACGATGCGTCCGGTCTCGATCACATAGGCCTGGTCGGCGAGCTCCAGCGCGAGCTGCGCGTTCTGCTCGACCACCAGGATCGTGACCTTGTCCTCGCGATTGATCTTGCCGAGGATGCCGAACAGGTCGCGTACCACCAGCGGCGCAAGTCCGAAGGACGGCTCGTCGAGCAGCATCAGCCGCGGCCGCAGCATCAGCGCGCGCGCGACCGCGAGCATCTGCTGCTCGCCGCCCGACAGCGTGCCGGCCTGCTGGGTGTGGCGCTGCTTCAGCACCGGGAAGTGCGCGTACATGCGCTCGATGTCGGAGACGATGCCGGCGCTGTCCTTGCGGGTGATGGCGCCGAGCTGGAGGTTCTCCTCCACCGTCATGGTGGTGAAGGTACCGCGGCCCTGCGGCACGTGGGCGATGCCGTAGCGCACGATGTTCTCGGTCGAGCGGTTGTTCAGCGGCTTGCCGTCGAACTCGATCCCGCCGGTGGAGCGCACCATGTTGCAGATCGCGCGCAGCGTGGTGGTCTTGCCGGCGCCGTTGGCCCCGAGCAGCGTGGTCAGCGAACCTTCATTGAGCGAGAAGGACAGGCCGTGAAGGGCCTGGACCTGGCCGTAATAGGCGCGCAGGTCCTTGACGTTGAGCAGCATCGTCATTGGTCCTTGCTCCCGAGATAGGCCTTGATGACATCGGGATCGGCCTGCACCTGGGCGGGCGTGCCTTCCGCAAGCTTCTTGCGGAAGTTCAGTGCGACGACGTGGTCGGCGATCGACATCACGAGGCCCATGTGATGCTCGACCAGCAGCACGGTCATGTGGAGATCGGTGCGAATGCGGCGGATCAGGTCGCCGAGGACGTAGACTTCCTCGTGGTTGAGGCCGCCGGCCGGCTCGTCGAGCAGCAGGATCTTCGGGTCGGCCGCCAGCGCGCGCGCCAGCTCGACGCGCTTCTGCGTGCCGAAGGGCAGGCCGGAGACGACGGTATGGGCGACGTCCACGAGACCGAGATAGTTGAGGATCTCGTTCGCCTTCTTGTTGATGCCGGCTTCGCTGCGGCGAACCCCGCCGGTGCGCAGCGAGTCGGTGACGATGTCACCGGACGTGCGCGAATGGGCGCCGACGCGGACATTGTCCATCACCGAGAGGTTCGGAAACAGCGCCACGTTCTGGAACGTGCGGCCGATTCCGATCTCGGCGATCTTGTGGGGCGGGCGCGGCAGGATGCTCGCGCCTTCCATCAGGATGTCGCCGGATGACGGCTGGTAGAGCCGCGAAAGGCAGTTGAACAGCGTCGTCTTGCCGGCGCCGTTGGGACCGATGAGTCCGAGGATTTGACCCTTGTGCATGTCGAACGACACGCCGTTCAAGGCAACGATACCGCCGAACACGACGCTCACGTCGCGAACCGCGAGCAGAGGTGAGTTCCCCTGCGCGAGCTGTGCCTGCGTCATCTCGTCTCGCCCACGCCTTCGAGCAGGCTCGAGAGTGCTGCGAAGCACTCTCTGCAACGATGATGGCTATCTGATCCCCTCGGCCACACGTGCAAATTTCCCTCCTGGTTTAGGCTTTTTGCTGGTTTCTTTTTTGAATTGGGGCGCTATTCCCCCGAGCGCCGCTTCGATGTTCCTTACCATCGTCAGCAGACGCGGTCCAATGTCGTTGATCAAACGCTCTTCCGTGAAGCGGAATGCCGGCGCGCCGCAATTGAATGCGTAGGGACCGGTTCCGTCGTTCAGCCTGAGCGCAACGCCGGCGGCGTGAATGTCGTCGTGCCAGTCGCCGGCCGAGATCGCGAAGCCGTATTTCGCGACGGTCTCGCCGGAGCGTTCGAGGCCGTCGCGCATCTTGGGCCAGCGGCTGCCGTAATGTTCGCGCAGGTCGCGCAGCAGAATGGCGCGATCCTCTTCGGGCAGCGCCCAGAAATAGGCGCGGCCCATCGCACTGGTTGCAATCGGAACGCGCGAACCGACGTCCAGTTGAACACCGACCGTCTCGCTGCTGCGGCTCTGCCCGAAATAGATCATGCTCTGGCGGTCGCGGCCGCCGACCGCGACGGCGCCGCCGGTTGCGCGCATCACGTCCTCGCGGAACGGCTCGGACAAATGCCGAACACCGAGATTGGCTAACGCTGCGTAACCAAGCGACATCGCCGCCGGCGCAAGCTGGTACTTCTCGAAGCGCGGAACCGGTGTAAGATAACCGAGCTTGGTCAACGTGTAAGTCAGCCGCGAAACGGTTGGCTTGGGCAAATTCGTGCGGGCCGCAATCTCTTGATTGCCAAGAAGTCCGTCGTTGGGTTGGAATGCGCGCAAGACATCGAGCCCGCGGGAAAGCGCGACGACGAAATTCCGATCGGTCGCTGGCTTCTTTCCCGTACGCTTCATCCCTGATCTGCTCTTGTGCGGAGTCGTTGACAAGCCACGTGCTTCAAAATAACCCTGCCGTCAAGATGCGGAATTAAATTCCGCACCGCGAAATCGATAAAAAGTTAATCCCCACCAAGGAGGGAAGCCGTGAGCGAAGTGGTCAAGCTTGAGCGTCATGATGAGGTCGGCATCGTCACGGTGAACAGCCCGCCCGTGAACGCGCTCAGCGCCGCCGTGCGCGGTGGTATCCTGGAGTGCATCAAGGCCGCGATTGCCGATCCCGCCATCAAGGGCATCGTCCTGACCTGCGGCGGCCGCACCTTCATCGCCGGCGCCGACATCACCGAATTCGGCAAGCCGCCGAAGGCCCCTGGCCTCAACGAAGTGCTGGCGGAGATGGAGAATTCCCCGAAGCCGATCGTTGCCGCGATCCACGGCACCGCGCTCGGCGGTGGCCTCGAGGTCGCACTTGCCTGTCATTTCCGCGTGGCTGTCAAAGAGGCAAAGCTCGGCCTGCCCGAGGTGAAGCTCGGCCTGCTGCCGGGTGCCGGCGGTACCCAGCGCCTGCCGCGCGCGGTTGGTCCCGAGCTTGCCGTCAAGATGATCGTCGGCGGCGACCCGATCGGGGCAGCCGAGGCGCTCAAGAACGGCCTGATCGAGGAGATCGTCGAAGGTCCGGCCTCCGGCGGCGAGGCCTTCGTGCGCAAGCTGATCGCCGAAAAGCGTCCGCTGCGCCGTCTGCGCGACGACGATTCCAAGATCGCGGCGGCCAAGGCCGACCGCTCGATCTTCACCAACGCGGTTGCCGCCATGACCAAGAAGGCACGCGGCCTGGAAGCGCCGTTCGCGGCCGCCGATGCCGTCGGCGCGGCGATCGACCTGCCCTTCGAGGAAGGTCTGAAGAAGGAGCGCGAGGGCTTCCTCAAGCTCGTCTCCAGCGACCAGTCCAAGGCGCAGCGTTACGCCTTCTTCGCCGAGCGCGAGGCCAACAAGATCGCGGGCGTGCCTGAAGGCACCAAGTCGCGTCCGGTCAACCGCGTCGCCATCCTCGGCGCCGGCACCATGGGCGGCGGCATCGCGATGTCCTTTGCCAATGCCGGCATTCCGGTCACGCTGATCGAGACCGCCGAGGAGCAGCTCAAGCGCGGCATGGGCATCATGCAGAAGAACTGGGAAGCGACCGCCGCGCGTGGCGGCATCCCGGCTGATGCGCCCGCCAAGCGCATGGCGCTGATCAACGGCGTCGTCGGCATCGAGAACATCGGCGACGCCGACCTCGTGATCGAGGCCGTGTTCGAGACCATGGCAGTCAAGAAGGAAGTGTTCGGCAAGCTCGACCAGTACGCCAAGCCCGGCGCCGTGCTTGCATCCAACACCTCGTATCTCAACATCGACGAGATCGCGAAGTCGACCAAGCGTCCGCAGGACGTGCTCGGCATGCACTTCTTCTCGCCGGCCAACGTCATGAAGCTGTGCGAGATCGTGCGCGCCGACAAGACCGCGCCGGATGCGCTCGTCACGGCTGTGTCGATCGCTCGCAAGATCGCCAAGGTGCCGGCCGTGGTCGGCGTCTGCGACGGCTTCGTCGGCAACCGCATGCTCGCCCAGCGCGGCAAGCAGTCGGAAAAGCTGCTGTTCGAGGGTGCATTGCCCCAGCAAGTCGACGCCGTGGTTACAAAATTCGGCATGCCGATGGGCCCGTTCGCGATGGGCGATCTCGCCGGCCTCGACATCGGCTGGCGCTCGCGCAAGGACCGCGGCATCAAGTCGGAGATCGCGGACGCGCTCTGCGAAGCCGGCCGCTTCGGCCAGAAGACCGGCAAGGGCTATTACAAATATGAAGCAGGCAGCCGTTCGGCGCTGCCGGATCCCGAGGTCGAGAAGCTGATCGACGAGACGCTGCTGCGCCTCGGCCGCAAGAAGCGCGTCGTCAGCGACGACGAGATCCTCGAGCGCATGATGTATCCGATGATCAACGAGGGCGCGAAGATTTTGGA
>JAEWBW010000016.1 GCA_023390955.1 Pseudomonadota bacterium
TGATGTCGATCGCCGAGCAGGAAGAGCTGCTCGACGACATCTGCAACGACGTGCTCGGCTACGGTCCGCTCGAGCCGCTGCTGTCGCGCGACGACATCGCCGACATCATGGTCAACGGCGCCAACACGGTCTTCATCGAAGTCAACGGCAAGATCCAGAAGACCGGCATCCGCTTCCGCGACAACCAGCAGCTGCTCAACATCTGTCAGCGCATCGTCAGCCAGGTCGGCCGGCGCGTCGACGAATCCTCGCCGATCTGCGACGCGCGTCTCGCCGACGGCTCCCGCGTCAACGCCATCGTGCCGCCGCTGTCGATCGACGGCCCCGCGCTCACCATCCGCAAATTCAAGAAGGACAAGCTGACGCTCGACCAGCTGGTTAAGTTCGGCGCGATCTCGCCCGAGGGCGCCGAGATCCTCCAAATCATCGGCCGCGTCCGCTGCAACGTGCTGATCTCCGGCGGTACCGGCTCGGGCAAGACCACGCTGCTGAACTGCCTGACCAACTTCATTGAGCACGACGAGCGCGTCATCACCTGCGAAGACGCCGCCGAGCTCCAGCTGCAGCAGCCGCACGTGGTGCGGCTGGAAACCCGGCCGCCCAACATCGAGGGCGAAGGCCAGGTCACCATGCGCGAGCTGGTGCGCAACTGCCTGCGTATGCGCCCCGAACGCATCATCGTCGGCGAGGTCCGCGGACCCGAAGCCTTCGACCTGCTGCAGGCCATGAATACCGGCCATGACGGCTCGATGGGCACGCTGCACGCCAACAACCCGCGCGAAGCCCTGTCGCGCTGCGAATCCATGATCACGATGGGCGGCTTCTCGCTGCCCTCGCGCACCATCCGTGAGATGATCTGCGCCTCGATCGACGTCATCGTCCAGGCCGCGCGTCTGCGCGACGGCTCCCGCCGCATCACCCACATCACCGAGGTGATGGGCATGGAAGGCGACACCATCATCACCCAGGACATCTTCCTGTACGACATCGTCGGCGAGGATGCCAACGGCAAGATCATCGGCCGGCATCGTTCGACCGGCATCGGCCGTCCGAAGTTCTGGGAACGCGCCCGCTACTATGGCGACGAGAAGCGTCTTGCCGCCGCACTCGATGCGGCGGAAGTGACGGCGCCGACGTGAGCAGGTCAACACCGCCATGAACATGCAGGTCCTTGCCCTTGCCTTCCTCGCCACCGCCGCTGTCGGCGGCCTCGCGTGGGTCTTCCTCTATCCGCTGCTCTCCGGCGAGCGGAAGGCGGAAAGCCGACGCGCCTCGATTGCGCGGGCCGAGCCGACCGCGGCCCGGACCGCCGAGAAGAGCCAGCGTTCGCGCCGCGAGCAGGTCGAGACCTCGCTGAAGGATCTCGAGGCCCGGCACGCGAAGGAGAAGAGCGTCGCGCTGCCGGTTCGCCTGTCCCAGGCCGGGCTGGACTGGACGCCGAAGAAATTCTGGATCGTCTCGGCCGTGCTTGCCGGTGGTTGCTTCTTTGGCGCAATGTTGCTCGGAGGCGGGCTTCTCGGCGCGGCTGGTCTCGCCTTCGCCGCAGGCTTCGGCCTGCCGCGCTGGGCGCTCGGCCATCTCAAGAAGCGCCGCGAGACCAAATTCCTGAAGGCGCTGCCCGATGCGGTCGACGTCATCGTGCGCGGCATCAAGGCCGGCCTGCCGCTGTTCGAGTCCATCAAGGTCGTCGCTGCGGATTCCCCGGAACCGCTGCGCTCCGAGTTTCTCCAGATCATCGAGACCCAGGCGATCGGCATGCCGCTCGGCGAGGCCTGCTCACGGCTCTATGATCGTATGCCGCTGCCCGAAGCGAACTTCTTCGGCATCGTGGTCTCGATCCAGCAGAAGTCAGGCGGCAATCTCTCCGAAGCGCTCGGCAACCTCTCCAAGGTGCTGCGCGACCGCAAGAAGATGAAGGAGAAGATCCAGGCGATGTCGATGGAAGCCAAGGCCTCCGCCGGCATCATCGGCTCGCTGCCGCCGATCGTGATGTTCCTGGTCTACCTCTCGACCCCGCAATACATCTCGCTGCTGTGGACCCATCCCACCGGCCAGCTCATGCTGGTCGGCTGCGTCGTCTGGATGGCGATCGGCATCATGGTGATGAAGAAAATGATCAATTTCGATTTCTGACGGTGCTTTGATGGTCGACTTCCTCGTCACGAAACTGCACGACGTCCACTTCATGACCATGATGCTGGCGGCCATTGCCGCGAGCGCCACCGTCTACACCCTGGTGATGCCGCTGTTTGCCGGCGAGGGCCTCAACAAGCGCATGAAGGCGGTGGCCAGCGAGCGCGAGCGGATCAGGCAGCGCGAGCGCGATCGTCTTGCCAAGAACGAGAAGGTCTCGTTGCGCCAGACGCCGAAGCAACTGGTCTCCAGGGTCGTCGAAGACTTCAACCTGACCAAATGGCTGGCTCAGGAAGCCGCCCGCGAAAAACTCATCATGGCGGGCTATCGCGGCCAGGCGCCCTACATCACCTTCCTGTTCGCGCGCATGGTCACGCCGATCGTGCTGTTCATCGGCGCCACGCTCTATGTGTTCGTGATCGCCCGTCTCGAGCAGTCGATGCCGGTCAAGATCGGCATGTGCGTCGGTGCGGCCTATCTCGGCCTGCAGGCGCCGATGCTGTTCCTGAGCAACGCGATCTCCAAGCGGCAGCTTTCGATCAAGCGCGCCTTCCCCGACGCGCTCGACCTGCTGCTGATCTGTATCGAGTCCGGCATGTCGGTCGAAATGGCGTTCCGCAAGGTGGCTAACGAAATCGTCAGCCAGTCGATCGCGCTGTCGGAAGAATTCACGCTGACCACGGCCGAGCTGTCCTATCTGCAGGACCGCAAGGTGGCCTACGAAAACCTGGCGCGGCGCACCGGGCTCGAAGGCGTCAAGTCGGTCTGTCTGGCGCTTCAGCAGGCGGAACGCTACGGCACGCCGCTCG
This sequence comes from Pseudomonadota bacterium, assembly GCA_023390955.1. GTDB lineage: Bacteria > Pseudomonadota > Alphaproteobacteria > Rhizobiales > Xanthobacteraceae > Bradyrhizobium. The sequence continues at coordinate 2,943 of JAEWBW010000016.1, forward strand.
GTCACTCCCTCCGCGTCATGGCGCAGGAAAACCGCGACATGCGCATGACGGAGGCCGAGAAGAAGGCCGCCGCGCTGCCGCCGAAGCTGACCGTGCCGATGATCCTGTTCTTCCTGCCGGTGCTGTTCGTCGTCATTCTCGGCCCGACCGGCATCAAGGTCTCCGAGCTGCACTAGGCTTACGCAACGCTCGGCGCGATGAAGGACCGTACCGGTCGCATCGCGCTGCAGTGGTTCGCGCGTCGCAAGCGGCGCGCGCCTCACACCAAACGATGAATGATTAGTCGGGCTGGCTGAGGGCGGCGACCGGTGTCCGCTGCTTGGCATTGCCGCGCGGCGCATCGTTGCGGTTCAGCATTTCCTTCAGATACGCAACGTTGGCCGCGGCCTGGTCCGGCGGCAGATCGGCCTTGACGATGGTCTCGGCCTCGGCGAAGCGTCCCTGCAGCCCGACCACGAGACCCAGATTCTGTCGCACCCGCGTGCTCGCGCGCGGCGAGGCGAGCGCCTGGCGCAGCGTCTCCTCCGCCTGCGGCAGGTTCTTCGACAGCATGTAGGACAGGCCGAGATTGGAGAGCACGGCCGGGTCACCCGGCGAAATCTTCAGCGCGCTCACATAATAGCGGCGGGCGTCGTCGTGCCGGCCCATCTGGTCGAGACAGGTGCCCTGCACCGAGAGCAGGCGCCAATCCGGATTGTCGGGCGAATGCGCTTTCGACAGCACGTCGAAGGCCTGCTGGAAATTGCCATTGTCGGCGAGCGCGCGGCCATAGACCGCGAGCAGTGCCTTGTTGCCGGGATGGGCGATGGTCGCCTGCTCGAGCACGGCGGCGGCCTGCGCGCGCTGTCCATTGGCGCGCAACGCCTGGCCATAAGCCAGCGCCGCCTCGGGATCCTTGGGATTGGCGCGGTAGCGTTCGCCATAGGCTTCGGCGGCGCGCTGGGGATCCGCCGGCGCCGCAGCCTCGCTGCGCGGCGTCACAGAGCCGGTGATGTCGGCCATGGTCTGGCAGCCGCCGAGACCCGCCGCCGACGCTGCAAGCAGCGCGCTGGACGCAAGAAGACGGGCAACACGGAACCGATGACGCATGACGCTTTGACTCTCGAGCCGTTTGATCGAGCCGAACGCGCCAGCAATAGACTGTTAACCCTAACGGCCGGTTAATGCCGGGAATTAGGCTGTTTCAGCGCAGCCGGGCTCAGTGCAGTCCGCCTCAGTTCAGTCCTTGGGCCGGCGGCGCGCCGCCAAGATCGAGCTCGAGGCCGAGCAGCCGCACCTCGTCGTTCAATTCCCGCAGCAACCGCAGCCGCTCCCGGCTCTGCTGCGCGAGGTCGATGCCGGGCCGGGGCGCCTTCGGCAGTTCGCGCATGATGCCGGCGTCGTTTGCGAGCCGGTTCGACCGCAAATCGGCGAGCACGATCTGGTCCATGCCGAGCACATCCGCGGACTGGATCACCAAATTGTCGAGCGTGGCACGGACCGCTGCCAGCGCCCTGCCCTCGGGTTGCGAGGCCGATCTCGCAAAGCGGCCGCTGAGGTCTTCCCAGACGTGGCAGGTCACGAGATAGGTGTAGAGCGCGTGCGTCCAGCCCTTGAACTCCTGCTCCGGCCCGCTCTCGTCGAAGAAGGCGCGCCGGTCCAGGAGGCGGCGGGCCAGCGCCAACAACTGATCGCGCTTGAGCGTCTCGCAGGAGGCGATCTCGACCGAAGCCTGGAGTGCCGGATCGCGATCGAAGTCGCGTCCCGCCGGAAGCCGGATGACGCCATCCGGCAAATTGCTGTCGAGTGGATGAAAGGCGCCGTCGGTCCGCGGCCGCGAATAGCGCGTGATCGAGAACCCGTATCGCTTCCGTCGCGCGTGCTGCGATGGTCCGAAGTGGACGAGGTTGAAGCCGGCGGCATCGCCACCCTGCCCGGTCGAGGACGGACAGCACAGCACATAGATGGTTCGCCAGAACTCTTCGCCGGTATCGCTCGCCATCGCCTGCGGATTGGGAATCGAATAGCGCGTCAGGCCCTCGACGTGCCGGTGTCCGTGCAGGACGAGATCGACATTGAGCGAAGTGGCCGCCTCGAGGAAGGTTGCCGGGCTCGCCAGATACATCAGCGGCTCGTCGGGAACACCGAGAAATCTTTTGCCTTCGCCGGTGGCCTGCGGCAGCGGATGATGGTGCAGCGCCAGCACGCGCACCAGATTGTCCGCGGGCTCGACATGATCGGCCCGTCCGGCCGTCCCCAGGCTGCCGGCCAGCTCCGCGCCGAGCCGCGCCGACTGCGCCACCGCCATGTTGTAGGCGTCCTGCTCGACGCTGGCGTTGGCAAGACTTGCGGCGTTGGAATCCAGCAGCACGAGGTCGAGGCCGGACCAGCGGTAATAGATGCACTTCGAGGTCCGCGGCAGATGCAGATAGTCGTAGGCATCGTGCCGCCCGCCGCGCAATCCGACGCGCCTGACGTCGCGATTGCCGGCGATCGCCTGAATGTCCGTGAAGAGCCCGGCCTGCCGGAACGCCGCGATCACCGCGAGGGCTTCGTCGAGCGCGCGCGGGGTCGGGTCGCTGACCAGATCGCCGGTGATCAGGAGAATGCGATCAGGAACGCCCGAGACGTCCGACATCGCGTCGCGGATCGCGGCGATAAGCGAATCGACCGTCGGCAGCAGGCGTCCCGATCCATCGAGATGCAGGTCCGAAATCTGGACAATGACGAACGATCTATCCATGTCGCGCCGCGTCGATGCCGGTGGTGCGCCGCCCAAGCAATGACAGAAATGCCTTCGAGAAACTGGCCGCGGCGAAGTTCCCCCAAAACGAGCGGGATGGCTCCACCACAATCTAAAATATTGTTCGATAATGCCACAAT
>JAEWBW010000071.1 GCA_023390955.1 Pseudomonadota bacterium
GTCCAGAGCGGCTCGTGGTTGCGGTGGAACGCGGGGGCATCGAGGCGGCCGTCCGGCTCCACCCGACCGCCATCCTTGCCAAATTCGACGACATATTCAGCCAATTGAAGTCCCCGGAAATGAGAAAGCAGACGAAAACACCCCACGGGCAAAACGCCCGAGAATAATTTGCCAAGCCCAGCCAAACTTACGAACGAATTATCTCGTCAGTTTCAATATGGGAGATATTAACTCCGTGCCGTGGGGCCTGCATAGTGCTGATTGTCAGAACAGGCCGGGTGTGCTTTTGAGCGCTTAGCTTTTGTTAAATCACAACACGTTCCGGGACGACGCCTTGACCGCCTTTCCCCGCAAAGCCGCCCTGCTTGCCATGCTGGCCGTCGCGATCGGCGCCGCCGGTCCGGCGCACGCCCAATCCGTCGCCGAGGGCCAGAAGCTCGCCTTCGACCGCAGCAAGGGCAATTGCCTGACCTGCCATGTGATCAAGGGCGGCGACATGCCCGGCACGATCGGGCCGGAGCTGAAGGACATCAAGACCCAGTTCCCCGATCGCAAGGAGCTGGTCGCGATCATCTTCGACGAGACCAAGCGCAATCCGCAAACCATGATGCCGCCGTTCGGCCGGAACCGGATTTTGACCGACAAGGAGATCGACGCGATCGTCGATTTCCTTCAGACTCTGTAACGGTCGAGGAGACCAGAGATGAGCAACAAACCTCTCACGACGCGGCGCCTGGTGCTTCAGGGCGCGGCCTGCGTCGCGCTGATCGGCCTTGGCAATCTGCCGTTCACGGCAAGCACCGTGCGTGCCGCGGCCAACGACAAATATCCGGAAGAGGCGTTCAAGCAGAAGAGCGAGGCTGACGCCATCAAGGCGCTCTACGGCAAGACCGCCGAAGCCTCCGACAAGGTCAAGCTGGATGCGCCGGAGATCGCCGAGAATGGCGGCGTGGTGCCGATCTCGGTGACGACGACGCTCGACAAGGTCACCTCGATCTCGTTCTTCGTGGCCGAGAACCCGAGCGCGCTTGTCGCGAGCTACAGGATTCTGGACGGCACCGTTCCTGCGGTGGCGAACCGCGTGAAGATGGCCAAGACCACCAATGTGACCGCGATCGTGGAGGCCGACGGCAAGCTCTACAGCGCGACCAAGGAAGTGAAGGTCACCGTCGGCGGCTGCGGCGGCTAGGAGAGAGACAGATGGCATCGAGCATTCGCGTGCGCGCCACCGCCAACGGCGACATCACCGAGGTGCAGGCCCTGATCCAGCACCCGATGGATTCCGGCTTCATCAAGGATTCCAAGGGCGAGCTGATTCCGGCGCACTTCATCCAGGAGCTGAAGTTCGCATGTAACGGCAAGGACGTCTTCGTCGCCGATTGGGGCCCTGCGGTCTCCAAGGACCCCTATGTGAAGTTCAGCTTCAAGGGCGCCAAGAAGGGCGACGAGCTCAAGATCTCCTGGTCCGACAACAAGGGCGGCTCGGACACGACCACCGCGAAGATCTCGTGATGAAGGCCCGCTCTGCCCTTCTGCTGGCCTCGGTCTGCGGCGCGCTTGCCGCATTCGCGATGACGGCGCCGCAGGTGATCGCCGCCGACAAGACCGATCCCGTCGCCGACGCAAATGCGTTCCAGAACTTCTTCTACAAGAAGTTTCCGAACGTGAAGCACGAGGATTTCGTCAACGGTCCTTATTCCATGAACGAGGACCTGAAGCGGCAGTGGCAGGAGAAGGAAGAGTTTCCGCCCTACGAGTTCGCGCTTGATGCCGGCAAGGAGATGTTCGCGACGCCGTTCAAGAACGGCAAGACCTATGCCGACTGCTTCCCGAACGGCGGCATCGGCATTCGCCAGAACTATCCCTATTTCGACACCAAGGAAGGCAAGGTCATCACGCTGGAGCTCGCGCTGAACCGCTGCCGTGAGGCCAATGGTGAAGCGCCCTACTCCTACGTCAAGGACGAGATGGCCTCGCTCACGGCGTACATGGCCTACACCTCGCGCGGCAAGCTGATGGACATCAAGATTCCCGATGATCCGCGTGCGCTTGCAGCCTATGAGAACGGCAAGCGCTATTTCTACACGCGGCGCGGCCAGATGAATTTCTCCTGCGCGAGCTGCCATGTGCAGAGCCCGGGCGAGCGCATCCGCGCCGAAATCCTGGCGCCGGCACTCGGCATCGTCAACGCGATGCCGATCTATCGTTCGGAATGGAGCGGCATGGGCACGACCAGCCGCCGCTTCATCACCTGCAACAGCCAGACCCGCGCTGTTCCGCTGGAACCGCAGGCGGATGAATATCGCGACGTCGAATATTTCCTGTCCTATGTCGCCAACGGGCTGCCGATTTCCGGACCGGGAGCACGGCCATGAAACTGGCAACGAAGCGCTATCTTGCCATCGGCCTGCTGTTCGCTTTTGCGGTGACGCCGGCGCGCGCCGCGACTGAGGACGACTACAAGGCGGCCTATGCCGCCGCCGAAGCCGCCAGCAAGGAAGCCGTCAGCTTGCGCCACCAGTGGACCACGACCGTCTCGACACTGGCAGCCGCGAAGAAGGCGGCCGAGGGCGGCAATTTCGACCAGGCCGTTGCCGCGGCAAAGGCCGCCGAGGCGCTGGCGAAGGCCTCCATCTACCAGGCGACGTCCGAAAAAGAAGCCTGGAAGGCGATGGAAATCCGCTAGACTGTCCTCTGGAGACAGTCCGGACCGTGTGAAGGGGGCGGAGAATTCAAGATGGCGATCCGCCGCCGCGATTTCCTGAAAGGCGCAAGTGCTGCCACGGCGATTGCCGGGCTACCCCGGCTTGCGCGCGGCGCCGACAATGCGAGCCTTTACGACCTCGACAAGTTCGGCAACGCGCGGATCCTGCATCTCACCGACACCCACGCGCAGCTCAATCCGGTTTATTTCCGCGAGCCCAGCGTCAATATCGGCATCGGCGAGATGGCGGGACGGCCGCCGCATCTGGTCGGCCGCGCCTTCCTGGAGCGGTTCGGGATCCGGCCTGACAGCGCCGACGCCTATGCTTTCACCTGCACCGAGTTCGAAAAGTCCGCCGCGCGCTTCGGCAAGCTCGGCGGCTTTGCACATCTGAAGACGCTGATTGATCGCCTGCGCAGCGATGTCGGCGAGAATCGTTCGCTGCTGCTCGACGGCGGCGATATGTGGCAGGGCACCGGGCTCGCCAACCTCACGCAGGGCCGCGACATGGTCGAGGTTGCGAACCTGCTCGGCATCGAGGCGATGACCGGGCATTGGGAGTTCACTTACGGCGAGCAGGTGCTGCGTGACAATCTTGCGCGCTTCAAGGGCGAGTTTTTGGCGCAGAACGTCTTCCTGACCGAGGAAGCCGCCTTCAACGACGCGGCTTCCTTCGACAAGGCGACCGGCCGCGTATTCAAACCGTCAACCATCAGGGAGCTCGGCGGCTTCCGCGTCGCCATCATCGGCCAGGCCTTTCCCTATGTGCCGATCGCGCACCCAAAGCGCTTCACGCCGGACTGGACCTTCGGCATCCGCGACGCGGAGCTGCAGGCGCATGTCGATCAGCTGCGCGGCAACGACAAGGTCGATGCGGTCATCCTGCTGTCGCACAACGGCATGGACGTCGATCTCAAGCTCGCAGGCCGCGTCACCGGCATCGACGTCATCCTCGGCGGCCATACCCATGATGCCGTGCCGCAGCCGATCGCGGTGAAGAACGCAAGCGGCACGACCCTCGTCACCAATGCCGGCTCCAACGGAAAATTCCTGGCCGTGCTCGATCTCGCGATCGACAAGGGCAAGGTCAGTGATGTCCGCTACCGCCTGCTGCCGGTCTATTCCGAGCTGCTGAAGCCGGATGCGGCTATGGCCGAGCTGATCGGCCGGCTGCGCGCGCCGCATGTGACCGACTGGTCCGAGAAGATCGCAACGCCGGACCGCCTGCTCTACCGCCGCGGCAATTTTTCCGGCCCTGTCGATCAGCTGATCTGCACGGCACTGCGCCACGGGCTCGATGCGGAGATCGCGCTGTCGCCCGGCTTCCGCTGGGGCGTCACCGCGCTCGCCGGCCAGCCGCTGACCATGGAGGACGTGCTCGCGGAAACCGCGATCAGCTATCCCGAGACCTATGTGCAGGAAATGACCGGCGCGCAGATCAAGGATGTGCTGGAGGACATCTGCGATAACCTCTTCAACCCCGATCCCTATTACCAGCAAGGCGGCGACATGGTCCGCGCCGGCGGCCTCGGTTACACCTGCGCGCCGGCGAATGCGGTCGGCAGCCGCATCTCCGATCTCCGGCTCGACAACGGCAAGCCGCTTGCCGCGAACAGGCATTACAAGGTCGCGGGCTGGGCCTCGATCAACCCGCAAGCCGGCGCGCCGGTCTGGGACGTCGTCGGCAAATATCTGCGCTCGGGCCGGATGATCCCGGAACGCCTCGGCTCCGGCGTCACCCTGAAGGGCGTCGACGACAATCCGGGCATCACGGGACAGGGATGATGCGCATCAAAAGCCTTTTCGCGATGATCGTGGCCGCGCTGGTTTGCGCCACGCTTGCGCCTCCAGCGCGGGCACAGCAGGTGCCGCTGCAGGACAAGCCGTTCGCCGAGCACAAGCTGATCCTTCAGCTCTCCGACGGGGATGTGCGGAAGCAGGCACTGGTGATCAGCGTCGCCAACAACCTCCTGAAACACTACGATCCGGACAAGGTCGCGATCGAGGTCGTTGCATTCGGCCCCGGCATCGATTTGCTGCTGGCCGGCAATGAGCATCGCAAGCAGGTCGAGAGCCTGATCGCGCAGGGCGTGCGCTTCGATATCTGCCTGAACACGGTCGATACGATCGAGCGGAGCACGGGCAAGCGGCCGGAGATCCTGCCATCCGCCACGCCGGTGCAGGTGGGTGTCGCGCAGATCCTGTTTTTGACGGAGAACGGGTACACGCTGGTGCGACCGTAGGGGCTGCTGTCGTCCCGGCGAAGGCCGGGACCCATACCGCGTGATCTATCGTTCGCGGACGGTCGCAGTACCGAACAACCAGTCTTCGCCAAACACCTTCCTGGGGTTATGGGTCCCGGCCTTCGCCGGGACGACAGCGAGTCGGCGGGACAGCTTCACCTTTCATCCCGCACAGCAAAAATATTTCACATGTTCTTCAAACGGCAGTGAATTGCTTCTCTTTCAGGCCCTTGACGTAGTATAATTTTGGAATCGTCACGCACCGGGTCCTGCCATGATTTTTCGCCAGCTCTTCGACAGCGTTTCGGGCACCTACAGCTACGTCCTGGCCAGCCGGCCCGGCGGCGAGGCGCTGATCCTTGATCCCGTGCTGGAGAAGGTGGACCGCTACTGCCAATTGCTGCGCGAGCTCGACCTCAAGCTGGTGAAGGCGGTCGACACCCATCTGCATGCCGACCACGTCACCGGTCTCGCCGAGTTGCGCGACCGTACCCATTGCATGACCGTGATGGGCGACCAGACCAAGGCCGACGTGGTGGCGATGCGGGTCGCCGACGGCGACAGGGTAACGATCGAGGGCCTCTCGCTCGACGTGATGTACACGCCCGGCCACACCGATGATTCCTATTCCTATCTGATGGGCGACCGCGTCTTCACCGGCGACACGCTGCTGATCCGCGGCACCGGCCGCACCGACTTCCAGAACGGCTCGTCGCGCGCGCAGTACGAATCGATCTTCAACCGGCTGCTCAAGCTGCCGGACGAGACGATGGTTTTCCCCGCGCATG
>JAEWBW010000089.1 GCA_023390955.1 Pseudomonadota bacterium
GAAGAACACGACGTCGGGCTTGAGGATGCCGCCGCACTCCTCGCAAGAGGGAACACGGAATGACGCGAAGTCATGCCCTTCGAGATCGGCGTCTCCGTCCGGCGCGGAGGCCGCGTCGAGCGTCAGCCAGTCCGCATTCGCCTCGCTCAGGGCTTGCTGAAAGTCGTGACGACCGGTCTTCGCGCCACAGCCCATGCAGCGGACGAGATCGAGCCGGCCGTGCAGGTCGATGACTTGCCGGTGCCCGGCGGATTGATGCAGACGATCCACATTCTGGGTCAGCAGCATTTCGCAGCGGCCGCCGGCTTCGAGCTTCGCCAGCGCATGATGGGCGTCATTCGGCACGGCCTGGCCGAACCGCCGCCATCCGATCAGGCTGCGCGCCCAATAGCGCTGCCGCGTCGATTCCTTGCCCATGAAGTCCTGGAAATTGACCGGCTGGGTCCGCTTCCAGTTGCCGTGCGCATCGCGATAGTCGGGAATGCCTGAATTGGTGCTGCAGCCGGCGCCAGTCAGCACGAACAGACGCTGGTGCCGGTCGATGAACTCTGCGAGCGGATTGTCGGCCATGGCCCAGATGTAGTCCGCTTCGGCCCACTTTGCCAGATCGCCCCAGTCCCGCTTCTGCGTCAGCCCTGCCATCGTGCAAACTGGCAAGTGACGACGAAAATGTGATTGTAGGCGCTGTGACGGCCGCCCCATGATGCGGGCCCATCCCATCGAATCTGCCCGGGCCCTTCCTCATGACTTCTGTCGCGATTCCGTCGACCGCTCCTCGTCGCCATCAACCCTGGTACAAGATCCTGTACGTCCAGGTCCTGATCGCGATCGTGCTGGGTGTGCTCGTCGGTCATCTCCGCCCGGAACTCGGCAAGGAGCTGAAGCCGCTGGGTGACGCCTTCATCGCCCTGATCAAGATGATGATCGCGCCGGTGATCTTCTGCACCGTGGTGCACGGCATCTCCTCGATGGGCGACCTCAAGCGGGTCGGCCGGGTCGGGCTGAAGTCGCTGATCTATTTCGAGACGGTGTCGACGGTCGCGCTCGCCATCGGCCTGCTGGTCGGCGAGCTCCTCCAGCCCGGGCGTGGCTTCAACATCGATCCCGCCACGATCGATCCGAAATCGGTGGCAACCTATGTCACCAAGGCGCACGAAGACGGCATCGTCGCCCATCTGATGGCGATCATCCCGGACAGCTATGTGGGCGCAATCGCGCGTGGCGACCTCTTGCAGGTGCTGCTGGTCTCGATCCTTTCAGGCTTTGCCATCGCCTTCCTCGGCAAGGCCGGCGAGCCGATCGCGGACGCGATCGACAAGGCCGCAAAAATGTTCTTCGGGATCATCCGCATCATCGTGCGGGTTGCCCCGATCGGCGCATTCGGCGCCATGGCATTCACGGTCGGCGCCTACGGCCTCGGCTCGCTGCTCAACCTCGCGGCCCTGATCGGCACGTTCTACCTGACCAGCATCCTGTTCGTGCTGATCGTGCTGGGATCGATCGCGCGGCTCTCCGGCTTCTCGATCCTGCGCTTCATCGCGTACATCAAGGACGAGCTGTTGATCGTGCTCGGCACCTCGTCGTCGGAGACGGTGCTGCCGCAGATGATCCAGAAGATGGAGCATCTCGGCGCCTCGCGCTCGGTGGTCGGCCTCGTCATCCCGACCGGCTACAGCTTCAACCTCGACGGCACCAACATCTACATGACGCTGGCGACGCTGTTCCTGGCGCAGGCCACCAACACCAATTTGACGATCTGGCAGGAGCTCGGCATTTTGGGCATCGCCATGATCACCTCGAAGGGCGCCTCCGGCGTGACCGGCGCCGGCTTCATCACGTTGGCCGCGACGCTGTCGATCGTGCCTGACATCCCGATCCAGTCGATCGCGATCCTGGTCGGCATCGACAAGTTCATGAGCGAGTGCCGGGCGCTGACCAATCTGATCGGCAACGGCGTCGCCTGCGTCGTGATCAGCATCTCCGAGGGCGAGCTCGACCGCAATGCTTTGCACGAAACCATGGCGCATCCGCTGGAGATGGGCGAGGCACTGGAGCCCGGCGGCACCGCTTAGCGAAAGCCGGGATCGGCGAGATCGATCCTCCGCGTCACGTTGATCGCTTCCAAAAACGCCTCGTCGTGGCTGACGACGAGAAGCGCACCGTCATAGGCCCGCAAGCCCGCCTCGACGGCTTCGATCGAGTCGATGTCGAGATGATTGGTCGGCTCGTCCAGGATCAGCAGCGGCGGCGGCACCGTCCCGCCGAGCACGCAGGCAAGACCTGCCCGCAACAACTGGCCGCCACTGAGGCTGCCCGCGACCTGCAAGGCGGCATCGGCCCGAAACATGAAGCGCGCGAGCGCTGCATGGCAGGTGTTGGCGTCGGCTGTCGGATTGATGCGACGGAAGTTCTCGAAAATGGTGAGCGCCGGATCGAGCAGGCTCACGGCCTGGTCGAACACGGCATAGCCCGTCCCGATGCGGACGGCGCCGGTCAGTGGCTGCAGCTCACCCGTGACAAGCTTCAGCAATGTCGTCTTGCCGGATCCATTGGGCCCGACCAACGCGACCCGCTCCGGCCCGACTATCGCGAGCGACAGATTGCGCAGCAGAGGCCGTCCAGGCTCGTAACCGGCGCTGACGTCGATCAGCGACAGCACCTCCCTTCCCGCCGGAAGACGCGTCGACGCGAGCTTGACGGAGAGCGGCTGCAGAATCTCAATACGCCGGCGCGCCGTGCCGAGCGCGTCGAGCGCTTCTGTCCGCCGCCGCTCCGTCACCTGCGCGCCCTTGCCGCCGCTGTCCTCGCTGCGATCCTTTCGCGCACCAGCGAGGATGCGGGGCATGTCGCCCTTGGCCCGCTTCTTCGCGCCACCGCTGTCCTTGCGCGCCTTGCGCTCGACGGCGGCTTGCGCCTTGTCGTCAAGCTCACGCAGATGCTTCTCGGCATACGCGAGGTCGTGCCTTGCGGCGCCGAGTTCGAGCGCCTTCTGCGCGCGGAAATGGCTCCAGTTGCCGCCGTAACGCGTTGCGCCGAGGGAAGTCAGCTCGACGATGGCGTCCATGGCTTCCAGCAACTCGCGATCATGGCTGACGACGACGGCGCCGCCGCGCCACGCCGCGATGAGATCTGCCACGATGCCGCGCCCGCCGCGATCGAGATTGTTGGTCGGCTCGTCCAGCAGCAGAAAGTCCGGCGCCGCGAACAGAAGCGCTGCCAGACGCACCCGCGTGATCTGGCCGCCCGACAGGCGTGCGAGTTCGGTGTCAGGCGCGAGAGCCAGCCCGACGCGGGCGAGCGCCTCGGCGATGCGCGCCTCCAATGTCCAGTCGACTTCGGATAGTTCGTCGCTCGATGCATCGCCGCGCTCGGCGCGCCGAAGCGCGTCCATTGCAGCGCGGACTTCGAAGAGGTCGACGACCCCCGCACCCACCGGAATCTGTACGTCCTGGCGCAGCACTCCGATCGTCCCGCTGACGATGATGCGGCCGGACTGCGGCATGCGCCGCCCTGCGATTGCAGCAAGCAGCGTCGACTTGCCGACGCCGTTGCGGCCGACAAGGCCGGTGCGCTCGGATCCGAAGGTAAGGTTGAGGTCTGAGAGAAGAGAGCGGCCGTCAGGCGTGACGAGCGACAGGCCGGACAGGATGATCGAAGCAGGCATGGATACAAATGTCCCCGTGAGCAAGGCAGAGCGGCTTTGCGGTCGGGGAGAAATCCATGGCTGCGAATATCCTGATTTAGAGCCCTCTCTTAGTCCTGTCGGCGGCCGCGATCAAGGTTGCATCGTCAGGCACCGGCTCATATCTTCGAGCCATGGCACGCATCACCATCATCGAGACCGGGCGCGTCCCGACGAAATACCGCGAGCACCACGGCTCGTTTCCCGACATGTTCGCGCGCATGGTGCACGCCGCCGATCCCGCCGCGACCATCGATGTCGTCAGCATCCCCGACGGCGCGGCGCTGCCGGAGCCCGGTGACGTGGATGCGATCCTGATCACGGGGGCTGCGGCCGGCGTCTATGACGGGCTCGACTGGATCGCGCCGCTCGAGGACTTCGTCCGCAGCGCGCACGCGCGGGGAACCCCGATGGTCGGGGTCTGCTTCGGCCATCAGTTAATCGCGCAGGCGCTCGGCGGCGTGGTGCGCAAATCCGACAAGGGTTGGGGCATCGGCCGGCACGTCTATCAGGTGACGCCCGAGAACGGCGTCGTCGACGGCGATCAGCTCGCAATCGCCTGCTCGCACCAGGACCAGGTGATCGAGGCGCCTGCTGGCGCGCGCACCATCCTGTCATCGGAATTCACGCCGCATGCCGGCCTGCTCTACGAGGGCGGCACCACGCTATCGGTGCAGCCGCATCCGGAATTCGATGCGGCTTTTGCCAATGTCTGCTGCGAGCTGCGTGACGGCAAGGCGCCGGACGATGTCGTGGCCGTGGCAAAGGCGTCGCTTGGCGAGCCGCTCGACAGCGCCAAGCTTGGCGCCGCGATCACGAAGTTTCTGACACGATAATCCAACTCCTCATCCTGAGGAGCGCGCCTTCCTCTTCCTTCTCCCCTTGTGGGAGAAGGTGGCGCGAAGCGCCGGATGAGGGGTCTCTCTCGGCGAACTCAAGAGCATCTGCGCTCGCCGAAACATACCCCTCACCCGTCTCGCCGCTGCGCGGCGAGCCACCCTCTCCCACAGGGGGAGAGGGTGAAGCAG
>JAEWBW010000102.1 GCA_023390955.1 Pseudomonadota bacterium
GGGGAGGGCGGGGGAGAGGGGTGGCTCAGCAAAAGGTATGTCCGAATTCGCCTCGCGCGGTCGATCGAGAGAGTCCCCGCGTGGCACCCCTCTCCCTGCCCCTCCCCCGCAAGGGGGGAGGGAATGAGAGAGCGGGGCTTCCTCACTCGCCGACATGACAGATCAACATCGTTTGCGTAACGTCGTTCGCTGATGGTTGTAATGATGCAGATGCAAATAAATCGTCTTGCGATATGGCTCGCCGCCGCGCTCATCGCGCTGGCCATCAGCCCCGCGCGCGCCGCATCCGAGCCGCGAAAACCGGTCGCCGATTCCGCGCCGCGGCTGGCGCTGGTGATCGGCAATGCGAATTACGCAAAGCTCGGCACGCTCGCCAATCCGGGGCGCGATGCGCAGCTCATCGCCGACAGGCTGCGCCAGACCGGCTTCGAAGTTACCGCGGTGGCCGATCGCGACCTGAAAAGCCTGTCGCAGGACGTCGAGGAATTTGCGCAGAAGGTGAAGGCGCGCGGTCCTTCGACCGTGGCCGTGCTCTATTACGCCGGTCATGGCGTCGAGAGCGACGGCGTCAATTACCTCGTGCCCGTCAGCGCCGACATCAGGAAGCGCGCCGACATCGCGCCGCAATCCCTCGCCGTCAAGCGCCTGGCCGATCGCCTGTCGGCGTCGGGCAATGCGCTCAACATCCTCATCGTCGATGCCTGCCGCGACAATCCGTTTCCGCCGGGCGTCGCGGCAGCTGCGACCGGGCTGGTGCCGATGGGCGCGGTCTACGGCGTGTTCATCGCGTCGGCCACCGGGTCGGGCAAGGCCGCCTTCGACGGCGAGGATGGCCACAGCCCCTACACCAGGGCGCTGGCCGAGGCGATGATCGTGCCCGGCGAGCGGCTGGAGGATTTGTTCAAGAGCGTGCGCCGCCAGGTGCGGCTGGCCACCGGCGAGCAGCAGATCCCCTGGGAATCCACTTCGCTCGAGCTCGACTTCTTCTTCGTGCCGCCGCCGCCTCCACCGAGCCAGGCCGCGCAATTGCTCGCTGCCGCGAAGGAGACCGGCAACGCTGCGCTCTACGATCTGCTGATCGACCGTTTTCCGGCAAGCCCCGAGGCCAATGAGGCGCGTGCCACCGTTGCCGAACTGAGGAAGGGTGCAGCGAGCGGCGCGCCGGCGGGGCCCTCCGCTGCGGCACTGGTGCTCGATCGCGCGCGGCAGACCCGGACTCCCGAAGCCTATGATCTCGTTGCAGCGCTGTTTCCGGATGCGCCCGAGGCCGAGGAGGCACGGCTTGCGGCCTCGCGCCTGCGCGAGATCACCGTGCTCGACAGCGCCGGACCGACGTATGAGGGTCGCGAACTGGTGCAGCTCATCCAGGGTCAGTTGGCGCGGCTCGATTGCTTCACCGGGGAGCAAGGCGGGGTGTTCGACCCCGCCACCATCCAGGGCCTGCGCCGCGCCTCGCAGCTCTCCGACGAGCGCTTCCTCTGGTATCGTCCGACCATGGCTGCGCTGCGTGCGCTGAAGAAAGTGGACAGCCGAGATAGCTGCGGCAGGCTGAAGACGGTTGCGGCGCCCCGCTGCCTGCGCGTCAACAATGAGGACTTTTGCCAATAGCTCATCGAATGAGCGTCAGCTTCGGGCGGTCTATTAAATAGGCAAATACGTATCTTTGTATGCAATGCCCGCGATCTGGGCTGTCGTCCCCGCTGGCTGGGAGGATGTTTTTCTTACGCAAATTCAATCGATTAGGTCGATGGTAAGGTCCCGTTAAGCTCTGGCACGAACCTTGCGAAGCCAGTTCCAACCAAAAACCTCAGTGTTGGAGCAGTAGCCATGAAGCGCCGCGATTTCCTCAAGTCCGTATCGGGATTGGCCGCAGGCGCGGCGCTTCCGGCGATGCCGCAGGTGATCTCGTCCGCCTATGCCGATGCGCGCTCGGAGACGCTGCTGATCGTCTCGGAAGGCGGCCCCAACAATCTCGACATCCACGGTGTCGGCACCAACGTGCCCGGCTATGAGGTGTCCTGGAATTGCTACGACCGCCTGATCACCCACGAGATGAAGAGCGGCCCCGGCGGCGTGCCCTATTACGATCGCGACAAGTTCAAGGGCGAGCTCGCCGAAGACATGAAGATCGACGACATGTCGGTCACCTTCAAGCTGAAGAAGAACGCCAAATTCCACGACGGCACGCCGGTCACTGCGAAAGACGTGAAATGGTCGCTCGATCGCGCCGTCAGCGTCGGCGGCTTCCCGACCTTCCAGATGAGCGCGGGATCGCTCACCAAGGCCGAGCAGTTCGTCGTCATCGACGACCACACGGTGCGCGTCGACTTCCTGAAGAAGGACAAGCTGACGATCCCCGATCTTGCCGTCATCGTGCCCTGCATCGTCAATTCCGAGCTGGTCAAGAAGAACGCCAGCGAGAAGGATCCCTGGGGCCTCGAATTCACCAAGCAGCAGACCGCGGGCTCCGGCGCCTACAAGGTGGTGAAGTGGACCGCCGGCACCGAAGTGGTGATGGAGCGCAACGACGACTGGGTCGGCGGTCCCCTGCCCAAGATCAAGCGCGTGATCTGGCGCATGGTGCCGCAGGCCGGCAACCGCCGGGCGCTGCTCGAGCGCGGCGATGCCGACATCTCCTATGAGCTGCCGTTCAAGGATTTCCAGGAGATGAAGGCCAACGGCAAGCTCAACGTGGTGTCGCTGCCATTCTCCAACGGTATCCAATATATCGGCATGAACGTGACCAAGCCGCCGTTCGACAATCCGAAGGTGCGGCAGGCCATGGCCTATGCGATGCCCTATCAGAAGATCATGGACGCCGTGCTGTTCGGCCTCGGCAATCCCATGTTCGGCGCGGCCAAGGACAAGCCGACCGAAGTCGCCTGGCCGCAGCCGCACAAGTTCAACACGGACATGGAGAAGGCGAAGGCGCTGCTGGCCGAGGCCGGCTACGCCAACGGCTTCGAGACCACGATCTCGTTCGATCTCAACTTCGCCGGCGTCAACGAGCCGCTCTGCGTGCTGGTGCAGGAGAGCCTCGCGCAGCTCGGCATCAAGACCACCATCAACAAGGTGCCCGGCGCCAACTGGCGCACTGAACTGAACAAGAAGGAGATGCCGCTCTTCACCAACGTGTTCTCGGGCTGGCTCGATTACCCCGAATACTTCTTCTACTGGTGCTATCACGGCAACAATT
>JAEWBW010000129.1 GCA_023390955.1 Pseudomonadota bacterium
GGTATAGGGCAGCACGACATTGCGAACCACTTCCCAAGTGGTGCAACCGACGCCGTAAGCCGCCTCCTTCAGGACCGGAGGCACCGTGGCGAACACGTCGCGCGAGATCGCAGTGATGAACGGCAGCACCATGATCGCCAGCACCAGTGCCGCGTTAAAGAGACTGAGATAGGACGGAGGCCCGCCGAAGATCGAACCGAGAATCGGCACGCCCTCGAACAGCCTGATCATCGCCGGCTGAAACGTATTGGCGAGGAACGGCCCGAGGACGAAGAAGCCCCACATGCCGTAGATGATGGATGGAATGCCGGCGAGCAGCTCGATCGCAATTCCGATCGGACGGCGCAGCCATTGCGGGCACAGTTCCGTGAGGAAGATCGCAATGCCGAGGCCGACCGGGATCGCGATCACCATCGCAATCACCGACGTCACCACCGTACCGTAGAGCGGTCCGAGCGCACCGAGCACCGGAGGATCGGCCGAGGGCGCCCAGCGCGCCGTCCAGATAAACGCTAAACCGTACTCTTTTATCGCCGGCCAGGCGCCAACGATGAGCGACAGAATAATGCCGCCCAGAAGAAGAAGGACCGAGATCGCGGCAATGCGCGTGGTCCAATAGAAAGCCTTGTCGCCGAACTTGAAAGCGCTCAGCGCACGCGCCCGATCGTAAGGTCCCGCAGCTTCCAACGAAGTCCCCTGAACGGCCAGATCTGACACGCCACACCCCTTACGATACAACTCCGACTGACCCCGGTCAGCCCCCAATCCAGCGAGGCTCGCTGGACAAAAACGCCGGGGAAGGACGGTCCCTCCCCGGCGCAATGCGACTTAGCTCTTGATGTCCGAAGACCAGGTCTTTTCGATCAGTTTCACGACCGAGTCCGGCATCGGAATGTAGTCGAGTTCTTCAGCCATCTTGTCGCCGTGCGCGAAAGCCCACTTGAAGAACTTCACGGCTTCGGCGGACGCCGCCTTGTCGACCGGATCCTTGTACATCAGGATGAAGGTCGCAGCGGTGATCGGCCAGGACGCATCGCCCGGCTGGTCGGTGAGGATCAGGTAGTAGCCCGGAGCCTTCGACCAGTCGGCATTGGACGCAGCCGCCTGGAACGCGGCGATGGTCGGCTGAACAGTCTTGCCGGCCTTGTTGACCATTCCGGCGTAGGTCAGCTTGTTCTGCTTGGCATAGGCGTACTCGACATAGCCGATCGAGTTCTTGGTCTGGCTGATGTTGCCCGACACGCCTTCGTTGCCCTTGGCGCCGACGCCGACCGGCCACTCGACCGCAGTGCCCTCACCGACCTTGCTCTTCCAGTCAGCGCTGGCCTTGGCGAGGTAGTTGGTGAAGTTGAAGGTGGTGCCCGAACCGTCGGAGCGGCGGACCACGGTGATCGCCTCGGAGGGCAGCTTGACGTTCGGATTGAGCTTCTTGATCGCGGCGTCGTCCCACTTGGTGATCTTGCCGAGATAGACGTTGGCCAAGGTCTCGCCGTCGAACACCAGTTCACCCGGCTTGACGCCTTCGATGTTCACGACCGGAACGATCGCGCCCATCACCATCGGCCACTGCGCCAGACCGTCCTTCTCGAGCTGCTCGGCCTTGAGCGGCGCGTCGGTGGCGCCGAAGGTCACGGTCTTGGCCTGGATCTGCTTGATGCCGCCGCCCGAACCGATCGACTGGTAGTTCAGACCGTTGCCGGTCTCCTTCTTGTAGGCGTCGGCCCACTTCGAATAGATCGGGAACGGGAAGGTGGCGCCCGCGCCGGTGATGTCGGCAGCGAAGGCCGACGTCGACGCGGCCATCAGGCCGACGGCGACGATCGTTTTGATGAAATTCATGCTTGTCTCCATACTGGGAAGCGAAGCGCCATTGGCGCCCGATCGCGCTCCCCGCGACGCCCCTTTAGGAGCCGTCGGCTGAGCTTTTACGAAGGTTTGGTGACAGCTGGATGACAGCGCTAAAGCTATGAAATCAAACAGATTTCATGCCGCGACGGTCGGTCGCGCCTGGGGAAAACAGGCCGTGAAAGTGGCGCCGTGCTTGGGCACGCTTTCGATCAAAAGACGGCCGCGATGGCGGTTAACAATATGTTTCACCAGCGATAATCCGAGCCCGGTTCCACCCTGCGAGCGGCTGTCGCCGACATCGACCCGATAGAAGCGCTCGGTCAGCCGCGGCAGGTGCTCCGGCGCGATGCCGGGGCCGAAATCGCGGACCATGACGCGGATTTCCTGAGTTCCGTCAGCGGCCGCGCCGGCGCTCAGCGACACGATGACACGTCCGCCCGAGGCGCCGTATTTCAGCGCGTTCTCGATCAGGTTTTCGAACAGGCGGAGCAGCTCCTCGCGGTCGCCCGCGATCATCACCGGTGCCTCCGGCAGGCTGGTCTCGACCTCGACCTGGCGCTCGCGCGCCAGCGGCTCGAGCCCGTCGGCGACCTGGAGGATGATCGGCACCACGTCGACCAGCGGGTCAGGCCGGACATGGGCCGACAGCTCGACCCGCGACAGCGACAGCAGATCGTCGATCAGGCGCGCCATGCGGGTCGCCTGCGTGTGCATGATGCCGAGGAAGCGCTCGCGCGCCTTGGGATCGTCCTTGGCCTGGCCCTGCAGCGTGTCGATGAAGCCGGACAGCGCGGCCAGCGGCGTGCGCAATTCGTGGCTGGCATTTGCGACGAAGTCCGCCCGCATCTCCTCGACCCGGCGCAGCGGCGTCTGGTCGTGGAAGGTCATCAGCATGCATTTGTCGGCGCCGCCGAAATTGGTCGGCACCGTCACCGGCGTGATCACCAGCTCCATCCAGCGGTCGACCGGCACGTGATCGAGATAGGTGGCGCGGCGCGGCTCGCTTGTCGCGATCGCCTCGCGCAAGGCGGTGATGATCTCGGGCGAGCGCAGCGCGAATTGCGAGAGCTCGTTCTTGCGCAGCGCCGGCGCGAGCTGGGCGGCTGCGGCGTTGAGGTGGATGACGCGGCCGGCGCGATCGAGCAGCACGGCCGGATCGGGCATGCCCGAGACGACGGCTGCGACAGCGGCATTTTCGACCGGGTTGATACGGCGGACGTCGTCGCGAGAGGCGGCGGTGTCGTGCAGCCGCCAGGGGACCAGCGCCGCCGCGGCGATGCAGACGAACACCGCCATCGCCGACCGCACCGACAATTCTCCGAGCGAGACCACGACGGACAGCACCAGCGCCGCGGCGATCAGGACGATTGCCGAATGCCGCAGCCGGTCCGACCACGGCTGGACCGGAGGAGACGAGTGGGCGTCGATCGCCATCGGGGCAGGCTTCTCCCTGGACTAAGCTATCTCTTGAGCATGATCTTGTCGGAAAACCGCTTCACACTTTGCGCTAACGCGGCCCGCCGGGTCCGGATCATGCTCTCAGGCGCTCTTGTCGCTACGCTCTCTCACATAAGCGGCTTCACGCGCAGGGCCGGGATCGAGCTTGAGTGCGGCCTGCTGCAGCCGTTTCGACCGCGCGCCGATGATAACCTCGCGAAACGTCAGCAAGATTACAGAGATGACGAAGGGCGCAATATAGTAGAGCACCCGGAACAGCAGCATGCCGCCCAGGAGCTCCTCGCGGTCCATCTGCCAGAGGCCGACCAGCATGGCGGCGTCGAACACGCCGAGGCCGCCGGGCGAGTGGCTCGCGAAGCCGAGCAGCGTCGCCGAGACGAAGATCACAGCGACCACGACGAAGCCGAGATTCGGCTCGTCGGGCACCAGCACGTACATGGCGAGCGCGCAGAAACCGAGATCGATGATGCCGATCGCGATCTGGAGCAAAGTCAGCGGTCCGCCGGGCAGCACCACCGTCCAGGGGCCGCGGCCGACCACGCGCGGGTGGCTCCAGACCCAGATCACATAACCGATCAGCCCGGCGATGATCATCAGCGCCAGCGTCCGGTTCAACCAGGCAGGGAGCTGGTCGATCGAGGCGGCCGCCTCCGGATGGTAGGAGATGCCGAGCCCGAGCACCGCAGCGTTGCCGAGCCAGAAGGTCAGGCCGGCGAGGAAGCAGATTTTTGCGACGTCGATGGCGTTGAGGCCGTGCGCCGAATAGATCCGGTAGCGCACCGCGCCGCCGGTGAACACGCTGGCGCCGACATTGTGGCCGATCGAATAGCTGGTGAAAGCGGCCAGCGCGTTGACGCGGTACGGCACATGGGCGTGACCGATCGCGCGGGTCGCGAACAGATCGTAGAATGTCAGGGTGAAGTAGCCGGCAGCGACGAACACGGCCGCCAACACGATCTGGCGCGGCTCCGTGCTCTTGATCGCCTCGAGAACCTCGTTGGCGTCGATGCCTCGCAGCATGTGGTAGAGCACATAGCAGGCGATGCCGATGACCGTCACGCTGATCACGACGCCAAGCTTATGCAGGATTTGCTTCTGGCGCAGAAACGACATCGCCCTGCGTATTGCTTCCAGCATCTAGACCTCGAACAAGGCTCCCGCGGCCAAGGTGACCGGCGAACTGGCGGCCGATGAACCGGCGGCCAGCGGACAGGCCATCAACCCGCTCGCTCCGGAGCCGGTTTCAAGCATGCCCCCCGGCCCTCTGGTAGCGCGTTTTCGGCCGGAGTGGAATTCGCCAGTACGAATAAAAAGCCGCTCCTTCAATATTTTAGACCGGCCTCTATACCAGTCTTGGGGCTGGGAATGCACGGTTTGGGTCTCCCATGGGCAGGCTCGGGCGAATCTCCGTGGCAATCCTGCGCAGGGCCCGTGAAGTTTTGATGATTTCGACGGCTCAATGTTCCTTCACGACTTAAGTCGACGTCAATGTTTGGGCCACGCCTGCCTGTTGAAAGGCCGGGGGCTGCGACGGATTTTCCGATGTGCTGAAGAGCCGCGGTTCGAGGCCGGGATCAAGGCGCGGTCAGATAGCCGCGCTGAAAGGCAGAGGCCTGGTCCTCGAAGATCGCCATCGCCGTGGTCATCCGCCGGAAGCCGAGGCGCTCGTAAAGGGCCTCCTTGCCGGGAACGGCGTAGAGAATGATTTTCCGATGCCCGCCGCACTGCGAAAGCAACCGCTCGATGATCGCGCGGCCGAGACCCTGGCCCTGGCAGTCCGGGTGGATGGCGATATCGCAGAGATAGGCGCAGTCGCGGCCGTCGGC
>JAEWBW010000671.1 GCA_023390955.1 Pseudomonadota bacterium
ACATGCCGGTGCGCGGAACCAGGCGAGTAGCATTAACAGCAACCTAACGCCATTCGCCGCCGGCCACTGCTCACGAGCTCATGCAGAATCTGAAGCGGGCCCGGAAAATCCGAGCCCGCTTGGACGATTGTCAGGAAATCTTGGTATCGCGCGCGAGGAGCGAAGTCGCCCCTACGGTCACCCGTTCAGAACGGGATGTCGTCGTCCATGTCGCTGCGGCCACCGCCGCTGGCCGCGACCGGACGGCGCGGCGCGCTGCTGACCGGGCCGCTGGAGCCGAAGTCGCCGCCCGCGTCGTCACCGAAGCTGCCGCCACCGCCACCACCGCGACCGTCGAGCATGGTCAGGGTCGAGTTGAAGCCCTGCAGCACGACCTCAGTGGAGTATTTCTCGACGCCGCTCTGGTCGGTCCATTTGCGGGTCTGCAACGCACCCTCGATGTAAACCTTGGCGCCCTTCTTCAGGTACTGCTCGGCGACCTTGCACAGACCTTCATTGAAGATCACGACGCGATGCCACTCGGTCTTTTCCTTGCGCTCGCCGCTGTTCTTGTCGCGCCAGGTCTCTGACGTCGCGATGCTCAGATTTGCGATTGGCCGCCCGTCCTGGGTGCGGCGGATTTCGGGATCCTTGCCGAGATTACCCACCAGAATGACCTTGTTGACGCTTCCCGCCATCGCCGCTTCTCCACTCCAAACTGCAAAATTTCGAAAAAGCCGGAGCCGTGTACAACCGCTCGCCGCCGCTTGTTGAGGGACCTATACGCTCGCGGGGGCCGCCCAGTCCGTCGCCCCGCAGGTTATCCCCACACATATAGCATCGCCAACGCCAATGTTCCAGCTTTGTTCCAGGCGGACAATGGAACCAGAGGGCTCGCTGCGAGCATCGATCCGCATGTTCAACCGGGACCGCCCGCAGCCGGCCTATGCACGGAAAAGTGCCTAACCTACGCTAACTTAGGACCACTCACTCCGCCGGCGAGTGTGTCTGCAGCGACACGGACTCACTGTCCGATTCGAGCTACGTTTTGCCTTGGAATTCATTTGGGCGTCGCGCTTGACCGGCCGCTTCGGGGACAACGAGAAGCGGTCGGATCCGGGGGAAACAATGAAGAAGATTTTGCTGGGTGCAATTGGTGCTTTGGCGTTGGGCATGTCGGCTCCGGCTTCCGCGGCCGATCTCGCGGCGCGGCCTTACGCAAAGGCGCCGGCGATGGTCGCCGCGATCTACGACTGGAGCGGCTTCTACATCGGCCTCAACGGCGGCGGCGGAACGAGCCGCAAGTGCTGGGACAACGTCGTGGGTGGCGTGGTTGTTGGCTCTGACGGCTGCCATAACGCGACCGGCGGCACCATCGGTGGCCAGCTCGGCTATCGCATGCAGTCGGGTGCCTGGGTGTTCGGCATCGAGGGCCAGGGCAACTGGGCCGACTTCTCCGGCAGCAATGTCAGCCCCCTCATCGCCCCTGCCGTCGAGGCCCGCACGCGCATCGACTCGTTCGGCCTGATCACCGGTCAGGTCGGCTACGCCTGGAACAGCGCCCTGTTCTACGTGAAGGGCGGCGGCGCCGTGGTCGGCGACAAGTACGATTTCCGCGTTGCGCCCGGCCTCGTCGGCGCCGGCACGGTGCTCGCATCGGCCCGCGAGACGCGCTGGGGCGCCACCGTCGGTGCCGGCCTCGAATTCGGCTTCGCACCGAACTGGTCGGTCGGCGTCGAGTACAACCACATCTTCCTCGGCAACCGCACCCTCAACTTCACCGATGCCACCGGAACAGTGCTCCGCACCGACCGGATCAGCCAGGAGGTCGACATGGGCCTCGTCCGCGTGAACTATCGCTGGGGCGGTCCGGTGATCGCGAAGTACTGATCTCCTCCACATCACCTTCAAAAGGCCGGCCTTCGCGCCGGCCTTTTTGTTGGTTGCGGCCCGGAAGGGCCAGCACCCCTGACCTTTTCCCGGGCACTGTGACATCTCCATCACACAACTTGCAGCTTTAGCGGTGTAAGACAGCGCGTAGTTGGACAGATGGGTCCAATGGTCCTTCCCGATCGACGGAAGGCAAAAACAGTAAATGGGACTGGGATAGCGTTGAAAATGAAAAAGATTCTTCTGGCTTCGGCCTGCTTGCTCGCAATGAGCGCCGCCGCTTCGGCTGCCGACCTGGCCGCTCGCCCCTACACCAAGGCACCCGTGGCTGTGGCCTCGGTCTACAACTGGACCGGGTTCTACCTCGGTGCGATGGGTGGCGGCGCCTGGGAAAACAGCTCCTCCGTCGCGCGGATGCAGGGCGGCTTCGTCGGCGGCACCGTCGGTTACAACTGGCAGTCCGGCAACGTCGTGTTCGGCCTCGAGGCTGACGGCGCCTGGGCTGACGTGAGCGCTTCGGCCTCCGCACCCATTGCCTTCGGCGCAGCTCCTGTGGTCCTCACCGTGACCTCGAAGACCGACGCGATGGGCACCGTGCGTGGCCGCATCGGCTGGGCCGCCAACAACGTCCTGTTCTACGGCACCGGTGGCTACGCCTGGATCAACAACAAGATCACCATCGCCGTCCCCGCCGCGGCCGTCTCGGACAGCCACTTCCACTCGGGCTGGACGGTTGGCGCCGGCGTCGAAGCCTTCATCGCTCCGCAGTGGACCATCAAGGGCGAGTACCTCTATCGCAGCCTCGCCAGCGAGACCTATTTCGGTGGCCTCGGTGCGCCCCTGAACTCCGGCACGCTCAATCTGCACACGGTGCAGCTCGGCGTGAACTATCACTTCAACGCCCCGGTGGTGGCCAAGTACTGAGCTTGAAAACACCGATCCTCCGCGTCACGCGAAGTTTCAACGGAAAGGCTGGCTTTGCGCCGGCCTTTTTGTTTGCCTTGACGTCCGTCCAGCGGGTTCCTGCTGCCTTGCTACTGCCAAGTGCCGCCAGCAACACAACAATCCGTTGACGAAACGCAGACGCCTCTGGAAATCCCTCCTCGTTCTTCCTACGTTCGCTGCACACCCATCGCGCCGATCCCGGTTCCGGGGCCAAGCGCGCCACACCATGGCGCGACCGCGCGCTCGATATTTGCTTGGGGGCTACGGGAATGGATGAAGTGATCAAGGCGAAGCGCCAGACGAACAACGCGGGCTCGCACCTGCGTGCAATTACGATCCGTGGCGCGCGCGAGCACAACCTCAAGAACATCGACGTCGAGATTCCCCGCGACAAGCTTGTGGTGTTCACCGGCCTGTCCGGCTCCGGCAAATCCTCGCTCGCCTTCGACACCATTTATGCGGAGGGCCAGCGCCGCTATGTCGAGTCACTCTCGGCCTATGCGCGCCAGTTCCTGGAGATGATGCAGAAGCCTGACGTCGATCAGATCGACGGTCTGTCGCCCGCCATCTCGATCGAGCAGAAGACGACGTCGAAGAATCCGCGCTCGACCGTTGGCACGGTGACCGAGATCTACGACTACATGCGCCTGCTCTGGGCGCGCGTCGGCGTGCCCTATTCGCCGGCCACGGGCCTGCCGATCGAGAGCCAGACTGTCTCGCAGATGGTCGACCGCGTGCTGGCGCTGCCCGAGGGCACCCGCCTCTATCTGCTCGCGCCCGTCGTGCGCGGCCGCAAAGGCGAGTACCGCAAGGAGCTCGCCGAGTGGCTCAAGAAGGGCTTTCAGCGCGTCAAGATCGACGGCACCTTCTACGAGCTCGCGGAAGCGCCGACGCTGGACAAGAAATTCCCGCATGACATCGACG